>JAFUBX010000068.1 GCA_017459985.1 Parasporobacterium sp.
AGTCTCACGTTCATCTGCGCCCAGCGGGATCTTTGCCATCAGGCGGGTCTGCTCCCCGGCGGAACGGCTCTTAAACGTGTCCGGATATGCCGCCAGCAGGGCATGATAAAGGTCTGCCCCGAAAACCCCTCTCTGCATCATCATGAACAGTACGACGCCTGCGGTCTCCCCGGTCAGGCCATGGTCCCTCAGGTAAACGACCGTCGTGTCCGCATCCGCGTGGTTCCTGGCATAAGCCGCAATGACGTGGGAGACCAGGACGGTATTCCCGTTATCGCGCGCCGTCTGTTCCAGACCCTGCAGGTAAGATTTATTCAGGCGCCTGGAAGATATGTGGCGCATTCCGGTGACCTTAAGGATCTCCTCTCCAAAAAAGTCACGGCAGTCGACCCGGTTCCTGTACCGGTAGATGCGGCAGGGTTTCATATATCCTTCGCCGGAAACAAGGTGGTGGTATTCCGCAATCAGTGTCAGCTTCCCAAAGAACGGCCGCAGTTCCGGCAGGATCTCTGACCTGAGCCTGCCATGCCCGGTTTTCTGCGGCACGTTGTATGCCATTTCAATCCTGCGGATAACATACATGGCGACGGTTTCATAGACTTCATCCTGTATTGCCCCGCGCAGGATATCCTCTTTCAATGTTTCCGTACAGACCCCGAAGGGATTGCTTTCCCCCTTCAGGTTCGGATACACCCAGCGGGAACAGATGTCTGATGCCCGCCACCCGCAGATGTAGTGGCAGGCGAGGAACATCCACATCTCCGCATACCAGCTGTTATCCAACGCTTTTTTCGTGAGGCCGTGCTCCCGCTCATAGCCGGTATTGAACAGGATCTTCGCCAGGTGTGCGAACTCCTCATAGGTGTATGCCGGCAATGCCTCGCTTTCATCCTTTTTCAGGGCAAGCCTGTGATACCTTACCGTTTCCCTGGAAGATGCATATGCAAAAAAATCCGCAAGAAAGCTTTTGGTCTTTCCCGTCTCTGCAGCTTCGACCGCGGCAATGATGTCATTATCCGAAGCAATGGAAAGATCCGGGATCTCAAAAACGATCCTGACAAAGCCCGTAAGGGAAGGGGTATAAATATTTCCCCTATCTTCCATGAATGCCAGGTAATTCTCCACACACCGCCGCGTAGTCCCATGTCCTTTCGAATCCGTGAGAATCCGCGCAACCTTTTCCCGTTCTGAAACTCCAAAGTCCTCAAAGAATCCCCTACTCTCGTAATCCAGGAATTCTGTGTCGTCCCTCCGGATATAGAAATCATCCCTTCCAGGTACGCTGAAAAAGACCTTGTCCGGCGGGATCACTTCAATTCCGAAGTAACGGTGCTTTTCCAGGAACTCGATATACTTTGTCCTGTCAGCGGCCTGCCGGGATGAAAACCGGCTGCCGTCATACGCCTCCAGGAATTCCCGCAGGCTGATAAAGTCTGCCTTCTGTCTTCTGATCTCAGCCAGGGACGATCCTGTAATCATGCCGTCCTCACACCCGATCTCTCCTGAGTCGATATGATCCCGCAGGACCGCCGCGCGGATGCCCAGGAAGCGGGACGCCGCCTCCACTGTCATTGGGGCGGGTACAAACTCCAGGCCCATCACATCCCCTCCTTCCCGGCGTCCTCCAGGATCCGCGCCTGGAAACTGTACGAAGTCTCCCGGAACAGCCGGATCATGTCCGCATTCTCGTGGATGTATTCGTTCATTGACTCCTGGCTTGAATCCCCGCGCCACCGCATGATCTCCCCGCTCGTCAGCCCTGCCTTTGTCAGAAGGTACATCGTGAACCAGTGGCGGAACATATGGGCTCCCGGGTACTCTGCCTCATAGGCATCGATAAACGCCGCGTGTTCGGCATATGTCCCCTGTTTCTCGCAGGTGGCCCGAAGCGCCGGCATAAACCACTGGTAGAACAGGGTCTTCACCCGGTCAGAATAAGTCTGCACTGTCATCGGGGATCCCTGCCGGTTTACAAACACAGGGGCCTTGTCCCCCGTATCCAGCCCTCTGGCCGCCATGGATGCCGTGTGCTCTTCCAGAAGTCCGGCAACCGTCTCGGTGAAGTCATGGTATACCCGCTGTTTCCGATATTTTTTGATACTTCCCGGATCCGTCTTCCCATCCCAGCCGGCAAAGAACGGTGCATCCCTTGTAAGATCGATTTCTATCCCCGCGGTCAGGCCGAATCCCTTCCTGAGCATACGGACCGCCCCGAAGCTTACATTTACAACCTCGCCTTCCCTGAGGCCGGCGTATGCCCCCAGGGCGATCCCGAGGGCAACATCCGGCTCATGCTTTTTCGCCTCGTACAGAAGCAGCTCCAGGTATCCATCGACAAGGATCCTGTTTTTTCTGTGCGTAGTCTTCGGTGCCTTCAGATGAAGGGATGCCGTACAGGTCACCATCACCTTCCGGTGTTTCTGCTCATCCTTAGGGATTATGGTGCTCCTCAGTTCATCTCCCGAGTAGCGGAAGGGCAGCGCTTCACCGCTGTATTCCCGGTACAGGATTAGGAAATCCATCAGGTAATCCCTGTACCGCTGCCACGTATCCCTGTTATAGTCCTCACCATCCGGCTTCCTCCGTGCCTCTTTCAGAAACCCCCTTATAGTCTCAAGCGTACAGTCATGCAGGAAGCGGATATCCGTCTTCCGAAGGACATAGTTCAGGAAATGACAGACAGCATATGCCCTTGCGTACAGGGTCTTTTCATCCAGCACCTGCCCCCTTGCAAGGTGGCACAGATACCTTTCCAGCCCCGTGTAGTAAACCGGTATATCCGTCTCCTCCTCATAAAGCACGATACACGGGTAACTCCCCAGTTTCCCATCTTCACCCCGGATCTGCACCGGCCGGTTCCTGAATACACACTTCTGCCGGAAGTCCCATTGAGACCTGCCTGGCATCCTGATTACGTTGCTCATAGATACTCATACCTCCTACTAAAAAATCGACGTTATATAACGTCGATGCAGAAGATATCATCTGTTTTCCGTATGTTCAACGTAATCCTGAAACTCCCTGTCCCTCCTTCTCTTTACGGTATTATCTATAACGTAGATTTATTTTTGGTTTCTCGACATCCGGCCGGTCCATCAGACCTTTTAGGATCTGGTACTGTTTGCTGGTCCCTGAGGAGACCTCATACAGGAACCGCTCCGGCAGAATCGGCAGGTCCTCCAGCCGCCATTTGGCAAAGCGCTCATCGTACCGCTCCGGTGCGGAGAGCTCCACCAGATGGCCGACACACCAGCTGACAAGGTAACCGGTGCCTTCCAGATACCCGTCCTGACGTTTCGTGGCGCCGATGACGCGGGCAAGAGACTGGGCAAC
>JAFUBX010000069.1 GCA_017459985.1 Parasporobacterium sp.
AATAAATAAAGATAGAACAAGTAAAGAAAGATCAAGTACTGAAATAATCAATAAAAGAGAGAGTAAGAGACCGGTTCGCCATCGCTATGGCCAGTACCAGAACGTGCTTCTCTCGGATGAGGAGATGGAAAAAATGAAGAGCGAATTCCCGAATGATTACCAGAGCCGTATTGAGCGTCTGTCAGAGTATATGGCTTCGACCGGCAAGATCTACAAGAACCATCTGGCTACGATCCGCAGCTGGGCAAGGCGCGACGGCCAGAAGCCGCAGGAAAAGAAAACCTATGACCACGGAAACTACCAGTTTTCTGCCGGAGAGAGCTTATGAAAGAGCTGTTGGAAGGGTTTTTAAGTAAGCTGGAAACAGAATCCATGCCGAAGGAAGGCGAGTATCTGGGGGAGGATGGTCTGCTTTACTGCGGAAACTGTCATACACCAGTGCAGTGCCGGAAGGAATTCCTTGGGAAGATGCGGACACTTCCCTGCACCTGCAAATGCAGGCAGGAGGAGATGCGCCGGCAGAAGGAAGAGGATGAAGCCAGAGAACGGATGAATACCATCCGGCGTCTGAAATCCACCGGCATTCAGGAACGCCATCTTCTGGACTGGCGGTTCGATGTGGCTGAGGAGACGGACACGATCCGTTGGGCAAAAAATTATGTGGAGAACTGGAGAAAGGTCAGGGCTGAAAACCTTGGCCTTTTGCTTTGGGGAGATGTAGGAACCGGTAAGTCCTTTGCGGCTGCCTGCATCGCCAATGCATTGCTGGAGCAGGCCATACCGGTACTGATGACCAATTTCTCCAAAATCCTGAATCAGATGGGAGCCATGTATTCCGAGGAACGCTATCAGTACATCGCTTCCTTCAATCACTATTCCCTGCTGATCATTGATGACCTGGGGATTGAGCGGAGTACGGAATATGCGAAGGAACAGGTCTATGCCGTGATCGATGAGCGTTACAAAGCCAATCTCCCCCTGATCATCACAACCAACCTGACGATTGGTGAGATCCGTAATCCGGATAATGTTGCAGATGCCCGAATCTACAGCCGGGTACTGGAAATGTGTACGCCGGTGCAGGTCGGCGGCAGCGACCGCAGACGGGCCGTCAGCAGGGACAAGCAGGAAATGGTGAAGGATGTCCTGTTCTCCGGGAAGGGAGGTGAAACCGTTTAATGAGCACAAAAGCAACCGTGATCGCCTGCGTCAATCAGAAAGGCGGCACGGGCAAGACCACCACCTGTGAGAACCTTGGCGCAGGGCTTGTGATGAATGGGAAGAAGGTGCTGCTGGTGGATTTTGACCCGCAAGCCTCTCTCAGCATCAGCCTCGGGTATCCAAAGCCGGAGGAGCTGCCTGTGACGATTGCGGACATGATGAAAAAAGTGGTGGATGAAAAAGAAATCCGGCCCGGAGAGGGGATCCTTCATCACGAAGAAGGGATGGATCTGATGCCTTCAAGTATTGAACTCTCCGGCATGGAGGTTTCTCTGGTCAATACGATCAGCCGGGAGACGGTGCTGAAGGAATATCTGGAGAGCGTAAAGAGGGACTATGACTTTGTTTTGCTGGATTGTTCTCCCAGTCTGGGAATGCTGACCATCAATGCCATGGCTGCGGCGGACACCCTGCTGATTCCGGTCCAGGCTTCCTATCTCCCGGCTAAGGGATTGGAGCAGCTGCTACAGACAGTGAATAAAGTCCGGCGGCAGATCAATCCCAAGCTGAAGATCGAGGGAATCCTTCTGACCATGGTAGACGCCAGGACAAACGATGCAAAAGAGATCAGCGAGCTGATCCGGAATGCCTATGGCGGAAAGATCAAGGTCTACGATACCGAGATCCCCCGTTCTGTCCGGGCTTCGGAGATCAGCAAGGAAGGAACCAGTATTTTTAAGCATGATCCCGGAGGGAAAGTAGCGGATGCCTACCGGGAGCTGACGAGGGAGGTGGTGAAGAATGCCGAGAAAAGGCGCAAACGTAACCTTGAGCAGCTACGATGAGATCTTTACCACCGAAGAAGGCAGGACAGAGAGTCAGCAGGAACACGTACAGATGATTCCGCTCTCAGAGCTGCATCCCTTTGAAGGACATCCCTTCCGAGTTGTCGATGACGATGAAATGCAGAAAACTGTCGAGAGCGTGAAACAGTACGGAGTCCTGACACCGGCGATTGCAAGACCAGAACCGGACGGCGGTTATGAGATTATTTCCGGCCACCGACGGCTTCGGGCGTCCGAACTGGCCGGCCTGGATAAGCTGCCGGTCATTGTCCGGGAGATGGATGACGACGAA
>JAFUBX010000070.1 GCA_017459985.1 Parasporobacterium sp.
GCAGCCGGTGTCTATGAGGATACCGTAAGGGTGAGTGTTGGAATAGAGAGCGCTGACGATCTGATCGCTGATTTTACAGAAGCGATAAACAATTCTCGGGAGGGAAAAGAAGATGAAAATTATAGTTTCAGGTGAAAAAAAGGAAGTTGCGGAAAATCTTACTGTCGCGGCACTGATCGAACAGGAGAAGGTGGAGACCCCGCAGTATGTGACAGTGTCCGTGAACGAGGAATTTATTGAGTCAGGGTCATTTGCAGACCGGATTCTTCATGAAGGTGATGAGGTGGAGTTCCTTTACTTTATGGGAGGAGGGAAGTAATGGCATTTACCAATGAACAGCTGGAGCGATATTCCAGGCATATTATCTTAAAAGAGATCGGCGTGAAAGGCCAGAAGAAGCTGACCGCCTCAAAAGTGCTGATCATCGGCGCCGGAGGTCTGGGGGCGCCTGCAGCCCTGTATCTGGCGGCTGCGGGGGTAGGGACGATCGGAATTGTGGACGCGGACGTCGTGGATCTTTCCAACCTCCAGCGGCAGGTGATACATACGACAGAGGATATTGGAAAGAAAAAGGTGGATTCGGCGGCCGAGACCATGCGGCAGATCAATCCGGATGTGACCGTTAACACCTATCATCAATTTGTTACCGGCGATAATATTTTAGATTTGATAGAAGGGTACGACTTCATTCTGGACGGGACGGATAATTTCCCGGCGAAATTTTTGATCAATGATGCATGTGTCATGGCAGGGAAACCGTTCTCTCATGCGGGGATCATCCGCTTTAAGGGACAACTCACAACAGTCATTCCGGGAGAAAGCCCCTGTTACCGCTGTATTTTTAAGGATCCGCCGCCGAAGGATGCTGTGCCTACATGCAGACAGGCCGGCGTGATCGGTGCTATGGGCGGCGTGATCGGATCGCTCCAGGCAATGGAGGCGATCAAATACATTACGGGAGCCGGAGAACTGCTGGCCGGATATCTGCTGACCTTTGACGCACTGTCTATGCAGTTTCGCAAGATCAAACTGCCTCCCCGTGGGAGCGGCTGCGCAGTATGCTCGGATCATCCGACGATCACGAAACTGATTGATTATGAACAGGCGGCGTGTGAACTGAAGAAATGAACTCCCGCAAACGAGTCTTGAATATGAGAATAACAATACAAAAATCAGAATTTGAAAAAATATATAATTATGCATTGTTACAGCTCCCGGATGAGGCCTGCGGATTGATTGCAGGATATGATAAAGAGGATGGAAGCAGAGAAATCAGGAAGGTTTATCTTCTCACAAATACCGATCATACGAATGAACATTTTTCCATCGATCCAAGAGAGCAGCTGCAGGCAGTCCGGGAAATGCGGGCGGAAGGCCTTAAGCCGCTTGGAAACTGGCATTCTCACCCGGAAACGCCTTCCAGACCTTCCGAGGAAGACAAAAGGCTGGCGAATGACCCAAATGCGTCATATCTGATCCTTTCTCTGGAGGAGAAGGAAAGGCCGGTCCTGAATGCATTTCATGTGGAATCTGTAAATGGAGACAAAGTGGTACGAAAAGAAGAACTGGTGATTGTTCAGGAGGTTGAAAATGGCTGATGCTGCGTATACGCCGACGGAAAAAGTAGATATTACGGATGTGGTCTGCCCGGTCACATTTGTGAAGACGAAAGTGGCTCTGGAGGAGCTGGAGGACGGACAGATCCTGCAGGTGCATTTAAATGACGGAGAACCGGTGCAGAATGTACCCAGAAGCGTTAAGGATGAGGGCCATCAGGTCCTGAAGCTTAAGGATAATGAAGACGGAACCTATGAACTGTATATCCGGAAAGTGGGAGACTGATATGGCAGTGGATTATGCAGCATTGAAAAAGGGTGGTTTCATGCGCCAGAAACAGAAAAATCATTTTTCGCTCCGACTGTCAGTTGTCGGAGGACAGGTGAGCGCCAGTCAGCTAACAGCTATAACAAAAGTTGCGGAAAAATATGGCCACGGATACGTCCATCTCACCTCCAGACAGGGGATAGAGATTCCTTTTATCCGGCTTGAAGACATTGATGAGGTGAAAGAGGCTCTGGCCGAAGGAGGCGCAAGTCCCGGTGTCTGCGGCCCCAGGGAGAGGACAATTACTGCCTGTCAGGGATCGGCGGTATGTCCGAACGGATGTATCGAGACAGAAGAACTGGCGCAGGAGCTGA
>JAFUBX010000022.1 GCA_017459985.1 Parasporobacterium sp.
AAACGTTTGAAGAAGTGGTGGAATTTCAGATGCCAAATTTCGAAAAGATCAGGAATCTGAATGAGACGATCCCGTTCCGGAGGGCAGTATGACTACCCTAAAGTACTCAATCCGGAAAGGAACCACCCTTCGAAGGGGCGTAACGTGTACTCAGAAAGTACTCAAAAGTACTCAAAATGCCTCAGACATGAAAACAGCCAGAACCGTTGATTTTTCAACGAATTCTGGCTATCCGCGAAGCGGAGAAGGAGGGATTTGAACCCTCGCGCCGCGTTAACGACCTACACCCTTAGCAGGGGCGCCTCTTCGGCCACTTGAGTACTTCTCCTCATTTGTCCAAAGTCTTTTGAGCTCTGTTCAATTGTTCATCACAAATGTGATGCAAAATGTATTTTACTAAACTCTCAATTCTTTGTCAACAATCAACATTTTACTCTGTTGTATACATCTGACCATACTTCTGATCAACATTTGGATTATCATTTGGATCCTGTTAAAGCTCCGTCACAATAAACTGCGGAAGGTTGGTCTTCGGAAATCCTTGATTCTTCGCAGCTTACCTTCCATATTTCAGCAAAAGCTCCGACAAAATGGAAGGACAGCAATAAAAAAACCTGTATTTTCCACACCCGACCTTCCGCACAGCCGCCAATCAATAACAGCCTCAGCCGCCACTTTGCCGCTGCAGCATCTTCCACTGCAGCATTTTTCCCTTGCGGCTTTTGAAAATTGCAGCTTTTGATAATGCGGCCTTTACCGCTACAGCTTCTCCCGCATAAAATATGACAGCAGCAGATACATCCGCTCTCTTTCGTCGTCCAGATCGATGCCGATGAGGGACGCGATACGCCCGATCCGGTAAACCAGGGAATTGCGGTGAATAAACAGCTTCCGGGCGGCCAGGGTCTGGTTGCGCTCGCACAGGAGATAGGTGTACAGGGTTCGATAATAATCGGTTCCGTTGGCGCTGTCGTGATCCTCCAGCTGGGAAAGAACGGGAGAGATGATGTTGGCGTCGATGGCCGAACGCAGCTTCTCCTGCATATATTCCAGGGCATAATCCTCGCACCGGTTTACCGCACCTGCCGTATGATCCCCGTATTCCGCCGCAAATTCTGCCTGCTGGTAGTTCTGCAGCAGATGATTCAGATTGGTAAATGTATGGCTGCATCCGCAGTAGGCGGACTGCTTCTCCATCAGCTGTGTCAGCTCGGACAGAAACTTTTTCCGTTCCGTCAGGGAAAAGTTGACAACCAGCAGATACTGCTCCCGGTAGCGGATGGAGCGGACTCCCGCATAGACAGATTCCAGAAATCGGAAGATAAACGGAATCCCCAGGCTGACGGAGGTGCAGGGCCTAAGCATCAGCAGCTGCATCTCCGGCTCATCGCCCCATCCCATTCCTTCCATTCTCAGAGCGATAATCTCCGGGTCGGTTTCCCGGAGTTCCAGAACATCCCGGAACAAAGTCAGTTCCCGGAGGGTTTTCTCATGCAGCCGGAACCAGAGATTCATCAGCCTGCCAAACACACCCATCAGCTGCAGCCTGGAATTCACATTTTCCCCTTCCCCACCGCTCAGGGAAATAATACTCCCCAGCAGATTCCCGGACTGGGAGAAAATATTGAAGTTGATATCCTTATCTTGGGAGGACTGGATAATATATGGTTCATGATTGGAGACATTTTCCTGCATCTGCCGGTTGATGATCCGCATTTCCTCGTAAGTCAGATAGCCGTTTTCCAGCTGCAGCTTCTCCTCCCGGCCTTCAAAGTCCGCATGGGCCAGCAGCTTGTGGCTCAGATCGGAAACCGCGATCCCGGTCTTCAGCACAGGCGTCGTCACCGACAGCAGCTCCTGAAGCTCCTGTTCCTCATTCATGGCCTGCAGCAGCCGGGTCTCCCAGTTGTTGTAATATTCCAGCATCTGCTGGATTTCATTGAAGATCACATAGATACTCGGCGCTGTCAGAACAATCAGATCCGTGCCGTTGACACAGATCACATTATAATCCCATTTATCGATGTACTCATCACTGTAGCCGATATACAGATATTCCTTTTTCAGTTCCAGATCCTCTTCCAGAAACCGGACTCCATGGATCGTCATGCCTCCGCCCCGGATCCGGGCTGTCGGCTGATACTTTTCCAGCCAGTCATATACGATCCACATACTGAGTGTCATCTCCATCCCTCCCAGGCCGCAGAATTCATCAAACCATAAAAACCGGATCCATCATACCGCATTTGTATACTTTGCACAAGTCATTACAGGAAATAGAAGTTAAATTCAAACAAACCATACATTTTAAGCTGTTTTCATTCTTATTATACTTATGTGCAGAATAATAAAACACATAGTTCAAATACAAAAAGGAGGATCCATATGAACCAGAATCCGGAAAATGCCCTTCCGCCCATCGCCATCAGAAGTATCCGCAACAAAACCGCGGTTTCCCTGCAGGAGCCGGACCGGGTCCCCTTCATGCCTTCCATGAACAATTTCTATCCGCTTCACTACGGAGTAACCATCCAGGAATCCATGACCGACGCCAGATCTCTGATCGAACCCCTTCGCAGATTCTGTGAAGACTATGATCCGGACTGGGTCTGGAATCCGGTTCCCTTCCCCATCAAACCCATGGAGACCATTGGCCACAAACAGGCCCGCTGGCCGGGATCCTACTACAATCTTCCGGAAAATACCCCCTATCAGTATGTCGATAAATCCTATCTGACAGAGGATGACTGGGAAGATTATTTCCGGGATCCCACCCTGTTCATCATGCAGAAGGTCCTGCCCAACAAATTCGGAGCTCTGGGCGGGCTGCAGTTCCTCAATCCTTATGCCATGTGCGGGCACGCGATTTTAAGCTATATGCAGTTTGCAAATCCGGCGGTGCAGGAATCCCTGAAGTCCCTGCTGCAGGTGGGAAATGAAGTCGCCGAATATATGCAGGGCGGCATTGAACTGACCATGAGCGTGATTCAGAACGGGTATCCGGTTTACGGCGGAGCCCCCGCCTGCATCCCCTTTGATGATTTTGCGGACAATGTCCGGGGACTGATGGAGCTTTGCATGGACATGTCCACGGATCCGGAGTGTGTGGATGAAGCCCTTCAAAAATGGGGTGATTTTACCATTCCCGCTGCTATCGCCAACGCCAAAATGGCCCACTGCGAGGATCTGTTCATCCCGCTGCACTGCGGCGTCGACAATTTCATGTCCATCGAAAAATACGAAAAGCACTACTGGCCCACCCTGAAGCGGACGATCGAAGCCGCCATTGCCGCCGATCTGACCCCCATCGTGTTCTGCGAAGGCAGATATAATACCCGTCTTGACTGCATCACGGATGTTCCGAAGGGAAAAGTTCTTTACAATTTTGAAGATGTGGATTGGGCGGAAGCCAAACGGATCGTCGGTCCCTATGCAGCCATCGGAGGCGGCGTTGATACCCAGACTCTGATGAACGGGACTCCGGAAGAAGTGGAGACCGTGACCCGGAAGGCCCTGGATCTGCTGGCCCCCGGCGGCGGATATTTCATGAGCAACAGTATTGCCCTGGACAATGTGCCTGCTGCCAATATGCATGCATGGCGCGACACCCTGGAAAAATACGGCCGCTACTAGATCCGGCGAATCCGAAATACAGGCACAATTCAATCCGGCCGCTATCAACTGCGGCCGTCGGGAACCCGTTTTAACAGCACGGCACCGTTGGTCTTCAGCCAGCGGTGCCATTTATTATATTCAGGAAACACCCTGTAGACTTCCCGGTAAAATGCCTGGGAATGATTCATCTGTTTCCGGTGGCAAAGTTCATGGACCACCACACTGTCCAGGACCTGCAAAGGCGCCAGCATCAAAAGACAGTTAAAGCTGAGATTGCCCTTGCTGCTGCAGCTTCCCCACCGGGTCTTCTGGCACCGGATCGTGATCCGGCCGTAATCGACGCCGATCAGCGGCGCATAATATTGAACCCTCTTTGGGATCACCTGCATCGCCTGCTGCTTCAGCTCCCTGATCTGCGTCTCCTCCAGTCTGCCCGCCTGCTCCGCCCGGGCGGTCTGAAGATCGGATCTTGCCATCTGCCGCAGGATCCAGGAACTGTGCGCACGGACAAACCGCTCGATCTCCCCTCCGGAACACCGCAAAGGAGCCCGCACGATCAGCCGGCCATCCCGGATCTCCATGCCCAGCGTTCGTCTTCGGCTTCTGATCAGCTGATAGGATATCCGTTCCATCATCATTGATCTTTCTGAATTAATAGAGAGCCTTCCGGTACTGGGGATACTCGGCAAACCATTTGCTCGCGCACTCATCATAGGACGCATAGGCCGGATCGCCTCTGTGATCCTCCAGATCATACAGCTCGATCAGATCCTCCGCCACAGCCCGGGTGAAGGTGACACTTCCGTGAACATTCAGATGCTGCCAGTCGGCGCAGTCGGTATGATAATTGATCCCGGTCGCATTTTCCGGAAGATTGTAATTGATCCCGGTGATCCCGTATTTCTCCGCGATTTCAAAGGCAGCGCAGTAATACAGGTGATCGTGCTTGTAATCCGCATTCGGATATCCGATCAGCATCACGGTGATATCATTATCCACACAGAACTGCAGGATCTTTTCAAAATACTCCGACTCATGCTCGTTGACATATTTGGGAGTTGCGAATTTGAAATTAATGGACGGAGGGTCATGATCGGCAGTCTCATCCTTTTCGATATAGCCCTTCCAGCTGCTGCCTCTTCCCCCGTTATCCGGCGGGATCACCCAGTCCGCCCCTTTATTCCGGACATAATTGGTGTGGATCTGGGAAAATGCCAGGGCATACCCCAGGAACTCCTCCGGTTCCACACACTCATAGATGCATTTCAACCGGTTCACCGGATCCAGGATTCCATAGGAACACAGCACTGTCCGGGTCCGGTCCACCTTGTCATCCAGATAGGAGATCGCCTTCATATCCAGCAGCACCACCTTGGGTTTCTGGTACTTCATTGCCTCCTTCAGGTAATAATAGGTACTCCAGAAAGGCTGCTCCGCGGTTCCCAGATCATAGCAGGCAATTCCGTACTCATTCCAGAGAATATTGGTATTCAGGTCGGTGTAGGAAAGGCTGGTACCCACCGCCAGTACATCCACCGTTCCCTTCTCCGTGCGGTAATAATTATAAAGACTGCAGATCCCATAGGGGTACTTGGGGGTCAGCACATACACAAAATAAGTCAGGACAATCAGGGCGATCACCGCAAATGCCGCCAGCCTGAACCAGAACCACCGTTTCCTTCTGCGGTCCTTTTTATTCACGTTTTCCTCAATCTTAGTTTTTTCTTCCATGTGCTCCATGATCAAAAATGCGTGTACAGAAATGCCGTCGGATCATATCCTGCCCCATAGCAGCCATAGATCAGAATGCTCAGGATCAGCAGCAGAAGGACCGGCCACCGGATATAGAACCGGGTTTTTGCAAGGGCCTGATTCAGGTTCGGCCGGATCTCGCAGATAATGTCAACCGCCAGCATGATCACAAAGGCGATCCCCGCAATATACCAGGACAGCGAAGACATGACGGCGGTAAACTGAAGACCGGCCTTTTCAAAGTTCCAGTTGGCAAAGGTATTCCCGATCAGCTTCAGGGCCGTTTCGGGACCGTCGGTAAAGGCAAAGTACTGCGGGATCAGGATCAGGATCCAGGTCCGGATCATCGTGAAGATCTTCCAGTACAGCTTTTTCTCATTCACGTGCAGTTTCTTTTTGAGCTTTTTGAATGCCGGCTCCAGCAGTATCTCAATACCCATGACAAGGCCGAAGTACAGACCGAAGATCACCGCGTTTCCGTTGGCGGTATGCCAGATTCCGATCAGGAAAAAGATGATGATCGTGGAGATCGTGGCGGGAAGTCCCCGTCCTGCTTTCTTTCCGAAGAGCTTCTTTCCCAGCTTGCTGAGGGCCAGTCCGAATCCGCTGGTGGTCAGCGGATAGAACAGGTAACTGCGGAACCAGACGCCCAGGGAGATATGCCACCGGCGCCAGTATTCCGCCACACTGAAGGAGAAAAACGGCCTTTTGAAATTCTCCACCATGTCGATCCCCAGCATTTTCGCCGCGCCCCGGATCACGTCCATTCCTCCGGAGAAATCCGCATACAGACGGATCGCATAGATGATAACAGAAAGAAGGATAAACCAGCCGCGGTTATCGGCATTTACAGAGCTGGTCACCTCCGCCAGCCGATCCGCAATGATCATTTTCTTAAAATATCCCCACAGGGCCAGCTGAACTCCCATTACAAAATTGTCCGGGTCAAACCGGTTCCCCCGGGTCAGCTGAGGCATCAGCTGCGGATAGGGTGAGATCGGGCCCTGGGTCATCTGCGGGAAGAAAGAAACAAACAGCAGGTATTTCAGGGGATTTTTCTCCGCTGCATATTTCCCGCGATAGATGTCCACGGTATAACCCACGCTCTGGAACGTAAAGTAGGATAATCCCAGAGGCAGGATCAGCGACAGTTCCGGCATGGAAACGATCCACGCCCGCAGGCAGCCGTAATATTTGGTAAAGGCCATGGCGGCAAAGGGCAGAATGATCGTAACCGCCAGCAGGATCTTCCGGAGTTTCCGGATCTTCCGGGCAGAAGAAAACCAGCCTTTTTCGGGAAGGCCCGGCAGGTCCTCCTCCGGGAGCGGCCACACATCCTCAAGACCGGGATTTCCCTCCCCGGAGGCCTTTTCCGTACCCTTTTCCTCCGCTTCTTCCCTTCTTTTCCGGATCAGCTCCTCGGTTTTCTCCGTCGTCCGTTCTTTTTGTACCAGCCGCTCCTGCAGCAATGACATCAGAAATGTCTCCGCCGCCACAAGGACCAGCCAGATGCATCCCTGCCAGCCCGCAAGGGCGTAGAAAAACGCGCTGGCTGCAAGCAGCACCCACCAGCGCAGTTTCAGCGGGATGATATAGTATACGATCACGGTCCCCAGGACCAGTGCAAGAAATTCAATCGAGAGTATGCTCATTTTCCCATTCCTTTCGGATACGCACACGGTCCATCTTTCCGTTTCCCGTTTCCGGGAGCTGGTCTGCGTGTACATAAATATCCGGAAGCATATATTTCGGAAGCTTCTTCTTCAGGATCCGGCCGATGCTCTTCTCATCGATCTGTCCCGTATAGAACGCCAGTATATGGTCTCTCGCGCTGTCAAACAGACAGCATCCCTTATGAATCTCGGGAATACTGCACAGAGCCGTCTCGATCTCTCCCAGCTCGATGCGGTATCCGTGGCGTTTGATCTGGGAATCCTTCCGTCCCAGGAACATCAGCTCGCCCTTTTCATTGTATTCTCCCAGGTCTCCGGTCTTATAGATGATCTCCCGGATCTGCGGCCGCAGCGGATTCTGCACAAAGACCTCGTTTGTCCGGTCCGGAGCATTGTAATAGCCCGGAGACAGACAGGTTCCTCCGACACAGATCTCTCCGTCGATCAGGCCGATCCAGGTATTGCTGCAGGGATAACCGATCGGCAGGGACTCCGTATCTTCGAACTCTCTGTCAATGATATAATAGGCGCAGACATCCGTGATCTCCGTCGGCCCGTACATATTGACATAATGGGCCTTCGGGAATACCCGTCTCCATTCATTCAGGGTCCTGCAGTGCATTACTTCTCCGCAGAAGAAGATGTTCCGGAGCTCCATTCCGGAATCCTCCAGCACTCCGGCGGAGGACACATTGGCCAGGGCAGACGGCACCCAGAACAGGGTGTTGATCTGATGCTCCCTGATATAGCTCACCAGTTTTCCCGGGAAGGAAAACAGCGCAGGCGGAATGAAATCCACACAGGCCCCGATCCGGATGGAAGTATACAGATCCAGCACGGAGTTATCAAAATATAAGGGAGCCTGGTTTCCGAAGATACAGTCCTCATCCACAGGCAGGGTCCGGGAGGTCCAGTCAATAAAATCGATCACACTGCGGTGGGTGATCGCCACCCCCTTGGGAAGTCCGGTGGATCCGCTGGTAAACAGAACATACAGCAGATCATTGTCCAGATGAGAAGCCCGTACCCGGTCAAGCAGTGCGTCATCGCTGGTCTCCGGGATCTGATCCACCTCAAATACCGGCGCATCGCTTAACTGGGAGGCCTTCTCGGTGTATTTCCCGCTGCACACAATGCAGGCCGGCTGAAGCACCGATACGATCAGCTTCATCCGGTCCTGGGGCATAGCAGGATCCAGCGGAGTATAAAAACATCCCGCGCGCACGATCCCCATCATGGTGCACAGACAGTCCGGGCCCTTCTCCATAAAGACAAGGATTCCCTGCTGCCTCTGCACACGCTCTGCCAGAAAGGTTCCGATCTGACGGGACCTCTGATCCAGCCGGGCGTAAGTGATTTCCTGTTCCTGATTCCGGAAGGCCGGAGCCTGCGGACGTCTTTTTGCGGTGGCCTCCAGCCAGTCTAATACATTTCTGGTCATCTCTTTGCCTGATATTTTTTTACAGTTTCAAGGATTGCTTCCACGCTGTTAAAATTCTCCGGTTCGATCTCAGACGCCTCAATCCTTACATCATACTCTTCATCCAGGGCGGTAATGATCGATGTGATATCAAAGGAGTCGATCAGGCCGTCATCCACCAGGGCCTTCTCATTGGCAAAATCCACATCCTCATTGATATCGGTCAGGATCTCGATCAGTTTCTTCAGTTCTTCGTTCATCTCTCTATCCTTCAATCGTTTTTATTGCGCAGACAGCGCGCGAATTTAGTATATCTATTATTCCTGAAAAATACAACTAAAAACCTTGTTCTTCCTGTGTATTTGCCGGTTTCTGAAAATGCATGGCGCAGATGGGCTTTCCCTCTCCGGACCAGCGTTCCTCGTATTCCGTCAGGATGTTGTTCCGGCTTAATTCCGGATCATTGTGAAGATCCCTGGTCAGCGCGCAGATCTCCCAGCCGGCTTCCCGGACTTCCTCTACGGAAAAATCAAACAGTTCCTGATTGTCTGTCTTGAATTCGATCCGTCCCTGCTCCTTCAGGATCCTCTGATACCGGTCCAGAAATGCCCGGGATGTCAGCCTGCGGCCCGCATGGGCATCCTTGGGCCAGGGATCGGAAAAGTTCAGATAAATCTTGTCCACTTCCCCCGGAGCAAACACATCCGGAAGATTCTCCGCTTCCATCCGGATCAGCCGCACATTGGGCAGCTCTTCCTTTTCCTGCTTCTGGACGGCCCGCAGAAGGACGCTGGAATATTTCTCGATCCCGACATAATTGATCCCGGGATTTCGCCGGGCCAGTTCCATCAGAAAAGCGCCTTTGCCCATGCCGATCTCAACGCAAAGGGGATGGTCATTTCCGAAAACCTCCTTCCACTTTCCCCGGACAGACCAGGCGCTGCGGGACGCGAAGGAGGCTTTTTCTTTCCCCTCTTCCTGTATGACATAACGACAGGCAGCAATGACCTCCCTGCTGCCCTTGATATTTCTCAGTCTCATCCTGTCCTCTTTCCAAATGTTCCGGCCCCCGGATCTACTATGCCTTTCTGCCGATCTCCTCCAGGGCCTGATTGATGTCCGCGGCATGAATCAGTCTGGCTGTATGATCCGGATCCTTGTCCATGCTGCATACCGCCACCCGGTATCCGGCGTCGAATTTCCAGTCCGTTCCCCGGATTTCGCCCGGCTCGAACACGTGGACATAACGGGGTTCCAGATAAGACAGATTATCGCTGAGGGTCGTATCCCCCGATCCCGCCGGTTCCTGTACCTGCACGGCACTGCGGGCATGATGCCCTTTTCGGGCCTGATACTCCTCATCCCGGATCACCAGCCGCTCTTCCCGGACCAGAAAGTCCCGGGGTCTTACGATCAGGCCGATCCCGAGGTTCTTCAGATAGCTTTCCTTCGCCACCCAGCACTCGTAAAAGTATTTTTTCTTCTCATTTGAATTGGAGATATAGGCGAGAAGCCTTGCCTCCTCCGGATGAAGCATCCGCTCGGGGCTCATCAGCTCCCGGACCCGGAAGGACTCAATGTCCACGCCCACTGGAGCGTCCGCCACCGTACATACGGCATAATCCTTCGCATGGGACAGGTTGAAATGCCAGCTGCTGCCCGGAAGCTGCAGCTTTTTCCGCTCATTTTCCTCAATATTCAGCGGAAGCTCCACACGGCCGGCCCGGCTCAGCCCATAAATCAGCAGCAGCTCCGCGCAGGCGGAAAGATCCTTATCCTCCTGCCGTTTACTGGATTCAATCTTCTGCCGCCGCTGCGGGCTGAACAGTTCTTCTTTGTATTGAATGTCCGCCAGTTCCTCTTTATTGATCAGATATGTCCGTATCATAGGGTCTCCTTCCTCCCGGAGGTATTTCTCTGCCGTGTTGTCCCGGCCCTGGTCCCGGAGGCTTTGGACCTGCCGCTTCCTGCCGCAGTGGTCCCGGCTCTTTTGCTTCCCGCCGAAGCGGTTCCGGCTCTTGTGGTGGTCCCGGCCCTGCCGGTCCGCACAGAGGATGCCATCCGGGTCCTTCTGGAAGAAGAAACACCGATATCATTCAGGGTATGGATACTTTCCCGGTCCCTGCTGCCGCTTTTGATATATTGATTTCTCAGATCGATACTGTCGCTTCTGCTGTAGTAACGGACCTGTTTCTTCCCGCTTTTCCGGTGTTCCCGGGCGGAGAGCCCGCTCTCTCCGGAGTCGGATCTTTTTCCCAGCCGAACCAGGAAGATCACGATCAGGACGATCACCAGCACGATCAGAATGATCAGCCACAGATTGACATACGTCACCCCGATAAAGGAAGCGGTGCGGACCGCCATCTGCGGATCAACAAACACATTGCATTTTCCCAGATAATGGTCTGCGTAATAATAATCGATCCAGGCGTAGAGCTGCCGCGGATCCCCCTGGGTGATCCCGGCTTCTTCCTTCGCCTCGGCATATTCGTTTTCGTCCAGATAATAGGCGTAATTGATCTTTGAGGTCAGCTCGTAGAAGGGGACCTCATTGAGCATCAGGATCTGATTGGAGGAATCGAGCTGCACCTTTGCGTCCTCATCCGCATAGGAAAACCGGCGTTCCTCCTCCGAGACATTGATGATCCGGAAATGATCCCATCCGAAATCCAGAAGCTCCTGCGTCTCGCTGAAGATCCCGTAATAGGAACCGTCCAGGATAACTGCCAGCAGGGTGATCCCGTCCTTTTCCCCGTACGTGACCAGACACCTTCCTGCCTCGTACAGATATCCCGTTTTGCCGCCGATCACGTGGCTGTTGTAATCCGGGTTGCCGGGGGTGATCATCTCATGGGTGTTGACAAGGACCCGGCTTTCCGGAGTCTTGTTCGTCGGCTCGATAATATAGGTCGGATGGGAAATGATATCCACAAACGTAGAATTATGAAATGCGTACCGGGCGATCAGTGCCAGATCCTGGGCAGTGGTATAGTGCTCCGAATGAAACAGTCCGGAGGGGTTCATGAAATGAGAGGAGGTGGCACCGATCTCCAGCGCCTTCTCATTCATCATATCCACGAAGGCACTGACACTGCCCGCCACATGGATCGCCAGCGCCATGGCGCAGTCATTTCCTGAGGGCAGCAAAAGTCCATACATCACGTCCTTCAGGGACAGCTCCTCTCCCGGCACGGAATCAATGGTGACAGCTCCCTCCTCCAGATCGCAGCATTCCTCCGTAAAGACCACCGTCTCGTCCAGGGTGCTGTTCTCCAGAACCACGATCGCTGTCAGGATCTTGGTGGTGGAGGCCGGGTACAGTCTCTGCTGGGCGTTTTTCTCATAGATCACCGCCTGAGTGCTGGTTTCCATGAGGACAACGCCTTCCCCCGCCTGCTCCGGAGCCTCCGGCCAAAGCTGCTGTGCCTGCGTGAAAACCGGCGTGCCAAGTATCGTCAGCAGAAGGATCAGTATGAAGGCGCAGGGCCTTATCCGTGTTTTCAGAAAATGTTTCATAACTTGTATATCATACTCTTTTTTCCCGGAATTGCATAGCTTTTCAGACAGATTAAAGGCGGCAGTTGCCTGCCGCCTTTTTCAGGATCGTAGAAATGACTTCTTACAAATCCGGGGTTCCGTAGGATCCTTCTTAGTTCTGCGGAGCTTCTCCTTCCGGAGACTCACCTTCCGGCGATTCGCCGCCTTCGGACTCGCCGCCTTCAGAACCGCCTTCCGGGCCGCCTGCGGATTCCCCGCCGCCGGATCCGCCGTCAGAACCGGCTGCTTCTTTTACGACCACTGTAATGGTGCAGTCGGATTCCATGGCGATATTGTATTCATATTCTCCGAAGTACTCATCGCCTTCTTCGATCTTGGTCAGCGTAGCGTCTCCGTCGGTAACATCGATGGAAACCATTTCATAGTTGTTGAATCCCAGAGTGAAGTAGCTGGTAGCGAATGCCTTGTAAGCTTCAAATCTGCCTGCGCCCACCACATCGTTGCCTTCTTCATCGACAAACTTGATGGTTGCGGTATGACGCGGATCTGCCATATCGTAAGCATAGATCTCGCTGGAAGCAACGTCCGGAGTCACAGCTTCTTCCTGGATCAGGGTGATGGTGTCGCTGATCTCGCCGTCGATCACAGCTTCGCCGTATACATGAATTTCCACCGGCTCTTCTGCGTTGACTGCGCAGCCTTCGGCTACGGTCAGGTTGTTCAGATAGATGGCCTCTGCCTCGCCGCAGGTGCCGTCTGCCAGAACGATGTTCCAGACAGCGCCGTTGACCAGATCCAGATTCAGCGGGTTGTTGACCTGCGGATTTGCCACGTTGTACTGAGCACCGATCTTATGATAATCCATTGCGCCGGAGAGCAGATAGTTGCCTGTGGTGTCGCCGTAAAGAACGGTACCGTTCTCCATACGGGAACCATCATCATTCATATGATAGCTGTAGGAAGAGGAGATCGTTCCGGTTACGGTTGCGGCATCCAGGGTCACGTTCAGAACCTGATATTTGTTGTAAATGTTGTTCCAGATATTTCCTTCATAGGTACCGTTGGCAAGCACTGCGCTGGAATCATCCACGATGGCGGTGGCGGTGGAAGCGGTTGCTTCATCGCCTCTGTCATCCACAGTGAAAGAAGTGTTGCCCGGGTTTCCGGCATCATCAGATTCCACCAGTTCCACCAGAGTCTTGCCCCAGACGGAGTCCGCGGTGAAATTCACTTCGGTGTTGTCAAAGATCACATTGGTATAACCGTTGTTTGCGGCACCGGATTTGATCTGTACGCCGGTTTCCGCAACGTTCATGACAGAGTCCACGACGGAGATGGTACCGCCGGCATTCTGCTGGGTCATAATACCGATATGTCCGGAATTCAGTTCGGAATTGGTGTAGAATGCGGAGGAGTTGGAGGAAGCCATGATCTGGACTTCATTTCCGCCGTAGAATCTGACATTGTCGAACTTATCCCATACACCGGAGTCGGCGTATGCAACGTATCCGGAGCCGCCTGCGGTGTAACCGTAGGTGATGCCGTCTACTTCTTTGGTCGCGAAATATTCCACGCCGTCCTTGGCCTCTTCCACAAGGCCGGTTCCGGCAACGGTATTGCTGACATCAAGAGCATAGGTTCCGACACTGTTGTATCCCTGGCCGGAGTCTGTGGACAGAACGCCCCATCCGGAGGATACGATCAGAGAATCTGTGTAGATTCCCTGGCCTGCGCCGAGGACGTTGGTCGCACGGACAACGCCTTCCAGGCCCAGTGCAAACGGAGTTCTCTTCATCATCGGAACCACCAGTGCATCATACTCTGCCTGGGTGTCTGTGGTCTCTTCGGTATAAAGAAGAGAATTGTTGATACGCAGGATACCATTTCCCTTCACTGCGGCTGCAGTACGGATAACGCCTGCGGTGAAGATCGTGGAATCTTCGATGGTCACATCAGCGCTTCCCTGGGAAAGAACCATGGCGGCTTCACCCTGGAAATCGTTGGCGCCGTCACCGATACCCACAAGGCTCATGCCTGAGATCGTGTAAGGTGCGGAATCCACGATGATGCCGTTGAAGAACGGGCCGTAGGAAAGGATGGATCCTCCGGCGATCCCCTGATCGTCATAATCGGCATTCAGCAGAGCCGGGATGGTCTCGGTATCATCCACTCCGTCAGCGGTCACCTTCAGTGCGGAACGGAAGGTGTACTCGGCGGTGTTGCCTGCCATGTTCATGAACTTGCCCATTTCGGAATAGGCTTCTGATCCGGCTGTAGTCACAAATTCTGCGCTTTCCGGAAGTTCTGCGCCGGACTCAAGATAATCAAGGATATCAAACTGGATTCCGTCGATCACCAGGGTCAGAACGCCCCCATCTGCCTGGACAACCGTTCCGTCTGATAAGGTAACGGCTGTGATATTGGAAGATGCGGATGGACTGTTGATCGTGTCATCTGCGGTTGCCGTGGTTGCAATATAATTCTCGCCGTACTCCACTTCCGCAATAGACAATCCCGAGCTTTCCTGCGCCGGTGCGGCTGCGAAAGCGCTCATGGAGAATGTCATGGTTGCGGCTGCGGCGACAGCAACGAATGACAGCATGGATTTCTTCATTTTCATTTGTTGTGTCCCTCCTATAATATAAATACAATAAGTCAGTTTGATTCTACCTTTTTCCGCTGTCTGCGTCAATCGTAGGGAAGGGCTGAATTATTCCTGTATATATTATGCATAATCTCCCATAATTTACAAATCTGTTTCTCCCGCATTCCGGGCCGTCCATAAATATTCTGTTGTTTTTAGTACATTTTGATCAAATGTTTCCGAACTGTTAATTTTATGCAAAAACCGGGAATATTCCGGCATATTATTTTGACGGTTTTTCTTATCTGTGTTACATACTATTCTGTAGTTATTTACGCCAAAGGGCGTAATGGTTATTCACAGAATAGGAGGGTATTTATGAAAACTGGCAAAAAGATGCTTGCATTGCTCCTGTCCTTCTGTCTGGTTCTGGTCCTCGGTTCCACCATCTGGGCTGCTGACGCTCAACAGCCGGCAGAATCCGGAGAAACCGAACTGACCGTTCCCGGAGACGGGGCTGCTCCCGAGGGAGAGTCTCCGGAGGGAGAATCTCCGGAAGGCGAATCTGCAGAAGGCGAATCCCCGGAAGGCGAGTCCGGAGGGGAATCCGGCGGATCTTCCGCGGAACCGATCGTTTACGATCATTATATTGAAGAGTCTTCCGTAGAAGAGACCTTCACCTTTGACGGTTCCACCTATGGCTCTGAGACCGGATTCCTGACGGTCGTAATCGATGGTGTGGAAGTGGATCCGGCCGCTCTGGACGGGGAATACGAAAACGTGGAATTTATCGTAACGCCCCAGATCCCGGCATTTGTAGACGGCTACGAATCCGCATACCGGACAGGACTCTATATCAACGACGGCGTACAGGAGGACTATTCCGTTCTGTCCGCAGTCTCCGGAACCTATGATGATGAAGGCGCTTCCGATCTGATGATCAAATCGGAAAATGCCAACTTTGAAGGTGTCATCGTCACCGGCGGGGAATACACCATCGACGGGCTGACGATCCTGGCGGAAGGCAACGGCTCCAACGACTTTGCCGGCGTCGGCGCCGGAATCGCTGTCGGCGGCAATGCCAAAGTCACGGTCAACAATTATGATTTCTTTGCCCACGGCATTATCCGTCACGGCATGTTCATCGGCGGGGATGACCTGGCAGATCCTCCGGTCCTGACCATCAACGATGGTATTATCGTGGCCCTCAATCCGGAACTGGAAGACGGCACCACCATGTATCAGACCACTTCCGGAATGAGCATGAGCAGTTCTCCCTGGATGCTGGGCATTGAACCGACTCCGGAAGTCCGGACCCAGCTAATGGCCAGCACCGGCGTGGGCAATTACAACAACTGTGTGATCCTGAGCTCCGGCTGGGGCATTGTTTCCTCCGACGCAGTGGACGGACCTTTAAACTGGGGCGAATACACCATCCAGATGAACCTGAATGACTGTGTTCTGGACTTCACGGGAACCAGCGGTTATGTCTCCTATGCCATCGGCGCGACCCATAACACCTTCACCAACTGTGTGATCGGCAATGCCATCGCCCAGGGTGTGATCGATGAGGAAATCGCATTTGCCAAAGACAACTATGACTACGACATCGCTTATGAATCAGGGGTGGAACCGGATGAGAACGGAGATGCCTACAACACGACCTATGCTCTGATCGTAGCAAATGAGACCGCCGGCGGCACCTTCGACGGCACCACCTACACAGGACAGTACGGCGTCATGTATCACAAGACCAACAATGTCTCCTATGTTCCGGGTGCTTCAGATAACACCGCGGAAGAATTCAAACCCGATGGATATACACTGCTGAAGGATTCCCGTTTCTACACCAACGGCGCCGCTCTTCTGATCAAGGCCTGCACGCCTGTGATCAATGTGGAAAACACGCTGTTTGATTCCAAAACCGGGGTGATTGTCCAGCTGGCCACCTGTGATGATCCGGGTATGGGCGCTCCCTACTTCTCGGAAGTTCTGGATCTGAACGCAGAAGTCGCAGCAGATCCGGATTACAATCCGTATGATTACAACGTCAAGAATCAGTCCATCTTCTCCTACAATATTGAGAATATGGTAAATGACGTGCAGGTCTCCTTCAAAGACTGCCGGGACGAGACGGCGCTGAACGGCAATTTCTTCAATTCCATTTCCGTCTCCACCACAGGAGAAGGCATGACCTGGTGGGGACAGAACCTGATCCTGTCCTTTGACAACTGTGAGATCAACGGCGACGCCACCTCCACGAAAGCGCTTCACAACAACTACTCCGGTTTCTATGACGCCGAAGGAAATGAAGTGGAAGCTGCTACCATTGAGGAAGCCATGGCAGCCGGCGCAGTGGAAGGCCGGATCACCAGTGACAACGCCACCTATCTCGGCGGCATGAGTAATTACAATGCTCCTACCGTCAACAACGGCGTCTGGGTCTCACTGACGGGTGGTTCTGTCTGGACTCCGCAGACGGAGTGCTACCTGACGGTTCTGGATATCGACGACAGCTCCCGTGTCAACGGCACCATCACCGTGGACGGGGAAGAAGTGGAAGGTCCGGGACATTATACCGGCACCATCGTTGTGACCGGCGCCCATGCGGAAGCCGAGGTTCCGCAGGCATCCGAAGGCGGACTGAATATTCAGTACTTTGACGGCGAAGCTTACATCAGCGTGGAAGATTTTCTGAACTATGCTTCTCAGTTTTTAGCTGATTAAGACCGATCCTGTCGATTTTGATCCTTAACAGGCCGAAACGCAAGGTACCGCGCCCTATCCCGGCGCGGTACCTTTTTTCCTTTCTTCTTTCTGCTTTTCTTGATTTCTTTCCCCGGATACGGTAGCATTATATGTACGCAAAAATATACAATTTTGTAGTATAGGAAGGAGGAGTTTCAAGTTGAGCAGACTATCTATTTCCAGCCTGAATCAGGTGGAGACCGTGCTTGACGGGATCTATAAGTACATGGATCAGCATCTGACCTTCAATCCGACGGATACCTGTCCGATTGACATCTGCGCTGCATTCCTCAGACTTTATATGACTCAGAGCTGCGGCAAATGCACCCCCTGCCGGGTCGGCCTGAGACAGCTGAGCTTTATGCTTGAAAAGGTTTTAAATAATGAAGCGGAAATGGAGGATCTGACCCGCATTGAACATCTTGCAAGACATATCTCTGTTTCTGCTGACTGCGCGATCGGAGCGGAAGCTGCGAAGATGATCCTGAAGGGAGTGACGGGATTCCGGGAGGAATATATCTCCCATATCCGCCACGGGATCTGTCTGGCAGAACGCACCGACAGTGTTCCCTGTGTGGCAAACTGTCCTGCCCACATCAATATTCCGGGATACGTGGCCCTGGTCGGTGAAGGCCGGTACGCGGATGCGGTGAAACTGATCATTCATGACAATCCGCTTCCCGCCGTCTGTGCCCTGATCTGCGAACATCCCTGCGAAACCCGGTGCCGGCGCACGCTGCTGGATGCCCCGGTCAACATCCGGGGACTGAAACGGACCGCGATCGACAACGCGGAGGGCGTTCAGAACAGCTCTCCCATGGACCATACCGGCAAAAAGATCGCTGTTGTCGGAGGCGGCCCCTCCGGCCTGACGGTTGCCTGCTATCTGCAGAAGATGGGGCACCAGGTTACGATCTATGAGAAACATAAACGTCTCGGCGGCATGCTGGTCTACGGCATTCCCGCCTACCGTCTCCCGAGAAATTATCTGCAGATCGACATTGACCAGATCCTGAGCCTCGGGATCGAGGTGAAGCTGAATACGGAAGTCGGTTCCGGCGACCTGTCCATTGCCAACCTCCGCAGGCAGTATGACGCAGTCTACGTTTCCATCGGGGCTCATCAGGCCAAAAATATGGGAATCGAAGGGGAGGACAGCAAAGGGGTTCTTTCCGCCGTGGATTATCTCGGAAGGCTCGGAGATGATGAGACAGTGGATTTCACCGGCCGGAAGGTTCTTGTAGTCGGCGGCGGCAATGTCGCCATGGACTGCGCCAGATCTGCGGTCCGGTGCAACGCGGATTCCGTGACCATCGTTTACCGCAGGCGCCGGGAGGATATGACTGCCCTTCCGGAAGAGATCGAAGGCGCCATTGCGGAAGGGGTCAATCTGCTGGCCCTGCACGCCCCGGTAAAGATTGAAGCGGAGAACGGCGAGGTTCGGGCTCTCTGGGCCCGCCCCAACATGGTCGGCAAGATTACCGGGAGCCGCATGAAGCCTTCACCCACCGGCACCCCGGATATCCGGATCGACTGTGACATCATCATCAAGGCGATCGGGCAGGAAATGGATCCGAAACCCTTTGCCGATTCGGACATTCCTCTTTCCCATGGCCTGATCAGTGCCTCCGACTGGACTTCCATCGAGAGCATTCCCGGCGTTTTCGCCGGAGGCGACTGCGTCACCGGCCCGAAGACCGCCATCATGGCCATCGGAGCCGGCAAAGTGGCTGCCGCCAATATTGATGAATATCTGGGATATCATCATGTCATCCCCCTGGAGGTAGAGGTCCCGGATGTGGTACTGAAGGACCGGGAATACTGCGCCCGGGTGGATATGAATGAGCGGGCTCCGTCGGAGCGCCGTCATGATTTCGATCTGATGGAGATCGCCATGAGCAATAAAGAGGCCTGCCAGGAGGCGGGACGGTGTCTCAGATGCGACCACTATAACTGCGGAATAATCAAAGGAGGGCGGCAGGAATGGTAAATATCAGAATCAACGGACAGCCATTTGCTGTCGAAGATAATACATCTATTCTGGAAGCGGTGACCCACGCCGGGATCAAGATTCCCACGCTGTGTTATATGAAGGATCTGAATCAGATCGGCGCCTGCCGGATGTGTCTCGTAGAGATCGAAGGCCGGGATCAGCTCTTTGCTTCCTGCGACAATGTCTGCACTGAGGGGCTTTCAATCATTACCGACAGTGCCAGGGTTCTGGACGCCCGTCGCACCAATCTGGAGCTTTTGCTGTCCCAGCACAAGGTGGAATGTCCCAGCTGTGCCCGGAATGAGAACTGCCGTCTCCGTACCATTGCGGCAGAGCTCGGCATCCGCAACCTGGAAAACTTCCGTCCGGATTATATGACGAAGGAATGGGATCCCCTCTCTCCGATCATCCGGGACGAGACCAAGTGTATCCGCTGCTATCGATGCGTGGCGGAATGTGAAAAGGTCCAGACCTGCAATGTCTGGGATATGGTGGGTTCCGGCTCCCACACGTCCGTCGGGGTGGCCGGCCACGAAAATCTGAAAAATTCAAACTGTGTCTATTGCGGACAGTGCGTGACCCACTGTCCGACCGGAGCCCTGTCGGTACGATATGATATTGACAAGGTCATCGGAATCCACGGTGCATTGGCAGACCCGGAGAAGATCACCGTCGTCCAGATCGCGCCGGCAGTCCGGAGTGCCTGGGGTGAAGAATTCGGCCTCAGCAGTGAGATTGCCACAGAAAAGCGCCTGGCGGCTGCTCTGCGGAAACTCGGATTTGATTATGTATTTGATACCAACTTTTCCGCAGATCTTACGATCATGGAGGAGGGCACGGAGTTTCTTCACAGGATGCAGCACCGGGAGCAGTACCAGTGGCCGATGTTCACCAGCTGCTGCCCCGGATGGGTCCGTTTCCTGAAGAAACAGTATCCGGATATGACATCCCAGCTCTCGACCGCCAAGTCCCCGCAGCAGATGTTCGGTGCCGTGACCAAATCCTATTTTGCATCAAAGATCGGGGTGGATCCGGAGAATATCACCTGCATTTCCGTCATGCCCTGTTCCGCCAAAAAGGCCGAACTGGAAATCCCGAACATCAACGACGCGAAGGAAGGCGTCCTGGACGTGGATATTTCTCTGACCACCCGGGAAATGTGCGACATTATGAAGATCAACCAAATCGATATCGCCGCTCTGGAAGAGGAGGAGTTTGATTCTCCGCTGGGCTCCGGAACCGGCGCCGCTGTGATCTTCGGTTCCACCGGCGGCGTAATGGAGGCGGCCCTTCGGACCTGCTACTTTGTTCTCACCGGAACCAATCCGGATGCCGACGAGACCTTCCGGGCCGTCCGGGCCGCGGGATCCGACCGCCCCTGGGTCGAAGCCGAATATGAGGTGGCGGGAATCAAAGTCCGTGCGGCTGTGGCCAACAGTCTCGGCCACGCCCGTCAGCTCATCGAGGCCCTCCGCAAAGGCGAAGTCAGCTACGATTTTGTGGAGATCATGGCCTGTCCCGGCGGCTGCGTCGGAGGCGGCGGCCAGCCGATCCATTTTGATCAGGAGCGTGCTCTTGACCGCTCCGGGATCATTTACGGCTACGATTCCAGAAATCCCCTGCGGTTCTCCCATGAGAACCCGGATGTTCAGGCCCTCTATGCAGATTTCCTGAAAGAGCCCTTAGGGAAGCTTTCCCACCATCTGCTTCACACCGACCACAGCGGCTGGGACGCCTGACTCCCCGATTTTTATCGAATCTACGGCATTCGCGGAAGGTCCGTTGCGCAGAATCAAGCTTCTCTTCCGCTGACCTTCCGCCGAGACCGCAATGCTCGACATTTTTGACAACGGCTGCCGAAAAATTGCAGCATTGCGTGAGGTTTTCGACAGACCTGCCGAAAAGTTGCAGTATTGCGGTAGAATCTGCCGAAAAATTGCAGCATTGCGTGAGGTTTTTGACATTCTGCCGAAAAGTTGCAGCAATGCGTGAGATTTTCGACAACGACTGCCGAAAAATTGCAGCATTGCGGTAACTCTTCAGTTTTCTTTGCTTTGCCGGATCACCGGGTCGCCAGCCAGCCGGAGAACGCCGCACCTCAACAAAGGAGCCACCGCGAAAAGCGATGGCTCCTTATAATCATAGTCCCCGGAACAGGATCGGTTTCCCGGAACATTCCCGGAGAAGAACCGGTCTCCCGGAACACGCCCGGAACACGCCCGGAACACACCCGAAGCACGCCCGGAACAGCGTCCTGCGATCCCCGGCCGGTGTCAGCCGCCAAGGTATGCCTTGCGGATCTCCGGCGAGCTTGCCAGTTCGGCGCCGGTGCCGGAGGCGGTGACGGAGCCGGTCTCAAGGACATAGGCCCGGTCCGCGATCTTCAGGGCTTTCTCGGCATTCTGCTCCACCAGCAGGATCGTGATTCCTTTGTCGTTCATATCCTTGATGATATCAAACACCTGGGAAACCAGCAGCGGGGATAGTCCCATGGAGGGCTCATCCATCATCAGCAGCGTGGGATGTGCCATCAGCGCACGGCTCATGGCCAGCATCTGCTGCTCTCCTCCGGATAAGGTTCCTGCGATCTGCGTACGCCGCTCTCCCAGAATCGGGAACTGGTCAAATACATTCTCGATGTCGTCTTTGATCTTTTTGGGATCCTTCTGCAGATATGCTCCCAGCATCAGATTGTCATAAACCGTCAGCTCCTGGAAGATCCTTCGGCCCTCCGGTACCTGACTGATCCCGGATGCAACGATCTTATGGGAGGGCATCCTGGTAATGTCCCGGTCGTTATAATGGATCGAACCGCTCTTGGACGGAATCAGTCCGATAACGGTCTGCATGGTTGTTGTCTTGCCTGCGCCGTTGGCGCCGATCAGAGTCACGATCTCCCCTTTGTTCACTTCAAAGGAGATGCCCTTCAGCGCCTGGATCACTCCATAGAAAACCTGCAGGTCTTTCACTTCCAATAATGCCATTTCTCACCCTCCGATATATGCCTTGATCACTTCCGGATCGTTCAGACAGGTTTCCGTATCTCCCTGGATCAGCACCGTTCCGAAGTTCAGCACCGTCAGTTCTTCACAGATCGTAGATACAAATTTCATATCGTGCTCGATCAGAAGAACCGTCAGGTCAAACTCATCCCGGATCTTCTTGACGATCCTCACCAGATCCGCTGTCTCCTGGGGATTCATGCCGGCTGCCGGCTCATCCAGCAGGATCAGCTTCGGATTGGTCGCCAGGGCTCTGGCGATCTCCAGCTTCCGCTGCTGCCCGTAGGGCAGATTGCAGGCCAGGGCGTTGCGTTCCTCCTCCAGTCCGAAGACCCGGAGGATCTCTCTTGCATGCTCCCGCATCTCCCGTTCCACCCGGAAATGCTTCGGCAGACGGAACGTGCTGGTAAGAAAACTGCATTTGTACTGGGGCTGGTTATGAAGGCCCACCATGACATTCCGGATCACGCTCATGTTGCTGAACAGACGGATATTCTGGAAGGTTCTGGCGATTCCCTTATGATTGATCTGCTCCTGGGTCTTGCCCTTCAGCTCCTCGCCGTCCAGGAAGAAGGTTCCCGTCGTCGGAAGATACACTCCGGTCAGCATGTTGAAGATCGTGGTTTTTCCGGCCCCATTTGGCCCCACCATGCCGTAGATCTGACCCTTTTTGATCTTGATATTGGCATGCTGTACCGCCTTCAGTCCGCCAAAGGAGATTCCGAGGTCCTGGGTTTCCAGTAAATATTCAGCCATTACTCTTCCTCCTTTCCGGTCTCTTCCTTCACATACAGTTCATCCCGGTTCTTCACCACCACATCCGGGGGAACCGGCGAGTCTGCGTAGGTCGTCCTGGTATCCACGCTCAGAGGATCATCCATTCTGATCTTGGTCGGGATCCGGTCCCAGGCAGCGGCGTCATTTTTGATCTTGCCCGCGTCCTCGGTCTTTTTCCGCCAGTTCCGGGGATTGATGGATTCCCGGAAGCCCTTCATCGCAGGCGCGTTGGAGAAGACAACGATAATGATCAGGATCAGCGCGTATACAATACTCTTCACCGGAGCCAGTGCACCGGACAGCTGGCTCTGCAGGGTGATATTCAGCCAGGTAATGACGGCGGCTGCGATCAGGGAGCCGTTGATGGATCCCATACCGCCCAGCACAACCATAACCAGGATCTCAATGGAATAGTTGTAAGAGAAGGTCTCCTGACGGATCGTACCGATGGTGGCGCCGTACAGAACGCCCGCCATTCCGGCAAAGAATGCTGCCACCATGAAGATCAGCAGTTTGTAATAAGTCACATTGATTCCCATGGCCTTGGCCGCGATCTCATTATCCCGGATCGCCACCACAGCACGGCCGTGCTTGCTGTTGATCAGGTTCTGGCAGCAGAATACAACGAACAAAAGGGTGATAAACGCAATAATAAACAGCGTATTGCCGTCATACAGCTTGGTGCTCATACCCATGGCTCCGCCAAAGAAGGGCAGATTCTTGAAGATGCAGCGCACGATCTCGCCGAAGGCCAGCGTGGCGATGGCCAGATAGTCTCCCTTCAGTCGGAGAGCCGGCAGTCCGATAATGAAGCCGAATACTGCCGCGACCACTCCCGCGACCAGCATGGACAGGATAATGGTCACCAGCTCCGGTATATTCCCTGAGGTTCTCAGGACATTCGCCGTATAACACCCGAGATAGGCGCCGACGCACATGAACCCCGCATGGCCCAGAGACAGCTCTCCGAGGAAACCCACCACCAGGTTCAGGGAAACCGCCAGGATACAGCTGAAGGCGATCCGGGGAAGCGTACTTTTGTCCGAAAATCCCAGTCCCTTCGTCAGATTGATGATGATCAGGATCGCCAGGAAAATGATAATTACGATATAACTGATATAATTTTTCCATTTCCCGTTCTGGAAACGGTTCTTTTTCGTTGTCATTTCTGCCATATCACACCTTCACCCTTCTCTTCTTTCCTAAAAGGCCGATAGGTCTGACTAATAGGATAATGATCAGTAACGCAAATTCAATGGCCGTGGTGTAGCTGGCCACTGCGGAAATACTGTTGCAGACAACTTCTACAACCCCCAGCAATACGCCGCCCAGCATTGCCCCCGGAATGGATCCGATCCCGCCGATAACGGCTGCGGCAAAAGCCTTGATTCCGGGCATGGCGCCCAGGGTCGGGCTGACGGAAGTGATCGGCAGATAAAACAGGGAGGCGAAGGTCGCAAGACCGGAACCGATGGCGAAGGTCGTTGATACAATGGCGTTGACGTTGACACCCATCATCTGGGCAGCACCCTTATCTTCTGATACGGCCAGCATGGCGCGGCCGGTACGGGTCCTCTTGATAAAGAGCACCAGGCAGACCATGATAATGGCGCCCACCACGACAGTAATAATAGCGCTCCATTTGATCACAACATCACCCAGACTGACGGTTCCCAGTCTGTCCAGAATGGAGATCGTCCGCTGATCTGCGCCCCAGATCAGCTGAGCGATTCCCTGCAGCAGGTAGCTGACGCCGATGGCTGTGATCAGCGCCGCCAGAGGCGAAGCACCACGCAGAGGCTTGTAGGCCACCTTCTCAATCACGATTCCCAGAATCGTACACACTGCAACCGCCACAACAAAGGATATCAGCGAACTGAGCCAGATCGGCATCGAGCCGAGATTCCATGTAAAGGTACACATGGTATAGATAATATAAGCTCCGACCATGATGACATCACCATGAGCGAAGTTCAGCATTTTCGCAATACCATAGACCATGGTATACCCCAATGCGATCAATGCATATATGGCACCCAGACTTAAACCATTTATCGCTATTGCCATATAATTCTCCCTTCCATAACGCAAATGCCGGGGCAGACAAACTGCCCCAGTTGCAAAATAACCAATTTACAATTAGTTTAAGATAACGATAACCGGGATCTTGGTGCTGGCACCGGAAGCATCCCATGTCATGGTTCCCGTTACACCATCATAAGAGAAATCATCTGCTGTGATCTGGGCAACCAGAATGTCTGCCAGAGAAGCGAAATCGATGGAAGTATCTTCAACCCCTGCTGCCTCAAGCAACGCAGCGATGGTATAGATGCAGTCATATCCGTCAGCTGCGAACTGATCCGGTGCTGCACCGTATTTCTCAGTATAATTAGCAACAAACGCTGCGGTCTTCTCATCGGTGGATTCCACGTCGAACGGAGTGATGTATTCGATCGGGTTGGTAACGGTATCGTCCAGCAGAGGAGCCAGTCCATCAAATCCGTCACAGCCGAACAGCAGGATGTCGCCATGGCCTGAGCTGGAGCATTCCTTGGCTACCAGGCTGGCTTCTGTGTAGTAGAACGGGCAGAAAATGACCTGGCAGTCCTTCAGGGCTTCCACCTGTGCGGAGAAGCTCTTCTTGTTGTCCTGGTCAAAAGTAAAGGTCTGGTATTCCACACCCAGATTCTTCATTTCTTCATCAAATGCGGCATAGATGCCTGCGGAATAGGTATCAGAAGTATCATAGATACATCCGATCTTCTCAAATCTGCTGGTCAGTTCCTGTGCAGCCAGAGTTCCCTGGTCAGGATCGCCGAAGCAGACACGGAAAGCGGTATCGCCGGTTGCGATAACGGATGCTGCAGATGCGGAAGGTGTCAGGAAGAATACATGATACTGAGCTGCCTGCTGGCCAAATGCTTCACAGGAGCCGGAGGTAACAGATCCTAAGGATGCCTGCATTCCCCAGTCCATCAGCTGGCCGAATCCGGTAGTTGCGTCAGCGGCCGCTGCCTTGTCATCGATCATGTTGAACTCCAGTTCATAACCGTTGACACCGCCGGCTGCATTGATCTCTTCGACGGCAAGGTTTGCTCCCTGGTTTACGGAGATTCCGTAGGAAGAAGCATCACCGGTCAGCGGGCCGGTAGCGCCGATCTTCAGTGCATCAGCTGCAAATGCGGAACCTGCGAACAAACAGGACATCAGCATTGCCATTGCCATAACAATTGCAAAAATTCTTGTCTTTTTCATGTTTTGTCCCTTTCTTGAATTCTGTCTGAATGATATTTCTGCGGATATGCAGGTACTCCCGACACTCCGTAAAAAACGAACCAATTTCGTTTCATTATAAAAACTTTATCGTATTAACGCAAGCTTTTTCAGGAAATCTTCCAGATATTTTCTGTAATTTTCTTCCCCCACATAGGCCGACTCCGCATGCTCCGCGCCGGGAAAGAGATGCAGTTCGCTGTATCCCTTTGTCACTTTCTGCATCGTTACGGAATGAGAACAGGGAATATAGCTGTCCTTTTCCCCGTGCATGAAAAGGATCGGGACGGTATTCTCCCGCAGGGCCTCCACCGGACGCATTTCATGAAAGAAATACCCATACCGGATCTTCGCGCAGAGGGAGGCGATATGCACGAAAAATGCCGGGATATGCATTCCCTTAAGCCCGGCTTCCATAATACTGGTGATCTCGCTGAAGCCGCAGTCATCCACGGCGAAATCAACCTTCGGATGATATTTCAGGGAGGCGATCGTGGTCGCTCCTCCCAGGGACTCCCCATGGATTCCGAGGACCTTCAGGTCCGGATACCGCTTCCGGGTATCCTCGATCAGTACCGCAAGGTCCCGTCCTTCCCGGATCGAGAAGGTACAGAAGGTCTTCTCATTCTCCCCGTGGCCCCGCAGATCATGCAGAATGACCCGGAATCCCAGATCCAGATACATCTTCGCATAGATCAGGACCGCAAACCGGTTGTGAGTATGTCCGTGGGTCACGATCGCATACTTTCCTTCGGGGCATCCGGAAGGTCCTTCCAGAAGCTGGGCATGCAGCAGATATCCATCATAGCTTCTGACGGTGTAATTGTCTGCGACCGCTTCATCATACCAGGAGATATCCACCCGTTCCCCCTGCCAGCCCCTGGTCTCCTCCAGCGTCTGCCGTTTCAGGGTCATGCTGTAATGCGCGAGATAAAACCCGAACACAGCCAGCAATGCAACGATAATGATCAGGATGATCCCGACTGTCATTTCCTGTTCCTCCTCTCTGATAAAAAACAGCCCATGTCCGGTCCTTTCCGGGGACGGATCACGGGCTGCTTTTCAGTACCGCGAATGGTTCCTTATACGTCCAGCGAATGCTTTGTCCTTATGTGTTCCTTGATTGCCCGGAACGATTCTTCGCTGATGACATGTTCCATCTTGCAGGCATCCTCCGCTGCCACCTCATCATTAACGCCCAGATCGACCAGCATTCTGGTCAGAACAATATGGCGTTCATAAATACTGGAGGCAAGCTGGTGGCCCTTCTCCGTGAGCGCGATATGGCCTTCGCTGTCCACGATAATATAGGCGTCCTGTTTCAGCTTTGCCACTGCCCTGCTGACGGAAGCTTTGGAAAATCCCATTTCCTCTGCCACATCAATGGATCTGACGGTATTTTTTTTCTTTCCCAGAACCAAAATGGTTTCCAGATACATTTCACCTGATTCCTGCATGCCGGATTCTCCTGTGATGTTGAAATATTCAGTGCCCGCCGACTACCACTCCAGATTCTTCTGCGTCGTCCGGTCAAATACATGAACCACATCCGGGGTAAAGGTCAGATCGATCTGTGCACCTGTGGTAAATTTATCAAAATCTTTCTTATCATTCAAGATGACAACCATGTCTTTTCCGTGAACATCTGTCAGATGAACGTGCATGGAGGACCCCATCAGCTCGGAAACCTCCACGGTTCCCCTGTATCCGGAGTCGGTCAGGATCACGTGCTCCGGACGGACGCCGACGATGACTTCCTGCTCGGCCACGTCATTTGCAGCCAGACGCGCCTGCTTCTCTTCCGACAGGACGACCGTGGTGCCCGGAAGCTCCACGGCATATTTGCCGTCTTTTTTGATCAGTCTGCCGTCCATCATGTTCATCTGCGGGGATCCGATGAATCCGGCCACGAACAGATTGGCGGGATGATCAAATACCTGCTGGGGCGTTCCGATCTGCTGGATATAGCCATCCTTCATGATCACGATCCGGTCCCCCAGAGTCATGGCCTCTGTCTGGTCATGGGTGACATAGATAAAGGTGGTGTTGATCTTCTGGCGGAGCTTTAAGATCTCGGCACGCATCTGGTTTCTCAGCTTGGCGTCCAGGTTGGACAGCGGTTCGTCCATCAGGAAGACCTTGGGATTTCTGACGATGGCGCGGCCGATGGCAACACGCTGTCTCTGACCGCCGGACAGAGCCTTCGGCTTGCGGTCCAGATACTCGGTGATTCCCAGGATCTCTGCAGCCTCCCGGACCTTCACATCAATCTCTTTCTTGTCCATATGCTTCAGCTTCAGGGAAAACGCCATATTATCATAAACGGACATATGGGGATACAGTGCGTAATTCTGGAAGACCATGGCGATATCCCGGTCCTTGGGGGCCACGCCGTTCATCAGTTCATCATCAATATACAGATCCCCTTCAGAGATGTCCTCCAGTCCGGCGATCATCCGGAGCGTGGTGGACTTGCCGCATCCGGAAGGTCCTACCAGCACGATGAATTCCTTGTCCGCGATATCCAGGTTAAATGCCTGCACTGCCACCACGCCCTTATCCGTGATCTGCAGATTGCCGGTCTTATGCTCGGTCTTTTTGCCTTTTGCTTTTTTCTTTTTCTGATCTCCCGACATGGGATAGATTTTCTTGATATCTTTTAAAATCACTCTGGCCATTTTTTTATCCTTCCTAATATTAAAATTTAATATGAAAGTGCATCATCCGGGTTCCGGATCAGCGTCAACCCTTGACAGATCCTGAGGTGACACCCTTGATAATGTTCCGGTTCAGGATCAGATAAACGATCACGACCGGCAGGATCGCTAACAGGATGAACATGTAAACCTTACCCATATCAAACTTGGAATAGTCTGCGGATCTTAACTGTGCGATCATGATAGGCACTGTCTTCAGCTCCGACTTTGTAAGGAGCAGGGACGGCAGGAAGTAGTTATTCCAGGATGCCACGAAGGTGAAGATCAGCTGAACGGCCAGAGCCGGTTTCAGCATCGGCAGAATGACCCGGTTAAAGGTGAAGAACTCGTTGCTTCCGTCCACCCGGGCCGCTTCCACGATCTCCATGGGAAGCACTGCCTCCATGTACTGCTTCATATAGAAGAAGACCACGGGGCTGGCGATTCCCGGAAGGATCAGCATCAGATAATTGTTGGTCAGTCCGAATTTGTAGCAGATCTGCACGAAACCGGATGCAGCTACCTGCGACGGAATGACCATGATCGCCAGGATGAACCAGTAGGCGAATTTCTTTCCCCGGAAATTATATGCATGGATCCCGTAGGCCGTCAGAGCGGAAAAGTAGGTTGCGCAGATGGCAGACAATGCTGCGATCAGAAAACTGTTCAGCATACCCCGGGGAATATTAATCGAGGAATCATTCCAGGCATTTACAAGATTCTGAATGAAATGGGTACTTGGAATCAGTGTAAACCCTCCCTGTAATTCCCCGTTGGATCTGGTCGAGTTAATGATCAGCATATAAAAGGAAAACAGGCAAAGAATCGTAAGGATCGCAAGAATGATATAAACGATGATCCTGACAATCGTAAGCTGCGCAATGGCTTTTTTGCTGTTAACTGTATTGGTATTCATAATTTACGCCTCCTCTGACTGTGTTCTCAGGCTTCTGAAGGTAATCAGGCTCAGAATACCCGTAACAATAAACAGGATCACGGAAACCGCGCCGGACATACCATAATTCTTTCCGGACAGGAAATTGTTCAGATACATAACCAGAGTCATGGTCGTCCTGTTCGGTACACCGAATCCGTTGGTGAGAACCTGAGGAACATCGAACATCTGCAGACCGCCGATCATCGCTGTGATAATGGTATAGACCAGAATCGGTTTCAGCAGAGGAAGGGTCACTCTGAAAAACGTCTGCAGAGAATTGGCTCCGTCAATATTGGCTGCTTCAAACATACTCTGATCGATGCCCATGATGCCCGCCATCAGAAGGATGGTGGTGTTTCCGAACCACATCAGGAAGTTCATCAGGGCGATCATTCCCCGGACCGTGACCGTCATGGAGAAAAAGTCGATGGTGGCATCCGCCCATCCCATGGCCTGGATCACCTGATTGACCGGTCCCACATTGGAAAACAGGGTAAAGAACAGCATGGAAAAAGCCGAAGCCATGATCATATTCGGCATATAGATAACTGCCTTGAAAAAGCCCTGGCCTTTGATTTTCAGACGGTAGCTGGTGAAGAAAATCGCCAGTAGCAGAGCGATCACGATCTGCGGAATAGCTCCCTCCACCCACATCAGCAGGGTATTTCCGGTATATTTTAATATATCAATCGTCCCGTTGGCATCCGGCGTAAACAGGGAAACGAAGTTCCTTAAGCCGACAAAATTAGGTCCTACGATGGTAAGCCCGGAACGATAATTTTCGAAAAATGCGTTATAAATGGTAATAATCTGAGGTGCCAGTGAAAAAATAATATAGGCAATAAAGAAAGGGGCAATGAAGATAAGTCCCCATTTAGCATAACTCACATGCCGTTTCTCTTTCTTTTCTTTCATAATCAATTCCCCTTCAGATCAGCTTCCTGCTGATCTGCATTCTTTCTGAGTCGTTCTGTTTCCACGGGGAAATCCCCCTAAACAGCAGAACAGGGCAAGGTAGAAACCTTGCCCTGTAAAAAGCCGAATCGTTACGGAGTAACAACTTCCGGATAGGACTCGTTGATGTACTTGTAGAAGTTTGCAAGTGCCTCATCCTTTGTGGATCCGCCTCTGTAGAAGTCCTGAAGGTTGTTCTGCAGGCCCTCGTTGCAAAGCTGATCATAGATGGTGCCGTTTTCAAACTTGATATTCTTAGCCATTTCCACGAATACTGCGGTAGCGTTCTGTCCGCCTAAGAACTCAACGCCGAATGCCGGATCTTCTGCGAACTTGCCGTTCACTGCCTGATTGTTGGAGAACTGAGCTTCATTGACAACCAGCTCTTCGCAGACTGCTTCATCGTTGATGAAGGTGTTCATAACATCAGCAACCATGGTCGGGTTGTCGGTTCCTGCCGGAGCAAGGATCCATGTGCCGCCCCAGAAATGAGCCATAGGTCCTTCGCAGATTGCCCAGTCGCCGGGGCATCCTTTTTCCGGATCCTGTGCATTGCCCATGGAGAAGTTGAAGTACCATGCCGGTCCGAAATAGCACATGGTCTTTCCTTCTGCAAACATCTGTGCGGTGCATTCATCTTCCCAGATACCGGAGGTCAGGGACTCTTCCTTCTCCATCATGGAGTCGGTCAGGTCGATCCACTGCTGTACTTCTGCCGGAATCTGAAGAGCGCCGTCAACAACCCACGGTGTGGAAGCGTTGTTGGAGAACGGACGGTAGGTAGCTGCGAAGGAAGCGGTCATGTAGTAGCCTTTTTCCTTAGCCTGGTCAGCAACTGCTGCGAATTTATCCCAGTCACTTAATGCTTCCTGAACTTCTGCCGGATCATCGGTTCCGAGAACGTCCTTTGCGATGGAACGGCGATAGATCAGAGCGGACGGGCAGCACTGGAAGGAAACACCCTTCACAACGCCGTTGGCATCAGAAGCAGCCTGTACGGTGTACTCATAAGCATTGGAAAAATCCGTAACGCCGAGTGCGCCGACATCCTGTGTCAGTTCGCTGCCTGTATATTTCAGAATATAGTCAGCTTCTGCCAGGAACATATCAACCTTATCATCTGCAGATGCATTTTCCTGATTCAGCAGAGCTTCATCCAATGCATTCTGGTATGCGCCGCCATCAGACGGAACGATGATCCAGTTTACGGTCACGCCTTCCGGAACCTGATAATACTTCTCAAAGAATCCCTTGAATTCTTCGTTCCAGGCATAGATGTTGAATACGGTGCCTTCGCCTTCTGCTGTAACGCCTTCATGCATTACAATCTCCTCAGCGGGAGCTTCTGCTTCCTCTGCGAATGCCGGAACTGCCAGCATTGTCAGAACCATTGCTGAAGCCAGGATCAATGCAAGTAACTTTTTCATATGAATTCCTCCTTCTTTTTGATCCCTGTCGGGAACTAAATTTACATTTCCGATTCTAACACATTCTTTGAAAAAGAAAATAGCACAAAATATTTATGTGATATTTGTACAAAAGTGTGCACAATAGATTGTTAATTTTGTCACATACAAGCTGATGGAGGGGTTAGCCCATTGTAACCACAACCTGTACTTCCGGTTCGGAGGAGGGGGGCAGGATCACATTTTTCTGAGCCGTGACCGGAAGCTCCTTCCCGTCCATCACGGCGGAAACGATCCCCTGCTGCACATGAGCCGCATTGTCGATCATGATATGATAGGTCGTTCCCCGGAACTGACGGTCCGCCAGAATGCCCTGCCAGTCTTTCGGGATGACCGGATCGATCTTCAGTCCCTCCAGCTCCGGCTTGATCCCCAGGATATACTGGGAAAGGCAGGCAAATGTCCAGGCTGCGGTTCCGGTGAGCCAGCTGTTCTTGGCTTCTCCGAAGGTAGGCGCATCCTTTCCTGCCACCATCTGACTGTATACATAAGGCTCTGTCCTGTGGATCTCACTGATCTCCTCGATAAATGCCGGACAGGTCTTTTGGTAAATCTCAAAGGCCCGGTCCCCGTGTCCCAGGACGGTCTCTGCGCAGACGATCCAGGGATTGTTGTGGCAGAAGATTCCGGCGTTTTCCTTGTATCCCGGCGGATAGCTGGAGACCTCTCCCAGATTCAGACGGTAGGTCGTGTACGCCGGCTGGAGCAGCACGATACCATACTGGGTATCCAGATATTTCTCCACACTCTCGAGAGCCTTCGCCGCTTCGCCGGTCTCCTTTCCGACGCCCGCCATAACGCACATTCCCTGAGGTTCGATAAAGATCTTTCCTTCGTCGCAGACGTGACTGCCTACGGGTTTGCTGAAGGCGTCATAGGCGCGGAGGAACCATTCTCCGTCCCATCCATCGGTCAGAATGGCCGTTTCCATCTTCTTCACCGAGCGCTCGATCCGCTTTGCCTCATTGATCAGGTCCTTATCTTCTTTGATCTTTGCCATCTGGCGGCAGATCCGGGCGTAGGCCGAGGCGTATTTCACATACATGCCGGCGATAAACACACTCTCCGCCACCGGTCCTTCCGACGGCCCTGTTGTCTGGAAGCTCTCTCCCGGGGTGTCGGAGAAACAGTTCAGGTTCAGGCAGTCGTTCCAGTCTGCCCGTCCGATCAACGGCAGTTTATGAGGTCCTAAATGGGTGGCAGTATAGTTCACGCTTCTTCGTAAATGTTCCATCAGCGGCTGGGCCAGAGACGGGTCGTTATCAAAATCCACCATTTCGTCCAGGATCGTATAATCCCCGGTCTCCGCAAGATATGCCTCCGTGCCGGCCACCAGCCACAGCGGATCGTCATTGAATCCGGAGCCGACCGCCAGATTGCCCTTCTTGGTCAGGGGCTGGTACTGATGATAGGCGCTGCCGTCCGGGAACTGGGTCGCCGCGATATCCAGGATCCGCTCCCGGGCCCGTTCCGGAATAATATGCACAAAGCCCAGCAGGTCCTGGCAGGAATCCCGAAATCCCATGCCCCGTCCCATGCCGCTTTCGAAATAGCTGGCGGAACGGCTCATATTAAATGTCACCATACACTGATACTGATTCCAGATATTTACCATCCGGTTGATCTTCTCGGTGGTCAGGCTGTCCCCGGTCTGCACACTCGCCTGATACCGGGAAAGCAGTCCTGCCCAGTATTCCTTTAACGCCGCCAGACTTTCCTCAAAATCCGCCCGGCTCTGATACCGGCCGATCATTTCATGCGCTTTCTTCTTATTGACAATATCCGGGGCTTCCCATTTCTCCTCTGCCGCGTTTTCAATATAGCCCAGTCCCAGAAGCAGGTTTCTGCTTTCTCCCGGATCCAGGATCACATGGAACTGCATCGCGCCCACCGGGGCCCAGCCATGGGCAACGCTTCCGGTGCAGCTGCCCTTCTGTACGGCCTGCGGCATGGCGGCTCCTGCATACAGACCGCAGAAGGCATCTCTGGAGGTATCAAATCCGTCAAAAGGCTCATTTGCCCAGAAGAATGCGTAATGATCTCTTCGTTCCCGGTACTCGGTTTTGTGATAGATGGCGTTCGGCTCGATCTCCATTTCTCCGCAGGAGAAATTCCGCTGGAAATTGGAAGAATCATCCATGGCGTCCCAGAGGCAGAATTCGATATAAGGAAAGACATCGAATTCCTTACGGTCATCGGACTCATTGGTCAGATCAAGATTCATCAGCAGGCAGTTGTCCCCCTGGGGAACCAGAAGGGTCTGCTCTGCCCGGATCCCGTTTTTGGATCCTTCGATCACGGTATACCCCAGGCCATGACGGCACCGGTAACTGTCCAGTTCGCAGCGCACCGGCATCCATCCGGGATTCCAGATGGTTTCCCCGTCCCGGATGTAGACACGAAAACCTTCCATATCCATGGGACTGTTGTTGTAGCGGTATCTGGTGATCCGTCTGAGCCGGGCGTCCCTATAAAAGGCATATCCGCCCGCGGTATTGGACAACAAGGTGAAGAAGCCGTCCGTTCCCAGATAGTTGATCCACGGAAGCGGTGTCTGCGGAGTTGTGATCACATATTCCTTATTGTTGTCATCGAAATATCCAAATCTCATAGCTGCTCCTCTCCTGATTCATTTTTTTTGCAATTCTGTCTTTACGCGAATCGCGTCTGTCTGCAAATCTTGTGTTTGCGAATCGCGTCTTCCGACAAAGCGTCTTTCATGTCCAATTTATTCTTTACGGCGGCGGATGTCAATATTTAACCGGCTTTTCCCTCGACGCAGGAAGGGCCGCCGCATAGTCTGCGGCAGCCCTGTGCTTTTTTATATCTCTTATGAAATTGTGCGGGTTTTTATTTGCCCAGCTCTTCCATCGCGGCTGCGGTATGTGCAACATACAGAGCTTCCACTTCCGGAATACGTCCGAGGCCGGAGATCTGGCAGTCAACGTCAAATCCGGCTTCTGTGAACATGGTCTTCCAGGAATCTTCCTCATCGCCTGCCATATCGTTGTTGGCATGATCGCCGGCAACAACCATCAGAGGACGAAGGATCACTTTGGTGTATCCGGCTTCCTTCACAGCGTCAATGATCACTTCGCATGCGGTCTCTTCCGGTTCCCCTTCTACGGTTCCTACAAATACATTGGCATAGCCAAGCTCGCCCATCTGGGTAGCCATCTGGCTGTAGCTGACCTTTGCGGTGTGGGCAGTGCCGTGTCCCATGAACACGAATGCAACACCGGCTTCCGCAGCTGCTTCCAGGCTGTCAAATCCTGCCTCTGCAACAGCAGCTTCTGTCACATACTGTGCAACAGCAGCCTTGTCTTCATTGATCACAGATGCATCTGCGCCAACTTCGCCCAGCAGCGGCTCAGCGATGGCGATGGCGTCAAACTGATCTGCATAAGCTTCCAGAGCTTCACACATTTCGTCGTATTCAGCACCATGCATCAGATGGGTCGGCTGAACCACCAGTTCCTTAACGCCATTGGCAACGGCACGGTCAAGAGCCTGGGTCATATTGTCGATGATCTCTCCGTCTCTTGCCTGGATGTGGTTGATAATGATCTGAGCGGTAAATGCTCTTCTCACGGCCCAGTCCGGATTGGCTTCCTGAAGCGCGTCTTCGATTCCCTTGATATCCATGGCACGGCTGTCATTAAAGGAGGTTCCGAAGCTTACGACCAGGAGTTCCTTCTCTCCGATCTCGTCCTGATTGCGCGGATCATCCTGAGAAGCATCGCCGGTGTCTCTTCCGAAATAGTCAGCGTCTTCCACCAGCTCCTTCTGCTCTTCGGTCAGTGCATCCCATGCCAGCTTTGCAGCTTCGATCTGTGCATCCGTGTCATCGGTTCTTTCCTGAACATAGATGGCATCGATCAGTTCCTGCATTGCATCTGCTGCTGCCTGATCATCTGCGGGTTCTTCTGCAAATGCAAGTCCTGCGCCTAAAGTGAGGATCATTGCACATGCGATCAACATTGCAATTACTTTTTTCATTTTGTCACCTCTCGATTATTTTTTTACTGAATATATAAAAGAGCCGCATTGCTGCGGCTCTTCCATCCTTACGATATGCGGCATTCCTCCCGCCGGAATCTCCCCGGCCGGAAAACAGCCGGATCCTTCCCTCAGGAACAACGATCCATAAACATATTGCCGGAAAGCAGATCCGTAGACAGCAGACCTTTGCTTCCACGTAACAGGCAGGTCTCCTGACTTCGATCATCACAGGTTCCATCCCTTCCCGGTTTCCCAGTGGTATTTCAAATGGACCTGCTCCCTGACACAGTGACTGTATCGTTCCGGATTCTCACCGGATTCCCTTTTCACCCGCACCTTCCGGACGGGCACCTGTACGCTGCAAGCTGCGATCATCCGAAACTTCCCGGATGATCACAATTCCTTTATTCTATTCAGACAGATGGATTCTACCACCTGCCTTAAAGCTGTGTCAATACAGTGTACAGGCTTTCTTCATTCATATCCTACGGCTCCGGTAAACCGGCAAAGGAAGAAAGACTACTGTCTGACTGCTTTGCCCCTGTTATACAGCACCAGCAGCAGGATCAGGATCACGGCATTCAGCACATTTCTGACCGGCTGCGTCGGATTCAGCGTCGTCAGCAGGTTGGAAAGCAGGATCATGACCAGCGAGCCGGCAATACTGCCTTCATAGGTTCCGCTGCCGCCGGCGAAGGTGGTTCCTCCGATGATGACTGCGATCAGGGACATATACGCATAATCATCAAAGATCTGGCAGCGGGCAGTGGACATATAGGCCGCTCCCAGCATTCCCGCAAACGCAGCAAGCATTCCGGAGAAAATATAGGAGATCACCTGAATCCGGGTCACCCGCACGCCGTTCAGCCGGGCCGCTCCCGCATTATTGCCCACCATATACAGCTGCTTTCCGAAGCGGGACCGCTTCAGCAGATAAAATACAATAGGCCAGATGATCACCGCGTACATAACAATACTGGGAACCACGCCGAACAGCTTGTATTTGACGGTGGCCGAAAACAGCTCCGAGGCCTTGCCGCTGAGGACGCCCTGGGTCAGGATGTACTGCATTCTGGTCACGATATTGGAAATGGCCATGGTGACGATCATGGCCGGCAGGCCGATCTTCACGCAGCAGACTCCGTTCAGCAGTCCCACGAAGGCGCCGATCGCCAGAGACAGCAGCAGTACCGTCAGGAAATGTCCGTTTTCCCCTTTCATCGTATAGGTGGTAAGGACGGCCGTGGAAGACATGACAGCTCCCACGGAGAAATCCATGCCTCCGCCGATCAGAACCATCGTCTGGCCGGCAGCCGGGATGCTCAGGATGATCGTCAGCAGGATGATATTGCCGATGGCCACGGTATTGAACCCCTTCGGGTTGATAATGATGGTAACAACGTAAAGGACAATAGCAATGATCAGAGCCATCAGCGCGGTATGGGTCTGCACAAACAGATTGACCTTGGAAAAGAAATCCTTATTGGCATTGGGATTAAATGTCATCGTCTTATTTGGCATATTTTTCACCTCTCTTGAACTGGGCTTTGAGACCCTGCTGCAATGTCTTACGCTGTTCTTTGGCCGTAACGATGGTCATCAGGAGGCCGCCGAAGATAATGATATCGGACACAAAATTCTGCCAGTAAGAGGTTACAGAGAATCCGACAAAGATCTTGGACAGTAAAGTGAAGAAATAATAAACCGTATTCTGGATCAGGACCAGGAACCCGCCGCCGAAGACGCCGCAGGAGAGGGAGCCCCAGCCGCCCCAGCCCATACCGCCGATGATTGCGGCGGATAAGGACTTGATGCCGTACTCCTCACACTGCAGCGGGTTGCCGGACGCGGACATCAGCGTCAGACAGATTCCTGCAACCCCAACGAAAAAGCCCTTGATCAGGAAGGCCTTCATCTGGACCTTCACCGGGCTGATGCCTGCGGCAAATGCGTTGCGCTGGCTGGTTCCCACGGCGTAAATGTGTTTGCCGAAGGGCCGTTTGGAAATGAAATGCCAGATCAGAAGCACCGCGATCAGCACCAGGGCCGCCACCGGAATGTAATCCAGGAATTTCAGGAATGCCGGCGCGTCCTTGCCGCCGATCAGTCCGTAGAGGGAGGACTGATACGGTTTCCAGTACGTCTTGGGCACCGATCCCTGGGGAACCGGCATGATCAGCACGTTGATTCCGTTGATCAGATAGGTCAGCGCGTAGGTTGCCAGAAGAGCCGGCAGCCTCAGCACCGCGCAGAACACGCCGCACAGCGCCGAAATGGCAAAGGCCGCCAGCATGGCCACGATCCAGCCGACCCATATCGGAGTCCCCAGCTCCTGGGGAACCATGATGCAGATGACATTCACCAGAGCGATCTGCACGCCGATGGACACGTCCAGCTGCCCGATCAGCAGAAGGAGCGCCTGCCCCACCGTAACCAGGATAAAGGGCAGATTGGTCATGAAGATCGATTTGAGTGCAGAGGGCTGGAAAAAGGACAGCATATTTCCGACGGTCACTCCTCCGGAAAGGCAGGTGGACCAGCCCTGAATCACAATATTAAGCAGAAGAACCACCACGAACAGGATACAGCCGGTAAAGGCGGGTTTTCTTCTAAATCGTTTGAATGATTCTCTCATGATTTACGCCTCCTTCTCACCGGTTTCCTTCACGCCCATCATGGCAGATACCAGATGTTCTGCGGTTTTATTTTCTCCGGACAGCTCTGCTGCCACCCTTCCTTCATAGAACACATAGATCCGGTCGGAAATATTCAGCAGCTCTTCCGTATCGCTGGCGGAAATAATCACCGTCATCCCGTTGGCCGCACACTCCCGGAGAATCTCATGGATCTCCTGCCGGGAATGGATATCCACACCCTTGGTCGGATCATCCAAAAGCAGCAGATTCGGATTCATGGCGATCCATCTGGCCACCACGAGCTTTTGCTGGTTGCCGCCGGACAGGGAGCTGGCGGGATCCTTCAGTTTCCCGATCTTAATGTTGTATTTCTTCACCGCGTCCTCGGAGAACTTCCGGACCTTCTTGCCGGAAAGATAGGCAAATAACGATTCCTTGGCGGAATTTCCTGCAAAGATGTTCTCCATGATCGTACGGATATCAAAGATCGCTTCTTTATTTCTGTCGCCGGAGATGAATCCGATCCCGGCCTTAACGCCGTCTGCCGGCTCTTTGAATTTCACGGGCCTGCCCATGAACTCGATGCTGCCCTGGGAAGGCCGCACTGCCCCCAGGATCGAACGGATCACTTCCGGCTGGCCCTGGCCTTCCAGACCGCCGATTCCGACGATCTCCCCTTTGTAGGCCTTCATGGAGATATCCTTCACCTTCGGGTAAACCGAGATATCCTTCACATTTACGATCACTTCCCGGTCATCCCCGAGAACTTCTTCGGAGGCCTTTGCCTGGGCATGCTCCGGACGGGATCCGGTCATATAATAGATAATATCATCCAGCGTGAACTCCGAGACAGGACCGGAGGTCACGGTCTCGCTGCTGCGCATGATGGTGATGGTATCGCAGATCTCAAAGATCTCATTCATCCGGTGGGTTACGTAGACGATAGAGACGCCTTCCGAACGCAGCTCCCGCATGATCCGGAACAGCGTTTCGATCTCATCGTAATGCAAAGACGCGGTCACCTCGTCCAGAAGCAGGATCTTCGGTTTCCGGAACACCGCCTTGGCCACCTCCAGCATACTCTGGGTCGAAGGCATCAGCGTCTGGACGTAATCCTCCGGATCGCAGTCGATATGGAAACGGTCCAGGAGCTCCTGCACCAGTTCCCGGGAGGCTTTCTCATCCACGGTTCCGGATTTCGTACAGATCTCACAGCCGAGAAGAATGTTGTCCTTTACCGACATGGTGGGGATCAGGCTCAGATCCTGAAAGGCGGTGGCAATCCCTTCCCTTGTGGAGTCTGTTCCGGAATGGATCACTTTCTTTTCCCCGTCAATAAAAATCTCTCCCGCATTCGGCGCCACCAGACCGGCCAGTACCTTGACCATGGTGGATTTCCCGGATCCGTTGGAACCGGCCAATGCGGCGATCTCTCCTTCGGCCACAGTCAGCGAGGCCTTGTTAAGGGCAACCACTGCACCAAACCGTTTATCAATGCCTTTCATTTCAAGCAATGACGATCACCTCCCGTTTCTCTCAATTCATGTCTTATGAGTACCTGCGATCCGGAATCACAGATACTCATAAGACATCAATCCGTATTATGGAAATCAGGCCGGCGCAAAAAACGCCGGCCCTATTGATTTTCAACTGATTTTATTTGAAGTAAGTATCAGCAACTTCCTGCTTGGTCAGCCAGAACGTAATGGAATCGCCGGCTTCATAGCCGTTTGCGTATTCTTCGATTGACTTGCCGTCAACCTCGGTTCCGTTTACAACATCCTGATCGGTGTAGCAAACCTTGGACTGGATCCAGATCTGATGGGTATCTTCAAATCCCTCTGCGAAGACGCCATCCTTCAGTTCCTTGCCTTCATACAGGTTCAGAGCGAAGTTGAATGCGGTAGCGCCGACTCCGGGAGGATTGGAAAGAACGATGTAGGAAGTAACAACACCGTCTTTGTTGACATCCAGCATCTTCTGCATGTAAGCACCGGTATCGCCGAATCCGATGAATTTCGGATATGCAACGCCTGCTGCGTCAAATGCTTCAAATGCGTTCTCTGCACACTGGGAAACCAGAACACCGTCGAATTCCACGCCGGAGTTCAGGATCTCGGCCATGGTCTGCTGTGACAGAGTCGTATCCCAGTCATGGTTACCGGTTGCAACCACTTCCAGACCATTCTCTTCGATGGCCTTCTCGAATCCGCGCTGACGGTCGGTATTGGCCTGATTGCCTTCCAGAGCTGCGATCATGACGACCTTAGCGCCTTCGCCCAGAACTTCTCCTGCATAGGAGCCGGTCTTGTAGCCAAGGTATTCCTGGTCGGTAAGAATGTTCAGAACGTCTACGTCAGTTGACATGTAAGCACAGTCAGCGTTGATGTAGATGATTCCTGCATCCTGGGCAGCCTCGATAATCGGATCAAGGCCGGTGGTTGCCACAGGGTCATTAACGATGATGTCATATCCTTCGTTAATGGAGTTCTGCAGCTGCTGGGTCTCTGTACTCTGATCCCAGTTTGCCACAAATGAGTTGTAGCTTACGTCATAACCATAGTTGATGGCGTCTGCTGCAGCTTCCTGCATATCCAGCTCGTAACGGACACGATACGGATTGCCTTCCACGACTGCATTGTGAGAAGCGAGCTTAAGAGATGTGGTCTCGCCCTCACCTGCCATTGCGGTCCCTGCGAAAGCAAGAATCATTGCTCCTGCAAGAACGATGGCAAATAATTTGCGTACTTTCATCTTTGACCTCCTGTTTGTAATATTTTGTCTATATCAAAGGGAACAGGTTAGGCCTGCTTCCTTATGACCGACTCCTCTTTTTTACATGACCATATTATATTATTTGTATACACTTTGGTCAAATCTCTTTTGCACTTTTTGGAATTTTTTTGCAATTTCTCACAAAAAAATCCCATTTTGGTTGTTTACTCAATCTCGGAAATCAGGACTTCCCTCTGCTCCGCCGCGGAACGGTAGAAGGCCTCGATGACCGCGGTCACATGCCGGGTCTGCTCCGGAGTGATCATCAGCTCCGTGCCCTTCTGAAGATGGTCCAGCACCCCTTCGATCAGCAGAAAATGCCCGGGGAAGACTTCCTGCGCAAAGGGGGCTTCCTCCGCAAATACCCGGGGCTCAATATCCGCCTGATACCGCCCCATAGTCCCTAAGAGCTTCATCTCCGGAAGCAGGATCCCCGCCCTGGTCCCGGCCAGCCGCATGCTGTACTCCGGCGGCAGGTTAACGGCCCAGGAGGTTTTGAAATTCATGGTTCCCCCATTTTCCAGCCGCAGCGTTCCGGAGGCAAATTCCTCCACTTCGAATTCCTCCGCCCGGTACTGCTGCCTGGTAAAGACCCCAGCCGGAGCGCCGCTTTCCTTCAGGCTCATGACAACGTCCTTTTCATTCCGGGCCAGCCAGGAAGAGGTCATTCCGCAGACCGATTTCACCTTCGTTCCCATGATCCATAATGCCGCGTCGATCATATGGACGCCCAGATCGCACAGGACGCCGCCTCCGGACGCGGATTTTTTGTGGAATGCTCCCCATTTGGGCACGCCGCGTCTTCGGATCAGGGAGAATTCCGAATAATAGATCTCCCCCAGTTCTCCCTGGTCATACATCTCCTTCGCGAACAGATATTCCGGATAATAACGGATAACCTGACAGGCCACCAGCATGAGTCCCCGCCGGTCCGCTTCCTCATACAGTTCCTTCGCATCCTGATGATTCATCGCCACCGGCTTCTCACAGATCACATGCGCCCCATGGGAAAGGGCCAGCATCGCTGTCTCCTTATGGAAGGCGTTGGGCACACACACAGAGACCAGATCCGGCTTCTCCGCTTCCAGCATCTGCTGCGTGTTTGTATACCACTTCGGGATCCCGAACCGCTCTGCTGTCTGCTGTGCCGTCCGGGCATTCAGATCACAGACGGCCGTCAACTCGCACCGGTCCCTATAATACTGATAGGCCGGGATATGGGCCGTATTGGCGATCATTCCGCAGCTGATCACTGCGACTTTCAGTTTCTCCATGAGTTCCTCCCCCTGTTCTTCCTTTGCATTACCAGGTTTCTTCTACGGTCTCCCCTGTCAGTGTATGACGGCAGGCGGTTTTCAGTGCATCGATAAAGGCCGCCCGCATATCAAATTCCGTGACATTGTTGATCCGGACATTCACCCTGCGCAGGCTCCCCGGATACAGCTCCATCACGTCCGGAGATTTTCCTTCTATATTGTAGTGATAGGTGACTGTCAGAAGCGGCTCGCCTTCCGTCACCGGGTCCTCCAGATACTGCCCGTCGGAGGCGGCGCTGGTGACCAGACGGTAAAAGCGGAAAAACTGCTCCCGGTCCAACGGTTCCCCATTGACAAAAGCCTCGATCTCTCCGCCTTCTTCCATGTCCGAGGTATAGACATAACGCTCCCCGTCAAATTCCACCGTCACATCCGCAAGATCCGTCCGCAGCGGAGACAGAAACCATCGGAGGCACAGCCGGGTCGGATCCAGGGATACGAAGGCCGGCGGCTCGATCAGAAAGACGGCCCCGCTTCCCAGCATAGACGCCAGATAGTACTCTCCCCGGGGCACCAGCCGGAGCTGATAATCTGCAATATAGTCCGTCCCGTTCTTCAGGGAAAAATCCACCTGCATATAGGGATCCTCAAATCCCAGATCCTTCAGATCCTCCTCCGTCAGATTGTATCCGGCCACGGAAAGGGCCCGGATCCCCAGAACAGAGCCCAGCACCTCGATCCCGTAGGTCTGATCCAGTTCATAACATCCTTTCAGTTCGACCAGGTGGGTGGCAGGCCCGAAGGATTTGGCTTTCAATACCGTCTCCTCCTCCGCGCCGGAGACGGCTGTGACCGTGACCGGCTGTTTAAGCGCGCTTCCGGAAAAGGTGATGTTGCGGACCGCGCTTAAGGGACTGGACACCATCAGCTCCGGCGTCACCAGATCCGAAATATAATCTTCCTTCTGCAGAAGGAAACAGATCACATCCTCCTCCGCAAACAGATAGACTGTATCCTGCGGAAATCCCTCTGACAGCACCCTGCCGTAATAATTGCCGCTGACCGGTTCCCTTGCCCCGACCGCCAGGGAAAAGGCAGTCCCGTCCTGATAGATCACCCCGACCTCTGCATTCGGCTGCGCAAGTCCGTAGACCGACAGATCCTTCGCATGCGTTTCAATCGTTCTGAGGGCTCCGAATCCTCCCGCATGATTCATCAGCGCGAAGAATCCCTCCGTGTCCACAAGGCTGACCGGAATGTCATCAAACACATACCCCTCTTCCGCGTCATCGTAGAAGACCTGAAATCCGCCGGATCCGTTGGTCACCGTAAGCTGCCGGATCTCGGCCGGTTCCCGGTCAAGAAACACCGTGACTCCGGAATCATATTCTACTGTCTGATTGTTCAGCAGGATCAGTGCTGCTGCCAGAAGCAGGATCACTCCCAGCCCGGCGCCGATCAGCTTCCACATCTTTTTTTCCATACTCTGTATCCGTTACTGATACCGTCTTTTCAGGTAAACCACAATTCCCGTCACCAGCACCAGCAGCGGGATCACGATGCACAGGATCACGCTCCAGGCCCTGGCCGCCCCGGTGGTGATCGTCAATTGACTCCCCGCCAGGGACTTGGCTTCGATGGAGACCGCATCCTCCCGCTCGGTGATCCGGTTCAGCATGCTGGTCCAGTACTCCGCGTTCGCGATGGAAGGATTGGACATCAGATTGTCCGAAAACGCTCCGGCGGAGGAGACCGCGATCACGTTGCTGTACCGCTGCGCGCCGCTGACCATCAGCGTACTCATGACGGCGGCCGGGATCGGACCTTTCACGGTGGCCTGATCCGCAGTGAAATTCTCTCCCGCATCCGACGGCCGGACCCCGGAAGCGGGGGAGAAGGACAGCAAGGTGGTCACCGTCTTGTTGTCCTTAAATTCAAACACCAGGCTGAGGGGCCGGGAGATCGGAAGCAGCACCTTCCTGGAAGGATCCTTCAGAAGATCCCGGAAAGTCTCGTCCGTGTAATCCGCAAAGGGATAGTAGGGCTGATATCCATAGGCATAATTCTCATCGGTTTCAAACACCGCCCCGTCATCCACGCTGATCCCCCATTCCCGCAGGAAAACCCCCAGATTGGCAAGGGGCGGCTGCTGGGCGCTGGCTGCATACAGAAGGGTCCTTCCGTATTCCCCCTGGTTGTAGAGGAACTGATCGAACCTCTCCAGCACATCTTCCGAAAGATCCTGCATCGGCGAAAGCAGGATCAGCACTTCATACTCCTCCAGGCGTCCGGTGACCAGATCCACCTCCCCGACCCGGAAATTGTTGGAGGCCAGAATGGACTCCAGATTCTGCCGGTCTTCGGAAACGGCGCTGCCGGTCAGGATCCCGACATACACAGGATCGCTGGTTACGGAGCTGACGATGGCGGAGGTGACGGCCTCTTCTGTCCTGGATCCGGAGATCGTCAGATTGCCTTCCGCGTCATAGGTATAGGTGAACATATTGGCCAGGGTGATTTGTTTTACCGCCTCCGGCCCCGCCACCAGCACATCCCCGGCGGAAAGGGTCAGATCCGGATAATGCTCCGCGAAGGTGGGATCCTTCATATAATCGATAAACTGCAGAGAAATATGCCGGCTGTATTTCGGATATTTCTCCAGTAAGGTCCGCATCTGGACCAGATAGGGATTTCCGGTGAAATTCCCCTTCGTCGCCAGTACATACAGCTCCACATCCTCTGTCAGCTGATCCAGCACCTCCCGGGTATCCGTTCCCAGGTCATAGGAGGCGTTGGCAGTCAGATCCGCGCTCAGCAAAAACCGCTCAGACAGGGATGCCGTCAGGGCATTGACCAGGACCACGATCACCACAGCGATCAGGAGGAGTATTCCTAAAAGCAGATTCATGCGGCCGCTTTCATTGTTCCATCGTTTCTTCATTCCGGCCGCCTTCCTAACTCCACCTCCGGTGTTCCAGCACCGCTGTGCTGAAGGCACAGAACAGGGCGGCAACACTGAGGAAAAATACCACATTTTTCAGTTCCACGATCCCCAGGGTAAAGGGGGAATACCGTTCATTAAAGGAAATGTATTCGAACAGGTTCTGCAGAACCCGGCTCCGGACCACATAGGAGACGGCGTCCACCAGCATCAGGAACAGACTGACAGCAAACCCGAGAACCGCTGCGATCACCTGGCTCTCCGTGATCGAGGAAAGGAACAGGCAGATCGCGATCTGGGCCACGCCCAGAAGGAACAGCCCCAGGAAATTTCCGATCACGCAGGGCCAGTCCACCTTCCCGTAGAAGGATGCGATCACGGCAGTCACCAGCGTTCCGGCGATGGCGATCAGGAACACACACAAGGCCGAAAGATATTTGCCGAGAATGATCCCGAAGCGGGAGACCGGGGCTGTCAGAAGCAGCTGATCGGTGCGGGACTTTTTCTCTTCGCTCATCAGCCGCATCGTCAGTACCGGGATCAGGAACAGCACCACGGAGAACAGCAGGGAATAAAGCTGGGTAAAATCCGTGGTTCCTCCGTATATATTATAGGTAAAGAAATAGTATCCGGTGAAAAAATACGCCACGGCAAGGATCACATATCCCAGGGGAGTGTGAAAATATGCACGGAATTCGCGTTTGAAGATCGCCGCCATTTACTGCTCCCCCTTTCCGAAGGCTGCCTCTGCCTCCTTGCTGTCCTGACCGGTCAGATGCAGGAAGGTATGTTCCAAGGACGCCTCCCGGCTGCAGATCTGTAGCAGCACAAGACCTGAAGCCGCAAAGGCCTGAAAGACAGCCTCTCTCAGATCTTCCTGCCCGTTTCCCGTCAGCTGATACTCTGAAGTCCCCTCCTCCGCCTCCGGAAGTCTGACAAAACGGGGGCTTCCGGGGATCTCTGACAGGACCTTTTCGATCCTGGTTTCCGGACCCTTCGCCCGGATCACCAGCTCTGCCCGGCCGGCGGCTTCCCGGATCACCTGTTCCGTCGGGCCGTCCGCTGCGATCTGCCCGTCGTGGATCACGATGATCCTGCTGCAGATGGCCTGGATCTCCGAAAGAATATGAGAGGATACGATGATCGTGCTTTCCTTTCCGGACTCCCGGATCAGCTGCCGGATCTCGATGATCTGGGACGGATCCAGTCCCACGGTGGGTTCATCCAGGATGAGCACCCCGGGATTCCCGATCAGGGCCTGGGCAAATCCGACCCTCTGTTTATATCCCTTGGACAGGTTCCGGATCATCCGGCCCGTCAGCTCCGAAAGCCCCACCCGGCCGCAGACCGCCAGAATATGCTCCCGGCGCTGCCTCTGATTCCGGAAAACGCCCTTCAGATCACAGACAAAATTCAGATATTCATAAACCTTCATGTCCGGATAAAAAGAAAAGACCTCCGGCAGATAGCCGATCACCCGTTTCGCCTTATCCGGTTCCTTCAGCAGATCGTGTCCGTCCACCGTCACAGATCCTGCCGTCGGCGCAATATAACCGGTGATGCAGTTCATGGTGGTGCTCTTCCCGGCGCCGTTTAATCCCAGAAGACCCACGACCTCCCCCTTCGCGACCTGAAAACTCAGGCCGTTGATGGCGGTCTTGTCCCCGTATTTTTTTACCAGTCCTTTGACTTCCAGCAACTGTTTTCTCCTCCGGAGAATGATTTATACAACAATAAAGTTCTTTGGGTAGTTTCGCCGGGTCCCGCCGTCATTGACGTACACCCGGTCAAAATCCTGACATCCGGCCAGCCGGAAGGGTCCGTGGGCCCCTTCCTTGGAGGTGTCGGTCAGAAGGCTGCTGCTCTTCGCATTCTTCATGGCCAGCTGCTTGATTGCCAGGCTCTCCATCTCTGTGACATAGACCTCGTTTCTTGCGATATCCAGGCCCATGCATCCGATAAAGGCTCTGTCAAACAAAAACCCGGACAACACCCTCAGGGTCAGCGGCCCGGTACACAGCTGATCCGCCGGGCAGAACTGTCCTCCCAGAAAGAAGATTTCCGCCGCGGAATTCTGATACGCATAGGAAAGGACCAGATGATTGTTGGTTACGATATGCACCTTCCGGTGCATCAGCTCCCCGGCGATCGGGGCGATGCTGGTGCCGCAGTCCAGAAAAATATTCTCTCCGTCCTGCACTTCCTCCGCAGCCTTCTTTGCGACCCTTCGTTTTTCCTCCGCGTGGAGACCCTCCTTCGCGGTCACCGACAGTTCTCCCACAAGGATCGTATCGCTGCGCACGGCACCTCCCTGGACCCTCCTGAGCTGTCCCGCCCGTTCCAGCTTTTCGAAATCCCGGCGGACAGTTGCCTCCGAGACATCCAGCTCCTTGGAAATATTTTTATAATCAATGATCCCGGACTGTTCCAGCCGTTTCACAATATATGCACTTCGTGCAGATGCGATCATGGTGCTTCCTCCCCCTGCACTCGTTTTGTCTCAGACGCCGACCTTCTTCAGTGTTCCGTCCACAAACCGTTTTGCCCGTTCAATATCCCCTTCATCCAGATGCTCGATGATCAGCGGAATATTCGGATGATCCTGAGCCAGGAGTCTGACATACAGCTCGTAATTGAGATCTCCCAGTCCGGCCGCCGGAAGCTCGATGCTGCCGGAACCCCGGAAGGAATGGGATGCGTCCGCGTCGATATCCGCATGCTTCTCCCCGGTATCCACAGCCTTTTTGATATCCTTTGCGTGGGCGATCTTCATATAGGGAGACAGCCGGGCAAAGATCTCCTCCAGCGTTCCGTCAATATCCGCGAAATGGGCTTCATCATAATAATTGGTGGGATCACACAGAAGCCCCAGTCCCCTGGTCCCCACTTCATCAAACATCCTAAGGACCTGCTCCACGCTGCCGATGACATTATTGACATAATTCTCCACAATGAAGACGGCGCCGTGATCGGCGGCATAGGCCGCGATCTCTTTGATGATCCCGATGGTCTCGTCGAAGACCTTCGGATCCGCGTTCTTTTCATGCCATACCCAGTCGCTCTCCAGATTATAAGTTCCTGTCTCGCTGGCCACATAGGGGCATCCCAGATCCCGGGCATAGCGGATCATCATTTTCAGATAGTCAATATTTTCCTTTCGTTTCACCGGATCCGGATGGATGAAATTCGTGTAGGCGGAAACGGCGATCACCGGCAGATTGGCATCCCGGAACTTATCCCGGATCAGATGGGCCTTCTCTTTTGTCAGAGGCTCCTTCGCCGCATCCAGATCCTTAAAGGAGACATCCAGCTGCACGCAGCTGAAATCCGACGCCTTGATCCTCCGGATCGTTTCGTCCAACGTATAAGGATAATACCCTGTAAAGATTCCTGTACTGATCATCGCTTTTCTCCCTTCTTCAGCTGTTCAGAATTTCTGCCAGAGAAACAGTCCGTTTCTCCGCGATCGAACGGTAGCAGGCTTCCACGCAGGCGATGGTGATCACATTGTCCTTCGCGGAAATCTCCGGCTCCTCTCCGGTATCGACGGCGCACATCAGGCTGGCCATGGTGCCCTCAAAGGCATCCGGGAACCACACCCGTTCCCAGCGCGGCTCAATCCATTCGCCTGGGTATCTGCGGGAGGTGAACCGGAGCGTGCTGGGCACCGGTTCCGGATAGTAGGGCCATCCGATGGTTCCCTCCGCCATGCCTTCGGTTCCTTCCACCCTCCATTTGATATAAATATCCTTCATGCAGGGATCCTCCGGCCATGCCCAGACATCATCGAGACTTGTGGCCATGACTCCGCTCTGATACTGATACGTATACTGTGTGATCCCGTCCACATGGGGGAATTTCGATCTCGGGTCGGTACGGCAGACACAGGTGATGCTCTCGGGATCTCCCAGCAGATAGCGGAAAATATCCACGTGATGGATCCCCATCCCGAAGATCTCCAGCTTGTCATATTCGGTCAGGAAGGTCTGCCAGTGGGGGATCGCCCGCATCTCGATGGTCGCAAGGACCACCTCCCCCAGTTCCTTCAGATCCAGGAGCTTTTTCAGGGCTCTCATGGACTGATCATAGCGCATATTGGAATTCACGGCGATCTTTTTATGATACGTTTCTCCCAGCTCCGCGATCTGCCGGGCGCCGGCAAGATCCATGGCCAGCGGCTTCTGACACAGGATCCCCTTTACCGAGGGGTTCTTCACCGCCTCCCGGACGATCTCCGGCTGCAGATCCGGCGGATAGGCGATATCGATGATCTCCAGGCTTTCGTCCTTCACCAGCTCCTGCCAGGTATCATAGACGGTCCCGATCCCGTGTATCTTCGCTGCGTCCTGTGCATGGGACCTTGTTCGGGAAGCAATGGTTGCCGGACAGAACCCGGCATTTCTGTAGGCCACCAGATGGCAGTCCCTCATGATAAATCCGGATCCGATACATCCGATCCGGTAGTCTGTTTTTTTCGGCTTCTCCGGAAGCGTCGCCTCTTCCAGGATCTGTCTGATCTCCTGTGCTGTTCTCATTGATCCACCTCCTCACGCTGCGGCTCTCACCCCTTTCAAAGCCGCTGTCAGGTTGTATTATAGCCTAATCTTCAGCGCTTCACAATCTCTGTCCCTTCGTCATTTTTATGAAAATATTTGCAATTATTTGCAAATATTTGACAAAATTCGGATTGTATTTCCCGCCTTCTTCCGATATACTGGGTACAGGCAGAAAGATGCGGCGCATCTTCCGAAACTCACTCCGGGAGCCTGGGTTTTCCTGTGCTCTGCGGATCTATAAGGAGGTTTCCTATGTTTAAGATCGGTACCCTGGCTGACTGGTTCGGCGTCGGGATTCTGGAGGGGATCCGGGAATCCGAACGATGCGGCGCCAGCGGCGTGCAGCTGTATGCTGCAGATGAATTTGACCCGAGAACAGTCTCCGCGGACTTCATCCGTCAAGTCCGGCAGACGGCCGCGGATCATCACCAGGAGATCGTGGCGTTATGCTGCGAGCTGGGGGGATTCGGGCTGGAACATGCGGAGGATAATCCGGAGAAGATCGCCTACCTGCGCGCATGCGCCGGACTGGCCCGGGAGCTGGACTGCCGGATCCTGACCACCCATATCGGCGTCGTTCCCGACGACCCGGAGGACCCCGTCTATCAGACGATGCTGGAGGCCGGCCGGAAGATCGCCTCGTTCCTGGCGCCGGAGGGTATGACGCTGGCCATCGAGACCGGCCCTGACAGCGCCCGGGTTCTCCGCCGTTTTATCGAGGACTGCGGTCCCGGGATTGGTGTGAACTTCGACCCTGCCAATTTTGTCATGGTCGGCGCGGACGATGAGCTCCATGCCGTCCGGATCCTGTCCGATCTGATCGTGCATACCCACGCCAAGGACGGCGTCAGCCTCAGCAAGGTCACGCCGGAATATTTCTATCATCAGTTTGCCCTGGGGGATCTGGAATGGATGCAGACATCCCGGATCTGTGAAGAGACCCCTCTGGGGCAGGGCCAGGTCCGCTGGGATGAATATCTGCCCCTGCTGAAGGAGGTGGGATACGATGGCTATCTGACCATCGAGCACGAGATCAGAGACGGGGCGCAGGAGATCTATGACGCGGTACAGTTTCTGAAGGAAAAACTGAACTCGGAGGAATTTCGATGAATTTTGACAAACAGCGGTTTCCGGAGCTGAGCTCTGTGTTTGAGGACTGGTGGGAAGGCCGGCTGGAACGGCCGGTGATTCAGGTGACCCTGGAACACTCCGATGGACCCGGCGGAGATTTTTTCGCATCCAATTACCGGAAGGTGATTCTGGATGCCATGTATGATTTCAGCCTTCCCGTAACGGAAGTTGCAAAAATCATTGATAAGGCATATGATTGTGTAGAGTACGCAGGGGATGCGATCCCGGTCTTCTACATGCGTCCCACCGGGATCCTGGGCGGATTTCTGGGACAGGAATACGGCATCGACCGGGAGCAGGGAACGGTCTGGTTTAAGAAGATGTGCCCGGATCTGGATCAGATCTGCCGCATCCGGCTGGATGGGAAGAATCCGCTTCTTCAGCGGGCTCTGGATCTGACCCGGGCGGTGCAGGAGCATTTTGACGGCGGGATCGGCGTGGGGCTGCCGGACTTCGGCGGCGTCATGGATATTGTCTCGTCCCTCCGGGACGCCAATCCGTTTCTGCTGGAGCTCTGCCTGGAGCCGGAGCTGGTGGAGGAAGCCTGCCGGAATATCCATGAACAGTTCAAAGCCGCTTACCGGATGTTCCTGAATGTGATCGACGAGGACCGGATCCCCGGATATACCTGCTGGGCGACCATGCTTTCCAGAAAGCCGTATTTTGTGCTGCAGAATGATTTCTCCGCCATGATCAGCCCTGCGATGTATGACGAGTTCTATCTCCCGATCCTGCAGGAGGAATGCCGGCTGATCCCCCGGACCATCTACCATCTGGACGGCCCCGACGCGGTTCGTCATCTGGATTCGGTGCTGACGGTCCCGGAGCTGGACGGGGTGCAGTGGATCAACGGGGCCGGCGCCCCGGGGCTTGACCAGTGGCCGGAGATTTACCGCAAGATCCATGCCGCCGGGAAGCTGTGCCAGGTCTTCATCAACGGCAGCCGGGAATTATCTTATATTGATTATATTACGGATCTTCTGGGGACCGCAAAGGGGCTGTGCTTTATCTGCTCCGGGCAGGCCAGCGAGAAACCGGAATTTGAAACCTATATGAAAAAATATGGTCTTTGACCAGTCACTGGGGGTGATCAGGATGCGTTACCGATTTGGGGTGGATATCGGCGGAACTTCCGTAAAAGCCGGAGTAGTGGACGAAAACTACCGGATTCTGAGCCGGGGATCCGTCAGAACGCCTGATACATTTGAAAAATCCATGAAAGCCGTCGCGGATCTTCTCTTTGATCTGGCGGGGCAGATGGGGCTTTCCGAATCGGATTTTTCCTGTGCCGGTTTCGGCGTTCCCTGCTCTGTGATCCCGGGAACGGGCCGGCTTGTGTTTGCGAACAACACCAACTGGAAGAATGTCTCCATTAAGAACGAGCTCAGCAAATACCTGTCGATCCCTTTGTATTTCGGCAATGACGCCAACTGCGCCGTGATCGGGGAGACCCTGGCCGGAGCTGCCCGGGGGAAGAAGCATGTGGTGATGATCACGCTGGGCACCGGTGTCGGCGGAGGCATCATTATTGACGGCAAAATGTTTGCCGGCGGAGACGGGCTTGGCGCGGAGATCGGCCATATGCCCATCGTATACAACGGGATCCGGTGCACCTGCGGACTGAGCGGCTGTTTCGAATGCTACGCTTCCGCCACCGCCCTGATCCGTCAGACAAAGGAAGCCATGGCCGCCCATCCGGAATCCGCCCTGAATGCCTGGGCGAAGGAGCATGGAGAGGTGAACGGCCAGACCGCCTTCGACTGCGCAAAGGAGAAGGATCCCGCCGCCATGGAAGTGATCGATCAGTATACTTCCTATATCGCCACCGGTCTGGGAGGGCTGGTCAATATCTTCCGGCCGGAGCTGTTCATCATCGGAGGCGGCGTTTCCAATGCGGGAGATGCGCTGCTTGATCCGGTCCGGGCGAAGCTTTCTTCCTATACCCTGGCCTATGATGTGGTGGGCAGCGCTCCGGTGCAGAAGGCGATTCTTGGAAATGATGCGGGCATGATCGGCGCCGCATATCTTGATCAGATGAATTAAACGGGATCTATCAAATGAAGGGGGAATTTTAAATGGAAAAAACAAAAGTTGCAGTCCTCGGGTCCGGATTTATCGCGAACATCCATCTCGAAAGTTATACCAGATTTGTCTCCGACGCCCAGGTCGTCGCGATCTACGGCAGAAATAAGGAACATGCGCAGAAGCTGGCGGAGGAATTCGGGATCCCGAAGGTGTATGATGATATCGATCAGCTGCTGACGGAATGCGATGTGGATGTGGTTGATATCTGCCTGCCCAATTTTCTGCATCATAAAGCCTGCCTGAAGGCCGCTGCCCATAACAAACACGTGATCTGTGAAAAGCCGCTGGCCATGAATCTGGAGGAGGCGGATGAAATGATCCAGGCCTGCGAGAGCCGGGGGCTGAAGCTGATGTACGCCGAGGAGCTGTGTTTTGCCCCCAAATACGAAAGGGTCCGGGCTATGGTGGAGCAGGGCGCCGTGGGCGATGTCTATATGCTGAAGCAGGGCGAAAAACACGACGGTCCCCACAGCAAATGGTTTTATTCCAAGGAGACGGCCGGCGGCGGCGTTATGATGGATATGGGCTGTCATGCCCTGGCCTGGTTCCGCTGGATGAACAAAGGAGTCAAGGTCAAAAACGTCTATGCGGATATGAAGACGGTTTTCCACAACAAGATCACGGACTGCGATGACAATACGATCTGCATCGTGGAATTCGAAAACGGCGTGACCGGAATGGCGGAAACCAGCTGGGCCAAGCCGGGCGGAATGGATGACCGGATCGAAGTTTACGGAAACAAAGGCGTGGTCTACGCCGATCTGTTCCGGGGCAATTCCTCCCTGACTTATTCCGTTGACGGCTACGGCTATGCGGCGGAAAAGGCGGGCAGCACCAAAGGCTGGACCTTTACGATTTTTGAAGAGGCCTTTAATCAGGGATATCCCCAGGAGCTGACCCATTTCATTGACTGTGTCAGAAATGACAAGGAGCCCTGCACTACAGGCAGGGACGGCCGGGCTGTGCTGGAGCTGACCTATGCCGCCTATGAAAGCGCCCGGACCGGAAAGAAGGTCTCTCTGCCCATGGAGGCTGTGGAGGTTCCCTATCCGATGGCTTTATGGAAATGATACGGCGTCCGGCTGATACGGGGGCGTCCGGCTGATACAAGGGACGTCCAGGGGGAAACCGTGGCCGAGCCCCGGCTCTGTCCACATTCCGATCCGCGGCGGGCATTACGGCCTGTCAGGAAATCCGGTTCCCTGCCAGATATACGGACTTTAACTGCAGACTTTCTGTGCAGATCAGAAAGTCTGCTTTTTTGCCTTCTTCGATGGACCCGATCTCCGAATCCAGCCCCAGCTGGCGGGCGGGGTTAATCGTAGCGGACAGAATCGCTTCTTCCATGGGAATCCCGAAGGAGACGGCACACTGCAGCATCTGGAACAGATTGTGGGCGGAACCGGCCAGCGTCCCGTCCGGCAGAGTGGCGCGCCGGTCTTTCAATGTAACCATCTGGTCTCCCAGCAGGAAAGTGCCGTCCGGCATCCCGCAGCAGGCCAGGGCATCGGAAATCAGTATGACTCTTCCCGGGAAAAGGGCAAAGACAATCCGGATCACCGCCGGATCCACATGGACGCCGTCACAGATCAGCTCCACAAATACCCCCGAAGTATCAAACGCAGCCGCCACCGGCCCTGGCGCTCTGTGGTGGATGCCATTCATGCCGTTGAACAGATGGGTCATCTGAGTCGCTCCCTGCTCAAATGCCCGGATCACAGTCCCATAATCCGCCTGTGTATGGGCCACGGAAACAGTCACCCGGGAGCTGGCCTGCCGGATCAGCTCCATCGCTCCCTCCAGTTCCGGCGCAACATCCAGGATCCGGATCAGTCCGCCGGACTGCTGATAGAGTTTCCGGAATTCCTCCGGATCCGGAGCTCTCAGGTACTGCGGATTCTGGGCGCCTCTCTTTCCATGGGAGAAATACGGGCCCTCCATATTGATCCCCACGATCCGGGACATGCCGAAAGGCTCCGGCTCTTCTTTTTCGGGGAATTCTTTTTTTCCGGTCTCTTTTTCGATCTCTTTTTCGCTGCTGCTCTTTCGGGCTGCCTCATCCTGAAGCTCCGCCAGCGCCTTTGCATTCCGGAACGCTCTTTCCAGCGCCTCGTACGGCATGGTCATGGATGCAAGGGCGAAGGAAGTGATCCCGTTCCGCGCCAGATATTTCGCCATGACCTTTAATCCCTCCAGATCGCAGGTGGAAAAATCATATCCGGAATTTCCATGATTATGAAGGTCGATCAGCCCTGGGATCACCAGATCTCCCTGCAGATCAACGGCATCCTCCAGGCCCGGACCTCCGGCTAGTTCGGCGTCATCTTTGTTACGGAACCGTCCGGACTGTCCGGTATCCCGTTGTATTTCCCAGCCCGGCCCGCCGGCCAGCTCGATCCGGCTGAATCTACCTTCCCGTACTTCAAAGCTGCCTTCCCGGAAGGCTCCCTGATAATATATTTTCGCGTTCTTATATTTCATGACCAAACTTCCCGCTTTTGAAAAGATGAGCGAATGACTTTCTGCCTCAGAATGTCAGTGTCCCGGTTTTTGAATATCCTTCGTTTTTGAAGCTTCTGCCCTGCCAGTCAGGCTGCGGGTACCGCAATGCTCGATGTTTTTGACAGCACCTGCCGAAAAGTTGCAGCATTGCGTGAGATTTTCGGCAGACCCCTCGGAAAGACCCGGATTTTGACGAAAAAATGCAGCATTGCGTGAGTTTTTTGGCAGAAACGCCCCGCTGAGAGCCTCTTTGACGAAAAATTGCAGCAATGCGTGAGATTTTCGACAGCGACTGCCGAAAAGTTGCAGCATTGCGGTAACTCACCGCCACGAAGCCCTGTCTACTCCTCGATCGCTCTCAGGACTGCGGGCAGCAGCTGTTTCTTCCGGCTCATGACTCCCGGCATATCAAAGGCGCGATAGGCTTTGCTGCCCGCTGCCTCCGGATCATTGTAACGAATGATTTTTTCATAGGGCAGTTTGGCTCCGTCCCGGTGGATTGTTGTCAGCAGGATGCTCTTCTCGCTCAGAACATTGGTGACCATCAGCATTGCCCAGTCCAGCCCGGCGCCGTTCTTCACGGTTTCCAGCGCAGCAAGATAGGCCTGCGCATACTCATCAATATTTTTGAGCGTGGTGGTCTCGCACTGGCCGATCCCCACCTTCACATCATTGCTCTCATATACCTTGAAATCCGATTTGATGGCTTCTTCCGGATCCCGGGTCGCAAGATTGGAGGTAACGCTGTAAAGCATTTCTCCGAATTCCTGATAATCGACCCCGCAGATCGCGGACAGCTCCTGAACCGTTTTTCTGTCGATTCCGGTGGTTGTCGGGCTCTTCAGAATCAGGGTATCGGATAAAACTCCCGTCAGCAGCATTTTCGCGCTGTCGATATCCGGCGTGATTCCATTGGCCAGATACTGCTGCCAAACGATAGTACAGGTACTCCCCAGCGGACGGGCATCCACAAGAATCGGCAGATCCGTTTTCATGGCGTCCAGCCTGTGATGGTCGATGATCTCCACGATATTGGCGGTTTCAATCCCCTTGATACTCTGCCCGGCTTCGTTGTGATCGACCAGGATCACGTTGTAGGCCGGGCGGTCCAGGAAACACCTTCTGGTTACATATCCGACGAAGGTCTCATTTTCCATGACAGCCAGGCCTCTGGCGCTGGAGGATGCCAGCAGATCCTTCGCATCTGCAAACAGATCCGAAGCCTGCACATTTTCCTCACCGGACCCCATCAGTTTCCCAAGGGGCTCACTCATTCTCAGTCTCCGGATCGTCTCCGCCGTGCTGAGGGAAGTGATGTAGATCAGACCGTCATAACCGGAAACATCGATTTCCGGCATCAGTTTATCCCCGATCCCCTCCGGTCCGGAACGATGAATCGCCGGAAGGACGTTTTCCGGTTTGTCCGCATCCTTCTCCAGGGTGATCGTGGTAATAATGATGGCCGGCACGTTCTGACGGATGGCGTACCGGATATGCTCCGGCCGGGCTCCCATCACCACCAGGGAATCGGCGTTTTTCGGGATAAATTCCGAAAAGTCCTGGATGGACGCCGCTCCGACGGTAATCGGCGCAACAAAAGAATCCCGGCTGCCCTGATGCAGGATCTGCCCCGGAAGCACTTCCGCAATATTTTTTACCGTGAAATCATATTTCGGATTATCATCTGTGTTCTCTTTCAGAAACCAGGCTGTGACATCATCAATGCTCAGCAGCCCGGCGTAGACTCCGTTTTCAAACAGCGGCGTCACGGACGGGTTCTCTTTGTTATATCTCTTCACCAGCTGATACACCGGTTCCGTCACATCGATCCCGCCGGCCGCCCTGAGCATCACATCGCTGACCTTGGGAAATACATCCGCCATATAGGGCGGAGCTTCCACCCCTACCAGCTGCAGCTGCTTTTCCACGCTCTCCGACATCTGTCCGCAGCGGACTGCCCGGTACTCCTTTTCCGGGTCGATCCGGTTCTTAAGCGCTGCATACGCATAGGCGGAACACAGGCTGTCCAGATCCGGATTTTTATGACCGGTAATATAGATCGTCTGCTTCATTTCCTTCTCCTCCCCCATAGATCCGATCCAAAGGCGCCTTACACAGGCAATGCCCCGGATCCATACAAAAGATCCGATTCTTTATCAGAAAATCTGTTCTTTTAAGAATAAAACAATTTCCCGCTAAAGGAAAGCCGGTTTTCCATAAATTTCATTCCCCGCCGTTGCCGATGGGGCCGCTTGCTTTTTTCCGTCATATCTTCTAAGATTAGGAATCAATAAATCGTCATGCAAATGTATTCGATACATGGAAAAGGAGCCTGATATGAAATCATTGAAAAACAACGCGCCGTCATTTCTGCTGATCCTGTTTGAAGTGGTGATCGGAATCCTTCTTTTGATCAATCCCCAGCTGTTTACCCGGGCGGCCATCATCTGTTTCGGTATCGTGCTTCTGATCATCGGAATCGTTTATCTGGTCCGCTATCAAAAAGACAAAAAAAGTCTGGGGCAGAAAAATGCCGGAACTCTGGCGATTGCTCTGATCGCCCTGATCCTCGGTTTTATCTGCACCTTTTTCAGCTGGTGGATCATCGGTCTGTTTGCGGTCGTTGCCATTTTCTATGGCATCATTATGATCCTGTCCGGCATCTTTAAGATCAGCAAATATTACGATGAAAAGAAGCTGGGCGTTACCGGTTCCAAAACATCCATTGCCAGCGCTGTATTGTCCATCATCCTGGGAATCATTATCATGTTCAATCCATTCTCTGCGATCAACATGCTCTGGATCTTCATCGGTATCTCGCTGCTGGTTGAGGCGTTCCTTGATATCGTTGCCGCCATTGCCAACACAAAGTCCGCTCCCGGAAAACACGGATCGGCACGATAACTGCTGAAAGCAGCGTGATTCATTTTATCAGCGGAACACCTTCATCGAAATCCCTGCCCCGGCGGAAGGTCTTCGCCCGAAAATGCTTTATTCTCCACACCCGACCTTACGTTTTTCATCAAATAACCGGCAAAAACGGAAGGTCGATGTCCGGAAATCCTTGATTTTCCGTTGTCGACCTTCCGCTGATAGGAAAGAAGCGTCTCAGGTTCTGCCTCAGTCCCCGAAGACTTCACGGTTATAGCCGTCGATTGCATCTGTGATAATGTCATAGACGTGGGGATAGGCTGTTTTGGGAGACCCGTAAGTAATGGACGGGATGAAGAATCCCCTGCCGCTGTATTCTCTGCAGGCTCTCAGGGCTTCGGCCCGGATCTCTTCCTCCGTGGCATCCACCCGGTCCACAATGGAATCGATTCCGCCCATAACGGTCATGCGTCCGTCCAGCTGTGTTATGATCTGATTGATCGGATTGGTCGGCAGGATTCCCTGCCACACATCAATCCCCAGTTCCACCATGTCCTCCACGATGGGTTCCAGATAAGAATCGGAATGATGGATGACCGTCACATGATGCTCATGCAGATATTCGTAGACCGGCACGTACTGGGGCATAATAAACTCCCGCCATATATCAGGGCTCATGAACATACTGTTATTACTCCCCCAGTCATCCAGTGAAATGATCACATCCGGCTTCAGATGATCCACCAGGATCCGGGCATACTGGAATTTGTACTCCCCGATTGCCTGTGCCAGGGCAAGAGTTGCCTCCGGCTCCAGCAGAAAATTCATCAAGGTATCTTCAAATCCCATCAGATTATGCATCTGCTCAAACACGCCATCCGGCATAAACCCCGTCACGAGAAACTGATCCCGGTCAATCCGGTCCGCCTGCTCTAGGGTTTCCTTCCAAAGTCTGTCATCGTCACAGGCCGCTGCAAGATCCGGCACTTTGACATAGCGTTCCCATTCACAGACGTCTTTGCACACCTTCACCTCGTCGGAGGTATCCGGGATCGCCGCGATCTGGTCCTCCGGCCACATGATCCTCACGCCCCAGCGGTCCAGCGTTGTTTTCCCTTTTATCCGGTTCCCCCGGGTAAACTGTCCCAGGGGATCCTGCATGAAAAAGACCATGGAATTGTACTGGTTCACCAGACGGTCCGGATGTCCGTCCTTTTTCAGGGTCTCATAAAAATTCTGTTTCGGAGTCAGCATAAATTCCTCCCGTTTTCTCCGGTCCCACGGAGCCGGCGGTGCCTATCCCAATAAGACCAGAGAGATCTCCGGAATAAACGTGATCAGCAGCAGCGCGATGATATAGCAGGCAATATACGGCAGCACGGATTTGGATATTTCGCCGATCTTCCGCTTCATCACAGACTGGGCGACGAAGATATTCAGTCCGAAGGGCGGTGTGAACAGGCCGATTGCCAGGTTTACAACGAAGATGATTCCCAGGTGCATCGGGTTGATGTTAAGGGCCATTGCCATGGGAAGGATCAGCGGCACTACGATCAAGGTTGCGCTGCCGCCGTCAACAAAGCATCCCAGAACCAGGAGCACCAGGTTCAGGATCAGCAGGAATGCGACTCTTCCGGTCCCGGAAAGAAGCGCGCCGATCACATCCTGAATGTGGGCCATTGTACAGGCCTGGGCGAAGGAGGTGCTGACCGCCACCAGGATAAAGATCTGGCTGGTGGTTGCAGCCGCATCCTTCAGGATCGGCTTCATATCCCGGATCTTGATATCCTTCAGAATAAAGATACTGACGACCAGAGAATAGACCGCGGAAGCGGCCCCGGCTTCCGTCGGAGTAAAGATACCTCCGTAGATTCCGCCCAGAATGATCACCGGCAGAATCATCACCGGGATACTCTGCACAAGCGCCTTTCCGGCAGCTTTGGCGGTCGGGCCCTTTTGTTTCGGCAGATGCCGGCATTTGATTGCCAGATAAACCGCAACGATGATCACGATCAGGATCCCCGGCACGATTCCTGCGATAAACAGTTTCGTTGTCGAAGTTTCCGCTGCGATCGCGTAAAGAATAATACTGATGCTGGGCGGGATGATAACGCTCAGCGCTCCGGAGGATGTGATCAGTCCCGTTGCCAGATTCTCGCCGTAACGTTCCTTCAGCGGCTGATAGGTAACCTTTCCGAAGGTTGCGGTTGCGGCCGGAGCGGATCCGCTCATGGCGCCGAAAAACGCATTTGCCACCAGGCAGGACAGGGCCAGTCCGCTCTTGACGCCGGACAGCAGCACATCAAACAGATTGATCAGCCGTTTTCCCAGAGACGTATACGCCATGACCGCACCCGCCAGTACAAAATACGGCACGGCCATGAGGCTGGTTTTGGTCAGGGCCTCATAAACGCCGGTAAGAATATTGGTCGGCGGGGTACCGCAGACCACCACCTGCAGGAAAATAGCGCATCCCAGCAATGTCACATAAATCGGTACATCCAGGATCATTAATATTGCGAAGATCACCAGCATGATGATCAGTCCGAGTCCGCTACTCATTGCCTGCTGCCTCCTTTCCCTGCTTCTCCGTTTCTTCCGGATTCTCTATATCTCCTGTCTTTTTAAAGAACAGGGAAATGATCCAGTTGATCACGATCAGTCCAAAGGAGACCACAATCACTGCATACAGGATGAACCGGGGCCATTTCAATACAGTCGTGAGATAATTCATTTTCGCCGCCCTGGCCGTGATCTGATAGCTGTAAGGAATCAGAAACCCTATGATTCCGATGATGAAGATTCCCCGGATCACATGAAAGACCTTCCTCGCCCGCGGTGTTTTCAGGGAGGACGTCAGGATACTGACACTCAGCTGCTTTTCATTGTATTCCAGAAACGGCTGAGATAAAAACACCATAAAGATCAGTAAAATCACGGTCAGTTCATCTGACCAGGTAAACCCTCCCAGCCCAACGGCCCTGAGGATCGCATTGATAACGCTCAGTACCGTTGCAAGGATCAGGAGGATCGACGATATCAACAGCAGGATATCATCCACACCTCTTGTAACGCGTAAAATTGCTTTTCTCATATTTTCCTCCGGTTTGACCGATTACGGGGCCGGCAGTGCCGGACCCCGTAATCCTCACCAGTTTGATCGTCTTACAGGACTTATGCGTCCCTGCTTTTGTGCAAACTCTCCCGAAAACCGGTTTTTACCAAAGTCCGTGATTTTCTTCTGCCGGATACTGCTCGATCAGCGGAAGGATCTTTTCATAGATGGCTGCGCAGTCCGCATCCAGATCCTTGTAGTAGTCATGAATGTGGGCGGTCAGTTCCTTTGCCTGATCAAACAGTCCTTCCGGAACTTCCATCACTTCCATCGTATCATGGGCAATCACATCATAATCATCCAGAAGAGCGATCGTATAATCCTCGTGAATCTCATTAATCAGCTGGCCGGCTTCTGTCACCAGGGCTGCCAGATCTTCCGGAAGGGACTCCTTGAATTCCTGGCTGAATACGAAGCAGATCGGGGAGGGGTTAAAGGGGAACTTGTATACATAATCCGCAACTTCATTGACCTTGCCGACGGTGACCTGGAAGGTGATGCCTGCAACACCTGCGTTTACAGCGCCATTCTGGAAGGCCATGGAAACGTCAGAGGAGTCCAGGGTAATGACGTCCGCGCCAAGATCCTTAAACAGCATCATCTGCATTTCCGTCGGGAGACACCAGACCTTAAGGCCCTTGAAATCGTCAATGCTTTCGATCTTCTTATTTGAAGTCATACATCCGGAATTGTCCTTGCCCCATGCGATGTTCCAGAATCCTTTGGTGGCAAGATAATCATCCATAACCGGGTCTTTCTGATAGATCTCCGCGACCTGATAGGATCCGCCTTCGAACAGGAAGGGGATCGTGGACACGCCGACGCCCGGTGCGTAGTTATAAAGATATTCCACGGGCCCGAGCCATGCGGCGATACTGCCGTCCAGCACGCCCTCGATCATCTGGTTGTTGGTTCCCAGCTGGCTTAACGGATACAGCTCCACCTGCACCTTGCCTGCGGTGCTGGCTTCAATATAGGCCTCAAAATTAGCCATCATTTCATTCTGATCCAGTCTGCCGCCTGAAGGAGTTCCGATCTTCCAGACGTAATCCTTGTCGACTTCCACAATCTTGTCTACCCGGTCCAGGATCCCGGAATCCAGGGCCATCTGATCCCAGTTTGCAGTTGCCTTCAGTTCTTCTACGACAGCCTTCACATCCTGCGCACCATCCTCAGCCGCAAACGCGGACACGGCAAAGGAGAAAACCATCATTGCACTTAAAACGATTGCGAATAATTTTTTCATGTCTACCTCCATTATTATTTTATAAATTTTTTCAGGCTGAATGCCTTGTAACCAGATTAATAGGACCCGTATTTCAGTGTCGCTTCCCGCCAGGTTTCCAGATTGACCGGATCCGCATTGTCAATGATCAGCGCGCAGTCCATGATGAATCCGCCTCCCGGCGCGCAGATATCCAGCATTTTCTTCGTTTCATCCACAATCTGTTCCTTTTTTCCGCTGATCAGAAGGGTGGTCGGGAAGTTGCCGCCGATACAGGCCACCTGTCCCACGGTTTCCTTGGCTTTCCGGATATCCACCTGCTCGAACATGTAGAAGACTTTTCCCTTCGGAACATCAGAGATGATCTCCAGCCGCGTGTTGTATTTCCCTTCACAGAACACATACGGCACCATATCATTCCTGATGATCTCCATAATGGTCCTTCTGAGAGTCGGCCAGTAGAATTTCTCATAGTTTTCGATGCTCATGAATTCATCGACACCGGAATGAAGCGGAATAAATACCAGCTTCTCGCCCTTGGCTTTCGCGGCTTTGACGGCACCGGGAATGCACAGATCATAGATCCGTTCCACGCAGGCCAGGGTCTCCTCCGGATATTCATAGATATCCATTGTGGCCTGTACCAGGCCCCGAAGGCTGTCCGCATAGGTATCGAAAGGCGCGCACAGCGTCGCTCCCCGGGTGGGGCATCCGCAGTCCTGCACGATAAACCGGGCCAGCTCCCCTGCCTGTTTTTTCTTATCTTCCACATGCTTTCCGGCATGAACCAGGGCCATCAGCGCCTCAATCGCCTCCGGCTTTGCGAAGCTGTCCAGTCCCATGATGAAGGACATATCGTAAATGTTATTCAAATGAATATTCGCAAGCCCTTTCAGCGGCGGATATTTCCGGGGAAGAATGGTATTCATCAGAAATCCCGTGGGATCGTCCAGAAAGGCATCGAATTCCTCATCTTCCAGCCAGGTATGATCCAGATGCTGAAAACTGGCATTCAGCGGAATATTGTGGGTCGGTCCCGGCCAACGGAGCATCCCGGCCTGCAGCACCTCCAGCGGATCAATGGGATAGGTGGCGGGGGGCCAGACAAGATCCGGATCCACCGCCTCCACATAGGCCCTGATTCCGGGAGCCGCCAGCCGGTAGTCCTTCATGATGTCGTACACGCTGGCTTCCGCCAGCTGGGAATAGTAAAGACTGACCTTCGGAGCAAAGGGTACTCTGTCCGGAATTCCCATATTGATCGCTGTTTCCAGCCGGTTCCATCGTTCCTGATAGGTACTCATAAGATATCTCTCCTGTTTTGAAAAATATTTTACAATTTTGCACTATTATTTTATTATTTTGGTATTATATAGCGAATTTGCACAAATAATTTGGTGATAATTTGTTATATATAGTAATATTTTTACAATAATTGATTATAATTTAGAACTTCCGATATTGTTCAACGGTTCAACGTTTTGGTTATAACGGAGTGCATATGGAAATCAGAGACCTTAATATCTATCTGTCTGTGTTTAAACATCAAAGTCTGTCAAAGGCCGCCTCTGAGAATTATATTACCCAGCCGGCGGTGAGCCGTAAGATCTCGGCGATGGAGGAAGAATATGATAAGGTATTTTTCCACCGGTCCAGCCGTGGGGTTATCCCCACGGAAGCGGGAATGGAATTTGCGAAATATGCGGAACAGTTTCTGGAATTATACGAGAACAGCCAGAAGGACATCCTCCGGAAGAAAGGCAGCCGGGACAGCCATATCCTGTCCATCGCCGCCCTCATGCCTGCCACCAACTGGTTTCTGCCGGATGCTCTGGTAAAATGGCTGGAGCTGTATCCCGGCTCGGAGCTGATCCTGGATTACTATACTCCGAATGAAATGGTGGAAAATATGCGGAATGATTACTATGATCTGTATATCACCGTTGAGCCGGATCTGGCTGCGGTCAGGGATCTGCATTATCTGGTTCTGATCAAGGACAAACCCGCCCTGCTTACAAGAAAGGAAGATGCGCCTCAAACGGAAGAGGAAGCCATCCGCATACTGAAGGCTACGCCGATCTATACCATCAGCCGGATCACGTCAACCGTCTTTTTTGATGCCTTCAGCAGGCAGCTTTCTCTTCTTGGCCTGAAGGATCCGGTCATTAAAGAAATCCCCAGGGTCAACTCCCTGAAATATTATGTGCTTTCCAATATGGGCTGTGTATTCCTTCCTCCCTATCTGGATGCCGCCTCGGATGACCCCGGCCTGTCCCTGTTCCGTTTCCGGAATGGCCCGGAATACAACATGGGCCTGGGCTGGAAGGAGGAGACTCCGGCGATCCGGGCATTCCTGGATGTTCTGAAACACAATTTCGACTTGCCGGTCAATCACATGAATCTGTCCGGCCCCAGCTTTTATCCCAACACATTTCCGCTGTGATCCGCCCGCGATCCACTGTGGTCTTCCCGGCATTTCTTGATTTCAAGGGACAGTATGATACAATCAGCCTGACCGGCACAAGAGTGCAAAAGCACAAGAGCTCAAATTCACAAGAGCTCAAAACACAAGAGTTCAGAGGCTCCGAAATTTGAATTCGCAGAGGCATGAAGTCCTTCTCACCATGCTGCCGGCGGGTAAATTCTGTATAACAGATAAGCAGAATACAGGTCAGGACCTCACAGAAACCGGATCCGGAACCATAACAGAAAGTGGAAAGAAATGAAGACACTGATTGAACTTTTTGATGACAGACCGATTGAAAATATCCTTGCGACGGAGGTATTCCGGCCGGAAGAGATGATCCTCCTGTGCCCTCCCGAGCTGGTTTCCGGGCAGAAGATTAAGGAATCTCTTGAAACGTATCTGGCATACCGCAATGTTTCGGTCCGGATCACTATCGTTTCCGTCAGTCTGCTGGATGCCGCCAAAGTGGAAAAGCAGATCCGGAAGATCCTGGAGAACCGGAAGGACTGTGCCATCAACATCTCGGGCGGCACGGAAACCGCGCTGTTTGCCGCCGGAAAAGCCTGCGGCGATACGCCGGTTTTCACCTTCAGCCGGAAGCGGAATACGTTTTACGAAATATCCAATGCTCCCTTTGCCCGGAATCTGCCCTGTGAGCTGCAGCTGAACGCCCAGGCCTGTTTCATGCTGGCGGGCGGTAAACTGCTGCCGGGAAGAGAAGATAATACCGACCTGCGGAACCGCCTTCCCCAGATCGACCGGCTGTTCCGCATTTTTCAGAAATACCGCCGGATCTGGCGGCGGCAGATCACCTGGTTTCAGCGGGTCTCATCCTCCGACCCCGGACGGCTGAATACCGAGGGACCCTTTACTGTCCGGGCAGACCGAAGCCTGGTGACCGTGGATCAGAAGCTGCTTTCCGATCTCAGCCATGCCGGCCTGATCAGTCAGCTTCATATTTCGGAGGATTCTGTCCGGTTCCGTTTCCCTGACGAGATGGTCCGGTTCTGGCTGCGGGATATCGGATCCGTGCTGGAGCTTCAGGTCTTCCGTGCCTGTCTGGCGGCAGATTATTTCAACGATGTCGTTCTGAGCGCCATCGTCAACTGGGAGGGAGCTGCCTCCCAGCGGGATACCGTCACCAACGAGATCGATGTCGTAGCCGTCCGGGGACTGTGGCCGGTCTTCATCAGCTGCAAAACCAGTGAGATCCGCACCGAGGCATTAAACGAGATCGCCATCCTGAGAGACCGGTTCGGAGGGCATGGTTCGCGGGCGATCATTGCAACCTCCGCGCCCGCCACCAAAAGCCGGGCATTGATGCGGCGCCGGGCGGCCGAAATGAATATCGAAGTCATCGAATGGGATGACCTGCCGACCCAGCGCCTGATCGAACGCCTTAAACAGTAACCATTTCATCAGGCAACAGTCACCTCACCGGAAAGTGACCTTCCCCCCTGGAAGTGCCGGCAACGACCATTTCCTGCACTATCACTGATCAGATGCGTATCCCGTTCTCATTTTCGGGTTCTCATTTTCGCCCTGCGGTACTTCTTGATTCCTGCCTGAAGAATGCATATAATATCCGCGGAAACTGTTCCTCGCAGCAGGACTGTAAAGAAAGGAGAATACCATGGATCTTTTAAATATGCTTTCCGGCCTTATGACCGATTCCTCATCGATTGACGCGCTTTCCCAGAAAGCGGGAACCGACAGCACACAGACAAAAGGAATTGTAGAAACCGCGCTTCCCATGCTGGTGGGCGCATTGAAAAACAACGCTTCCTCCGAATCCGGCGCAGCCTCCCTTCTGGGCGCTTTGAAGCAGCACACCAACACCGCTTCCATCAAGGACCAGATCGCCAACGCGGATGCCGAGGACGGTGGCAAGATCATTCAGCATATCCTGGGAGACGATCAGATCTCCGTACTTCAGTCCATCTCTGACAAGACCGGCGCTGAAACCAGCCAGATAAGCAGCCTCCTGAGCAATCTTGCTCCCGGACTGATGAGCAGCCTCTTCGCAGCAACCAGCGCTTCCGGCTCCAAAAAATCCTCTGAGCAGTCTGACGGCCTGGGCCTTACCAGCCTTCTCGGCCTGTTCGGCGGCGGGGATTCCAAAAGCGAAAGCTCCGGCGGCCTTGGAAGCCTTCTGGGCGGCCTGTTCGGCGGCGGCTCCAAGGACGAGGACAGCAGCTCCGAAAGCCCGCTGATGGGTGTGCTGAAGTCTTTCCTGAAATAGAATTTCCGGAAGCGGGGCGGTGAACGCCCGGAGCCTGCGGCATCCCGGAAACCTGCCTCCAGAATCCCATACGGAAACTTTTTTAAAAACCTGTGAAACTTTTCACAGGTTTTTTTCGTCTAATAAATGTAAGATGAATGAAGGGCGCTTTGTAAATCTTATCGTTCTTATGTACATGAGAGAAAGTATGACCTGCAAATATGAATGATCTGAAACTGCAACAATTAATCAGAACGGCAAAAGGCCGTGATCCGGATGCTTTTACGGAACTGATCCGGTTCTATATGAAGGATCTTTACCGTGCCGCCATCGCCATTCTCCGAAATGATGAGGATGCGGCGGATGCAATACAGGAAACGATCCTGACCTGCTGGGAGAAACTGCAGACACTGAAGAACCCGAACTATTTTAAGACCTGGCTGACCAGGATCCTGATCCATCACTGCTATGACATCCGCAGGACTGCCGGAAGATATATTTCTTTAGAGCAGCAGGAGGAACTGGCGCAGGAAGGTGTTTATGAAACTTCTGTTTATGACCCTCCGAACCGGGAGTTTAAGGAACTGCTGGAGGTTCTGGGCGAGAAATACCGCGTGATCCTGACCCTGTATTACGGTCTGGGCTACTCCGCGGCCGAGATCGGGGAACTCTTGCATCTTCCCGCGGCCACCGTCCGGACCCGCCTGGCCCGGGGCAGAAAAAAGCTGAAGGAATATTACGAAAAAGAACAGGAGAGCTGAATCATATGGCTATGAATCATAGGAATGCAAATCAAAACGCATTAAATCAGGATCTCATTCTTCCCGACATTGTTCTCAGAAAAGCAGACACCGCCTTTGCCGCCATCAGAAAGGAGAACGAAGAGAAAATGAATCTGACACCAGCAACAAAGAAACGGATGTTTAAGAGCGGCTGGGCACTGGCCGCCTGTATCGCACTGCTCGTTTTGTGCGGAGCTACGGTATTTGCCGCGGTGAATCATTTCTGGAGCGAAGGCATGGATCACGATCTGCTGACTGCCGGGGAGGATCAGGTGAAGAATCTGGAAGAAAACGGCATGCTGCTCACTTCGCATGAAGGCGCGTCTGTAACTGCAGATGGTATAACAATAACGCCTCTGGAAGTTGTTTCGGACGGATCTGCAGCATATATCACATTTCTGGTAACCGGGACCGGGGAATATGTGGATCCGGAAACGGAAGTATTGTTTTATGATCAGCATTTCACATTTGATGAAAATGAACTTCTCCCCATCAGTGCCGGCGGCCGTTTTTACGACGGACCGGTCCCGGATGAGAACGGTGTTTCTGCCAGAGAATATGAAATAACTGTTATGACTTTCACAGATGATAATAAAGATCTGCTGGGAAGAACGATTCATATCGAGCTGGGGAATCTGGCGCCGGTAACCGGAAAAGCGGAACTGGGAGAGGCTTTCGCAAAAGGACCCTGGACATTTGATTTAGAACTGCCGTCTGAAATCCGATCTGTAAAATATCCGAAAGAACAGGCGCTCGAAGACAGCATTTACGTCGTTCAGTCCGTTGAGGTCACGCCGATTTCCCTCCGGATCGACTATTCTTTGAATGGAGAACCGGAGATCTGGCGGGAAGACAACAACATCCCCATGATCACGGCGGTGACATTGAAAGACGGAACGGTGATCGACAACAGCGATGCCTTCTCCCGTCCGATGATCGATGGCGGCCGCAGATCCTTTTATGAAGCAGAGGGCGGATCTGCAATGGCATTTGGGCTGGCCCGCCTTGGTCAGGTAATAGAGCCTGACGAGGTCGCGAAGATAACACTGCGGGAATTCAGCGAAGCCATCATATGGGGAGATGTCCCGGATGACATCGTGGCGCAGGAGTATGGCGGCGAGATCCCCTTTGAGCGGGTGGTCCCGGGCGAAGAGAAGCACTGGGAGATTATACTTCCGTAGCGCATTGGATCGGAGCGTACTGGATTGAAGCGTCCTGGTTTGGGGCGAAGTGCTTTGGATTCGAGCCTTTTGGATTCGACCGTCGCTGGATCGCTTTCGATCGGAGCTCTATCTTTTTGGGGGGTGACTTCGCGGGAATAAAGCATTTCTGTGAAATTACCCCCCACGCCTTCCCGGCTCTGTGGCGGGTAACTCGCAAAAAAGGTTGAATTTTCAATCACTATACCCGCCACGAACCCGTAACCAGGTGGCGGGTAAACTGCTGAAAACATTGGATTTACAATACCCTACCCGCCAAGGGACGTAATCCGGCAGAGATGTGTAATCCGGCAGAGATACGTAATCCCGCAGAGGTGCGTAATCCCGCCGGAAGGATCGCTTCCCGAATCTTAGATCAGTTTCCAGGACCTGCGGCCAGCTCCCCTGCTCTTCGGTCGGCCTCCAGCAGATACCCGTAATTTCCCGCCTCTTCCGGGTATGGCTCCTTCTCCCGGACAAAGGGTACCCAGGAACGCTCCTCCAGCTGTTTCAGGAGATCTGCTTTCTCCGGATTCTCAGCGCAGACACGGGCATAGGGCACGAACTCATGAAGACCGCAGATCTGCATATGGATCTTCCGGATCCCGAGAATCGCTTTCAGCAGAAACAGGCGGACCCGATCCACCGGGGCCGGCCGCAGCATCTCCGCGATCCGGGTCAGAGAATCCGCGCTCCTGATCCGTTCCTGATTTTCAAACAAAGCCTCCGCCATCTGGGTCGTACTGCCGGAAATATCGATCAGCCTGTCCATGGATCCCTCCGCAAGAAGCTCAGCGGTTTTCAGTGCCAACCGCTGCTCAAACGCCGCCTTCTGCTGAAGGTCTGCTGTCCGTTCAGACTCCCTCTGCTTTTCGCTGCCTTCCCCGCTGGATCCGGAGCTTTTTCCGCTGGATCCGGAACTTTTCCCGCTGAATCCGGCATCCTTCCCTCCGGGTTCTTGTCCCTGCACCGCGATAAACTCCCTTCGGGGCATGTAATACAGCTGCAGCATAGAATCCAGCAGCCACAGGGCATGCCGGTTGATTTGACGGGACAGGATCTCCCTGGCTTCCGGCATACAATCGCAGACAGCGCTGTACTGCGCGTCCCGGAAGGATTTTCCTTCGGCAAAAGCTTCCTTCAGCCTGCCGCGATATCCGTTTCCCTCCCGGAAAATAAGCATGGCAATGGAACGAAGCTCTTTCCCGCAATCCGCCGGCGACTGGCCGGGACCCGGCTCACAGGGAATGATCAGCTGCTCATTGGTCCTTAGTCTCTGTACCAGGGCGGCTCCGGCAAATTCCTTTTTCCCGTATCCGCCGAGAATACCGGCGGCGGGAAGAGTAAGCACCAGATCTGCTCCGGCCTTCACATATTCCCCGGCCCGATCCCTGCAGCCAGGTGTCAGCGGGGTCCCGCAGGCAGAAAACTCCCCTGCTCCGACCATAACAAGCAGTTCCTCCCGGTAACATGTCCGGATCTGCTGCAGAACCTGCGAATTGTAAAGGCAGGACCTTTCTTCATTTTCAAAGCATATGATTGTTTTCGGCATTTTTTCTCTATTTACCGCGGAAAATACAGGCACAGAAAGGTTCAAGGCGGAACTCCCTTCCGTCAGGTACCTTTGGACAGACGCTGAAACATCGCGGCGGACAGCTCGGAAACGGCACCTGATGTGCCAGCGCCCGGGCGGCTCTGCAGGATCATTCCGGATTGGGGGACCGCCGTATAGGTCAGGACCTTCGGTTCCAGTTTCAGTTTCTTCTGCCCGTAGGAATCCTTCGTCATCCGTCCCACCGCCTCCAGGGTAATCCAGCCTCCCCGCAGGGCTTCGCCCTCCGATCCCGTCAGTTCAAAGGACATAAACTGGAGATCCGCCATGCAGCAGGTCATCACCACGCGGCCTGCCGACCAGCCCTCTTCCTCAGGGGTCTGCCGGATCTCCAGCGGATCAGGGAAGCAAAGGAGCTTTCCCTCATAATGTTCCGGATGTTCCGACGCATCCAGCCAGAACACGAGATAATCTTTCTCCGGAATCGGAATCCGCTCCTTTTCCAGAGAATACGGAAGGAACAGATCAAACGCCTTCTCGTGATATCCCATGGGATCCTGCCGGAGATAGGAGGCTTTGCGGTTCATCAGCTGAAACTCCTGGCTGTAGGGCAAAAGCAGCTCTTTGGAGGGACATCCCCGGAAGGTGATCTGCTGTGATTCCGAAACCATCTGCCGGATTATTTGCTTCTCCCCGGTTAAGAATGATTCGATGGAAGACCAGTCGATCAAGGTCACCGCGCCGATCACATGTATCTCTTCCGGCAGCCGCCTTCTGAGGCCCGGTAATTTTACATTCATTTCAACATAGATCCGATCAGGATGATATTTCCTGATCGGATCCAAACAGAATTCTCCGATATCTTTCCGGCCTTCATAATATACGACGCGGGCATTTCTCTGAATCAGCTCTTCCGCATCATACTCCTCCGCCCCCCGCTCGAAACAGAGGATCAGAGTCGTTCCGTATTTATAGAAAAAATCGTTCCTGATGCAGTCGCGGATATAGGAGGTTTTTCCCGCCCCCGGAAAGCCGTAAACGATCCGTGTATCAATCATACAGGCAGACCAGCCGTCCATCGATCTCTCCTCTGCGGAGCTGCTCAATGCCTTCTCCGATCTCCTCGAAGGAGCAGATGTTGATCTTCGGATCCAGTTCTCCGCTGGCAAGAAGCTCCAGGCAGTCACGCAGATCGTCGGTAGTGCTTCCCTGGGAACCCACGAAAGTCAGCTCCTTGAAGATCATGGAGTAGGTGTAGATCTCGGACTTGTCGCTTGCCATTCCCACAAGCACGACCCGACCGTACTGCTTCACTGTATTAAGAGCGTCCGCCGTGGTCTTTCCGGCTCCGGCGAAATCGATGATCACGTCCAGATTCTTGTCTGCAAAATCCGTAATGCTCGGCTTCACTTCTTTTGCGCCGAGACTGAGGGCACGCTCCTGGGCGGAAGCTTTTCTCGTAGCCACATAGACTTCACAGCCCTTAACAACCGCGATCCTTACTGCAAACTGGCCCAGTCCGCCGACGCCGATGATTCCGACCTTCATTCCCGGCTTGATCCCGCCGACCGTGCATACAGCATGATAGGAGGTTGCGCCTGCATCCGTGGCAGCGGCAGCCTTGACCGGAGAAAGTCCGGCCGGTACCTTGACAAGCTGCTCCACCGGAGCGGTGGTCATCGTTCCGTATCCGCCGTCGCGGGTATATCCCGGCGTGGTTCCATCCTTTGCATACAGTGGGCAGACGGCAACGATATCCCCTACGGCATATCCTTCAACGCCTTCACCGATCTCAACGATCTCGCCGCATACTTCATGGCCCATGATCACAGGAACATTGAAACTTCCCATCCAGGACTCGATATCCAGAGCGCTGACATCTGAATGGCAGAGACCCCCTGCCAGTGTTTTCAGGACGACATAACCCGGTTTTGCCTTCGGATCCGGCTTTTCAACGATCTTTAACGGCTGATGTGTCCCCGTAAATTCCCAACCTTTCATAACTTTCTCTTCTCCTTTCCTGATAATAATCCTCTCCGGATTACCATTGCTGTCAATACTTTTCATGTCTGCAGCGGGTGTCTGCTGTTTTTACTATATACTAATTTATTCTTTCCCGCCATGCTTTTATTGTATTTTTCCGGACGTATTCTGCCATTTTTTCCGGGTTGGTTCACCGCGCATGCTGCGTCCGGCATGGTACATTTGTGGTGTTCTGAACTTCCGATCATGTATTTTAATATATTGTGGCTGTTTACATGACGAACACAGCTGCCTCATCATGTATATTTTGATTTTCGCCTATTTTACATGACAAAATCTGTGATTGTATCATGTATATTTTGCCTTCCTCCCGTTTTACATGACGAAATCTTGATTTCTATCATGTATTTTTTATATTTACAGATTTTCACATGATAAATTAGCGGATTTCATCATGTTTTTTTTATCATCTCAATATATACATGATAAAGATGGTAATTTGGTCATGTAAAAAAACTTTTACTCAGTTTTTACATGACCAAAGTCGCTGTTACCGGCAGAATTCCACGACACCCGGCAGGTAATCTGTCAAATGATGTGCCCGGAGCCAAACCGAATTTCAATTTTTCTTCAAAAAAATGAAATTCCCTCTTGATTTATGAAAAATAATGTGTATAATAATGATTGTACACAATTTAATTGAACGCAATTATAAAATACAATTAAAGGAGGTTCTGTTATGAGCATTTATGACTACACAGTAAAGGCACGCAAGGGTGCAACCCTGAATATGGCTGATTTAAAAGGAAAAGTTCTTCTGATCGTCAACACCGCCACCGGCTGCGGATTTACTCCTCAGTATGAAGCCCTGGAAAAGCTCTATGAGAAGTACCATGAGCAGGGATTTGAAGTTCTGGATTTTCCGTGCAATCAGTTCGGACATCAGGCACCCGGAGATGAAAGCGAAATTCATGAATTCTGCACTGCCAAATATCAGACCCAGTTTGACCAGCTTGCCAAGATCGATGTTAACGGCGAAACCGAAGAGCCTCTGTTCACCTATCTGAAAAGCCAGCAGCCGGAGGAAAAGACCGAAGGCATGAAGAATAAAGCTGCCATGAAGATGATCGCGAAGATCAGCACGACCTGCAAGAAGCCGGAAGATATCAAGTGGAATTTCACGAAGTTTCTGGTAGACCGGGACGGCAATGTGGTGAAGCGGTTTGATCCGACGAGCGATCCCGCTTCCTTTGAATCCGATATCGCTGCCCTGATCTGAGGAACGATCTGGCGGAAAGGAGTTTTTATTATGGCAATGACAGAAGTAACAAAAGAGACCTTTGAGGCAGAAGTGCTGAAGGCAGAGTCCCTGGTTCTCGCGGATTTTAACGCCGACTGGTGCGGCCCCTGCAAATCCATGCGGCCGATGCTGGAAGAGTTGGCGGAAGCCAGACCGGAGATCAAGATTGTTTCCATTAATATTGATGAAGAGGATGAATTAACCGACGAGTACGATGTGATTTCCATTCCCTGCCTTGTGGTATTCAAAAACGGGGAAGAAGTGAACCGCAGTGTCGGTCTTATCTCCAGAGATGCGATCGCGGAACTTGTGGAGGGCTGAAGATGTACGATATCATTATCATCGGCGCGGGCCCTGCAGGTATGACCGCCGCGATCTATGCCCGGCGGGCCGCGAAATCGGTCCTGGTTCTGGAGGCGGTCAACTACGGCGGACAGATCCTCAACACCCCGGATATTGAAAACTATCCGCTGGAGGCCCACATCTCCGGGTTTGACTTCTCCACCAGGGTCTACGAACAGGCAAAGGGGCTCGGCGCGGAATTTGTTTTCGAAAAGGCCGTTGAGATCCGGAATGCGGAAGGCTGTAAAGAGGTCATCACGCAGAAAAGCACCTACAAAGCCAAAGCCGTCATCCTTGCCACCGGCTCCGAAAACCGCAAGTTGGGACTTGAGGAGGAAGAGCGTCTTGTCGGAAGAGGCGTCTCTTACTGCGCCACCTGTGATGGCAATTTCTATCGCAAAAAAACCGTTGCTGTCGTCGGCGGAGGAAACACCGCCTTAGAGGATGCTCTGTACATGTCTGATCTGGCGGAAAAGGTATACCTGATCCATCGCAGGGACAGCTTCCGGGGTGAGGAAACCAACGCCGCCCGGCTGAAGGAACGGGAAAACGTAGAGATCCTGTACAATGCGAAGGTCACAAAGCTGATCGCGGAAAAACGGCTGAAAGAGATCGAGGTGACCGATACCATCACCGGAAGCGTCCGGACCATTGAGCTGAACGGATTATTTATCGCCGTTGGCCGGGTGCCGGAAAACCAGAATTTCGCATCCGTCATTGATCTTGATGACGCGGGTTATGTGCTTGCAGGCGAAGACTGCCATACGAACTGTGACGGCATCTTTGTGGCCGGCGACAACCGCACAAAGACCCTCCGGCAGTTGGTGACCGCAACCGCGGACGGCGCCATGGCCGCTACGGAGGCTGTGAAATACCTGAATAACTAAAGCCGGATTCTATCACCGAATTTTTATGACAGGTCCGGATGGTTATAAATAGAACCTATGATCCGGAGCGTCACGTTTCCGGAATAAAGGAGATATATTCTGCAATCTCTTTGAAATCGATGACCAGGTCCCCGTGGTAAATAGCTGCGGGGACTTTCTCGTCGAAGGTGTACAGATGAATATCGGTATCCTCGGCGGAATGAAATTCGTAGGTCATCACCGTCTTTTTCCCCGGATCCACCATCCAGTATTCCCTTATGCCCGCGTTCATGTACTTCGCCCCTTTTACAAAAATATCCTTATTCCTGGTGGATGGAGAAAGGACTTCCAGAACAAAATCCGGAGCCCCGAAGACCCGGCTGCGGCTGATCCTGGAGCGATCGCATACGATCATTACGTCCGGCTCCACAATGGTCCGGTTATCACAATCCAGCTGCACATCCGTTGGTGCGATAAGCGGAACACACGATCCCTTATGATCGTGGATATAATTGGAAATCTGCCTGTATATTTCCCCGCTGATCAACTGATGGGAAGCGGTGGGGGATCCCATGTCATAAATAACGCCATCGATCAGCTCAACCCTCTGATCCTCCGGAAGCGCGAGATAATCCTCCAGGGTATAGGTTCCCTGCCGGTCATAGGAGTGCCAGTTCACAGCAATCCGCGGACTCAGCATAACCGGTTCCCGCACAGCCTCCGTTTCACGGACACACAGAAGTCCCTGTTTTTGTTCATTGGTCTCTTCCAGATAGGAAATCCTGCGGTGCCCATTCGTTCCCTCAAACACCGCGGACAAGGCCTGCAGGGTCTCATAACGGGGGGACTTTGTCGCCCCGCCCAGCACCTTCTGCAGCGTCCCGAGGGGTACTCCGGACAATTTTGCAAGCTGCCTGGCCGTATATCGGTATTCTTCTTTTTTTCTGCGGATTTCCTCTAACGTTAACATCTGCGACCCCTCCTTTATGCAGATACCATATCCGTTTTTGGATCATATGTCAACCATATGACAACCGTTTTCTGTGTCTCATCCTTTCCTGAATGTTACTTCTCTTAGAAAGATAAAATAAAAAAGGAGCCGCGGCTTTTCATGCATAAGCGCGGCTCCGATTTCTGCAGTATTTACAGAATGATCATGGAGCGGATCTTGCTGACCGGAACGGAGACCTCTTCCTCTGCCGTTTTAATCACGATGTCCAGGAAGGTCACGATCGTCAGTTCTCCTTCATAGACCTGTTCGGTATCCATCCGTTTTACATGCACCTTCATGCCCGGTTTCAGGACCGATTCCGGAGATTCCGATTCGGAGACCCATTTGTCGCAGACCGTCAGCTCTTTGATATCCGCCAGATATAACTGCGTATGTTCCAGATCATAGTACAGTTCCCCGTCCTCATGGAAAATTTTCGGGATCCTGATAAAAGCGTGAATCTGCTCATTTTTTCCATGGGAGGCTGCCACATCGTACTGATCGGCCGGAATGACATCCCCGTTTTTTGTAGTAATGAGGATCGCATATTTGATCGGCGCCTTGCTGAGCGTCAGTAATGTGTTCCCCAGTTCTTCCTCATGATATGTTGTCCAGATCTGCATAAAAAACTCCTTTCGAACTAAATGGTTGCAAGACCCTTTTTCAATGGCAGAAGCATCCGGTATTGTTCTTCCGATGCGATGCTTTTTCATGTCTCCATTATCTATATCACATATTTCCCGGGTTTTTCAAGGGTTGATTGATCAGATGAAAAACTAATTGATATCCCCCAGTTCTGCTGCCTGGCGCAGAACCTCCGTCCGGTTTTCCGGACCGCATCCTCCATCTCCTCTTTCCATGTTTCCCTGCCGCAGCTTTTTTTGCTTCCGGCAGGATGTCCTTCCAGGAATCCGTCATCGCATCAAAAAGGAGAGACCCCGGATCCGTCTGACTTTTTCTGTCCGGATGATGATATGGTTCATCTTGCGTTCTCCCAGAATATTCAAGTGCAATTATGGCTCGGCGATGTTGAAGGTCTGCGTAAACGGTGTCATATCTGCAATCAGGATAAACTTTATCACTGCCTTTTCAGAAACGGTATTGTACCAAGGTACAATATTCAGGGACATTATATATTCAAACAAAGCCTGAAAATCCATATCCAATCCCAGTCCGGAACATTTAATGATAACTTACAATTTCCTGTTCCGGTTTTCTTGTACTGGCGGAGGACACCGCATCGTATCCTTCGGCTGGCATTCCGATCATTAATACTGCCGCCACGCTTTGATCCTGTGGAATGTTCAGAAGCTCCCGGAATTCCTCCTGTCTCTTCCCGTTCAATACCATCGTCGGAGAGGAGACAATTTTGGTTCCGTATCCCAACAGCTGCGCTTCAATCGACATGGTCTGACAGGCAAGCCCCGCATCGAATTCGGAACCGGTTTTACAGGAAATCACGATTGCCAGGGGTATGTCTGCTACATCTGTTTTCTCTATTGCAGTTGTTCCTTCTGAGGATCCTTCCATATCAGGACTTTCTCCCTCTGCAGATTCTCCTCCATCAGAAGCATCTCCGGAGGATGCGCCACCGCCGGCAATCTCTTCCAGAATTGCCGAATCAGTAACGACCGAAAAATGCCAGGGTTGTTGATTGACTGCACTGGGAGAATTAATCCCGGCCGCAACGATCTTCTCAATATCTTCCTGTGCTACGGGAGTCTGGGCAAATGACTGGATTGTGGATACATCTTCCACTAATTGAATGGCTTCCTCCTGCCCAAGGGCCGGTGATGCCATCAGAACGGACGTTAAGACAATACCTATACCAATTTTCCATGTATGTTTCTTCATTGATGAACTCCTTTCCGGCTTTCCGCCTGGTGCTGTTGTATACAGCCTGTTGTATATAGCCACGTTCCTGCTGCACCGGGAATCCGTGTCTATCCTATGGAAATGATAGGAAAATATAAATCATCTGCCCGCACAAATCCATGTATATTGGAACACTGCAGCTTGTAATATTCTACATTAAACAACTTGCGTGGCCGACGTGTTTTTTCTTACAAGTGGACGACGGAAGGTCAGGGATGGAGTTTCTCGCTTTTATGGCACGCAGTAAAAATCAGATCTCTAATTTGTTCTATTTGTATTATAATATATATAACAAACAGGGGGCAATTTTGCTCTTTTTATGCATCCAACGCGTGACATATTTTGTTCTTGAAATCAGGTTTTTCTGTACACGTGACAAAAATGCATCTTGTATGGAAAACGCAGAACCTGAGAACAAACGGAAATGTTCTCCAATTTCGTTTTTCTCATACAAGATGCATTTGATGACTTTATAATGGTTCAAAGCCCATTTGGGGTATTCCTGTCAATTCTGACTGCCTGAATTCTTTCCCCAAGTTCTGCAAGCACTTCCTTGGTTGAAGTATAATAACTGATTTTCATTTTAATTGCCTCCCAACGAATGCCAGATGCACTGTCCGTGTTTACTGAAAATATATATTATTACATTTTAAATATATGGTAATAACTGCTTTGTGCAGCAGTTCACAGTCTCATGCTGTTTTTTTGGCACGCACATACAATCGAAAATGTATCGGTTTTTCATACAATGCCATTGTAAGAGTAAGAGAAGAAAACCATGGCAGATAGTTAAAAAACTGGAAAAGGAGGAAGTATGTTGCAGATTACGATTAATGGAAAGCCTGTTACTGCAAGAGAAGGGGCTACGATTCTGGAAGCTTCCGTTGAGGATCATTACGCCAGAGAGCAGTACGATATTGCGGTGATGTCCCTGCAGTACTTAAAGGGTGTACAGGAAAAGGATGAGAGTGGTCTTTGTATTGCCGAAATACCCGGAATAGGACTTGTCAATGCAGCAGAGACGATCGTCACAGAAGGAATGGAGATCCTGACCAAATCTCCGGAAGTAATAGAAAGACAGAAGCAGGTCCTGAAGGACATTTTGGATCATCATGACAGAGACTGTAGAAATTGCAGCCGTACCGGAAACTGTGAATTGCAGGATATCCAGTATTCTCTGCGTATGACGAAAAATCCGGTGACCGATCCTATTGAAACAGTTCCGCTCAGAGCCGATAGCATTATCGTACGGGACGATAACAAGTGTGTCCGTTGCGGTCGTTGTGTTGCTGTATGCGAGAATCTGCAGGGAATCGGTGCCATCAAGATGGAAGGAGATGGCATGACTGCCAGAATCGTTCCTTCAAAAGGGATTTCTCTGATCGAAAGCGGCTGCGTTGGCTGCGGACAGTGCATTACTGTCTGTCCGGTTGGCGCTCTTCATGAGCGGGATGATGTGGCAGCAGTGACAGAAGCTCTGAAGGATCCGGAAAAATATGTTGTAATTCAGGCTGCGCCTTCTGTGCGAGCCAGCATCTCGGAAGCCTTTGGATATCCTGTGGGATCCGGAACGAAGGGAAAGCTGGCTGCAGCTTTAAGAGCGCTTGGATTTGACCGGGTATTTGATACGGTCTTTTCCGCAGACCTTACCATCATGGAAGAAGCCAATGAGTTGGTAGAACGGATCCAGAACGGCGGAAGCCTTCCGATGTTTACTTCCTGCTGCCCGGGCTGGATCAATTATATTGAAACCTTCTACGGCGAAATGCTGGATCATGTATCCTCCTGCAAATCCCCGCAGCAGATGTTCGGCGCAATGGTAAAGACGTTCCTGGCAGAAAAAGAAGGCATTCCGGCAGAGAAGATCGTCGTTGTCAGCGCGATGCCTTGTACTGCAAAGAAACGCGAGCTTGGACGGGATCATCAAAATGCAGCCGGCGTTCCGGATGTGGATTTCTCCCTGACCAATCGGGAACTCGCCCGCATGATCGAACAGGCTGGCATCTCCTTCCCGGGACTGGAGGATGAAGAGTTTGACGCACCTCTGGGCATTGGATCCGGAGCAGGAACCATCTTCGGAGCCACCGGCGGTGTGATGGAGGCAGCTCTTCGGACCGCCAATGATTGGCTGAACGGAGAGGCGCAGGAAGCCATTGACTTTACGGAAGTCCGTGGTATTTCCGGCGTAAAGGAAGCCAGTTATAAAGTCGGTGATCTTGAACTGCGCGTGGCAGCGGTCAGTGGACTGAAAAATGCAGCAGAGCTTCTGAATAAGATAAAAGCCGGTGAAGTGCAATATGACTTTGTAGAATTTATGGCATGCCCCGGCGGATGTGTGAACGGCGGCGGACAGCCCCAGCAGAAAGCCAGCGTGCGAATGATCAAGGATCTTCGTACAGAACGTGCCTTAAGCCTGTACCGGATCGATCAGGCCGACAGGCTTCGCAAATCCCATGAGAATCCGGAAATCATTGAATTGTACAATTGTTTTCTTGAAAGACCGGGCAGCGAAAAGGCACATGCGTATCTGCATACCCAGTATCAGGCGAAAGGAGAATAAACCATGAGATTAAGCGATTTAAAGGACGATCCTCGTCGTATGAATAATGTCACTGTTGACCCGGACCTGTGCATGGGATGCATGAAATGCATTCGCACCTGCTGCTATGACGTGTATGAATGGGATCCGGTAAAGAAACTCTCAACTGCCGCCTATCCGGAAGAATGTGTCACCTGTTATCAGTGCATGTATTTCTGTCCGGCAGGAGCTATCACAGTGAAGGAAGCAGAGTTATCGTTTTATGATCAGTTATATGATCCGTTCGGAATGAATGATTGATCGCGCACGGAAATGTTGAGTCGCGCGCGCACCGCGGAGCCTCGGCTCTCGCGCACCGCGCACGGAAATGGAGGATGAAATGGAACATAACACAAAAACATATACAACCGATGTGCTGATCGTTGGCGGCGGCCTGGGCGGAGCCATCATGGCACAGAAGCTTCATACGATAAAACCGGACGTGAAGATCACCATTATGGAAAAAGGGTATTTCGGATATACCGGACAAACTACGAAAGCAGGGCACGGTATGTGCATCATGTCCCCGGAAGCTGGGGATGAGATTTACGCCATGTGCCAGGAGCAGGTAGAACTCAATCCTTACGGAACCTACCTGAATGACCAGGACTATCTGTTTGAGTATCAGAAAGAACAGTATACCTATATCCAGGAACTGGAGCGGATGGGCGGTAAATTCTCACATAACCCGGATGGAACGCTGCATCATCACCATGAATTTGAAGGAAAAAAGATTTCTGCAGTGCAGATTGATGTGGATTTTATGACACCGTTTTGCAAGAACGTGATGGCAGGCGGAGCTCAGATCCTGGAGCGCACATATTTTACCGATCTTCTGACGAAAGACGGAAAGGTAGTCGGAGCTGTAGGCTTCCATCTGGACACTACAGACTTCGTCATTGTCCGTGCAAAAGAGGTCGTACTTGCGACGAACGAATTCAATCCCTCTTGCCGGGACATGTTCTATGCACCTGCGACCGGCTATGCAGCCGCTTATGAAGCCGGCGCGCAGCTTCGGAATGTGGAACATCTGACCGAATGGGATCTGGTTTACCGAAATACCGGTAACTTTCTCTATGGCGTGCATTGGGTAGTCTGCAACAGCAAGGGAGAAAACCTGTTCCGCAAATACAACTCACAATCCCTGGAGGAACTGGAGGTTCAGCTGATCCGGGGAATGGCGAAGGAACTGGAAATGGGAAACGGTCCTCTGGTGGCGGACTTCACACTGCTTCCGAAGGTCAATGAAGGTGCTGACGGTTTCTATCACGGCATCGAAATGAAGCAGAGAATGGAATTGGATCAGTTTATCGGCAGATTCCAGCATGTGGATCCCACCAATCCGAAACCGGAAGTGTCCGTCTCCTACCGTGTCAGCATCCGTTCTTTAAGAATTGATGTAGAGGGAAAGACCACGGTTCCGCATCTGTGGGGACTGGGACAGATGACAACCGCAGGTTCTGCCCATGGCAGCTGGGTACATGGAGATGGCCTGGGCGTTGCAGCAAAGACTGGTCTGATGACAGCGAAAGCCATGGCAAAATACATTGACCAAACGGAACTTTCCGAAGTGGATGAAGCGCAGGTGGAATTCTTCCGCAAGAGAATCTATGAATCAGAGGAATACAAGGGAGAATACCGTCCGGATCATGTGATCCGCTATATCTCACGGCTGATCAAGAAGCCGGAATACAGCTTCAACAAGACCGAAGAGACCATGACTGAGCTGATTGCAGAACTGAATGAAATCCGTGAGCAGTATAAGGACATGATCCATCTGCCAAAAGTGAATGGTCATTATCTGGCTAAGGCTATTGAATTGCGGACAATGATCGACATGCTGGAGATCATGTTCCTGGTATTCAAAACCCGAAAAGAAAGCCGCGGATGCTTCAACCGCCTGGATTATCCGGAACGGGATGACAGGAACTGGCTGAAATGGGTACTGGTGGATAATAAGAGTGAAGACGGCAAACCGCATATTTTCACAGAGCGTATCCCCATCGAACGCTATCCCTTTAAGCCTGAAGGCTGGCAGGAAATCGTGATGAATGCAGCCAATTGAGCAGTCGTCATGTATGGGATATGGTGCCTGCTTCTTAAGGGGTCTGGAATATAAGATGAAAGGGTAAAGGACTATGGAAAATAATAAGAAAAGCAGATGGTACGGACCTAAACAGATTCACATTATGTTGTATACAGCAGTGATCTTTCTGATCGGTACCAGTATTATCGGTGGCAACAACAATACGGTATTTCCCATGTTTGCAGAGATCCGTGGCTGGGATATCAATATCCTGAATATTGTATCCGGTATTGCATGTATCCTGAAGGGCATTGGTATCCTGGTGTTTGCCGGGGCTGTCCGCAGGTTCGGGCCCAAGAAGCTGATGGCAGTTTCTCTGCTGATTTCAGCGGCTTTCCTGGTGATTTTCGGATTCACCACATCTCTTCCGCTGTACCTGATCATGATCCTTCTGATCGGTCTCTTAGGCGGTGCTTATGAAAAAAACGGCGGAATGGGCCTGACAGCAAACTGGTGGCCAACTAAGAAAGGAGTTGTGTTAGGAATTACCACCATTGGCATTATCCTGATGAACATCGTCTACGTTCCTTACATGCCGCAGCTTCTGGGCAGCGTTGGACTGGGATGGGGTATGACCATTATTGCAATCATTCTGGTGATTGTGGCTGTATGGACATTGATCGGAATCAAGAACACACCGGAAGAAGCCGGAGAATACCCGGATGGAGATCCTACTTTTGCGGTAAATGGCGCTGAAATTGAGAAGCTGATGCGGGAATACAAGAGCCCCTTCAAGTTCAGTGTTCTGGCCAAAGATTCCAGCACCTGGCTCATCGGCTTCGGTTCCGGATTTGCCTTTATGGCAGTTATGAGCTTCATTGCATCTGCCATTCCGACCATGATGGCTTATGGTTATGATTATCCTTTTGCAACCACCATATTTGCCGTTGGCGGTGTCTGTGGTATCGTAGGAAGTTTCCTGTTTGGTCTTATTGATCAGAAGATCGGTACTAAGAAAACCTTTATCATCTACTTTATCTGCATTATCATTGGTTTTGTGTGTACCTTACTGATGCCAAATGGTCCCATCTTCTGCTGGATGGCCGGCATCATTATCTTCGCAGCTCAGGGAGCTCTGTGTAACCTGCTTCCTTCCTATGTGGCCACCAAATACGGCCGCTGGGATTACACCGCTGCTTATAAGGTAATCGGAACGATCTTCGAGATCTTTGCTGGTATCGGCGTTATGATGACCGGATTCTTCCCGAATCCTGCAATCATGTACATCGTGGACCTGGTTCTACTTGTGGCGGGCCTGATCATGATGATCTTCTCCAATGACAAGTTTATAGGAAAACGGTAAATCAGAATATCGTAGCAATAACTCTCTCCTTTTGGAAAAGGATGTGCAAGGTTCTTGCACATCCTTTTTCGATTACAGATTTTCCATTTTAGAGATCTCATAAGAGAGGATCAGATATTGCCTTTCCTGAGGATCCTGGTAATTAACATGAACCAGGGAGTCGATCTTGGTTAGTCGATAGTTCAGGGTATTCCGATGGATGAACATGGCTTCCGAAGCAGTGGCGCTGTTGCGTTCATAGATCAGATACATATACAGGCTGTAGGCCAGTTGGGAGTCATGATCTTTGTCAAAGTCGATCAGGTATTTCATTTTCGGGTGACAATAGACCTCCGGGGATTCCTTCTGGAAGAAAATGTGAGCCATATGTTCCATATGATATTGTCCATAAATGAACAAGTTGGGATTGGGATCGTGGGAGGTGCCGATCTCAATAGCCCGGAGGGCCTGCTTGTAGAAACCGGCAACATCCAGCAGAGAACGGAAGTGATTGCTGATTCCTGCAAAGAGACCATACTCAATGCAAAGAGAACGGATGGATTCATAGTCCTGTGGATGCAGCCCTTCCTTTTCGGGAAGGCAGAACAGTACTATGATTTCTCCGTTATACATCAGGGTTTTGGTGTTTGGGAGCAGGAATTCGAAGCGATTACGAATCAGGAATACATTCAATGCCATAGAACTCCTGGCAGTTTCAATGACCATACAGTACAGGGAATCAGAGAATTCCGCATTCACATAATTCATCTGTACCAGATATTGCTTCGGCGTGGCAATCCGGCCATCCAGAAGATCCTTCAGGAAATATTCATAGGGATAACCATTGTTGTCCTTGACGAATTCCTCTTTGCGCATCTGTTGATAGAGTCCTTCTTTCAGCATGATCATCAGCTGACAGTCCACATCATTAAAAGGCCGGTTTACTGCGTTGATCACAATGTGGCCAATATCCTTGCGGGTATCAATGGTGCAGAGCATCTGCTCACAGCCAATCTCATCGTGGTAAACAACGATGGGCACTTCACTTTTTTTGACTTTATCATGGATCCTCCGTTTATTGATCAGGCGGTATTCGTCCTCTGTCATGCCCATCTGATCTACAATGCGTTTGCCGGCGGGATGCTGCAGCGCCATTTCGTAATTGCAGGCGATGAGGTGGAATCCGGCGTCAAAGACAAATACGGGGTTATTGAATCCCCGGGTGAACTTGTCGACCATAGGTTGGATACCGGTTTCATGGAACAGCATATCCAGAAGGGATTCGGAGACGAGGCCCATGGCATTTACTCCATTAAAATAATCCCGCAATTTTATCTGGATTTCCACATCGTAAGCAGAAGGAATGACCGAATAATTGACCCTTTGCTCCATTTCTCCCAGCAGACTTGCTGCTTCATCTGCCGACATGCCGAAGAACAGCAGATTCTGGGAATCCAGCAGCTGTGCATCTGCCAGATCCGAAGCCTGATTCACGATGTAAAGGGTATGGAGGGTGTATGGAAGGATAGCGATGTTGAAACGTTCGAAACAAGTAATGCAATAGTCATCCGAATTTACAAAGCTGACAGGATGGCGATCTTTCAATAATTCACAGATATTCCCATGACCAATGAACATAAGCTACCTCCTGATATTTGGTGATTGCCATGCTATGGAAAAGTCTTATCATGAAGAGCACCGTTTGTCAATCAGTGCACAATTTGCCCATGCATTTTGGCAGATGCAGATAAACGAACAAACTGCAGAATAGTTATAATGTTTATAGAAAACGATTCCGATGGAAATCGGAATTGCTGCAGAATAATAAGAATAACAGCAAGAAAGGACCGGAACATATGAGCTTTAGTGATAATCTTCCAAAACTGAAACCATTTAACAGAAGCGTTTCCATTGTAGGCGTCGGAGTTACGCCTTTCCGGCAGACAAGAGAAGTCACGGATCTGGACGGCATTACCGAAGGAGAGCTTTTTGGCTATGCGGCCATCGAAGCCATGCGGGATGCAGGAATCAACGGAAAGGATGTGGATTTCTTTATCCATGGACAGGCAGGACCCGGATGGACCAGCAATTTTGCCACACCCAATATGCATGTGGCCAACTGGCTGGGCATGAAGGGCAAAGCGTCCTATCATCAGAGCGAAGCCTGTGCAACCGGCTATGTGGCGCTGGAGACCGCGGTGGCTATGGTTGCTTCCGGGACCTATGACACGGTATTAAGCGGATGCGTGGAAATGCCCCATTCCATCGCTTATCCGGACCGGGTCTTAACCAAGAGAAGGCTGGGTACGGAAGCGATCTTCCATGAAACCCTTTGCTCTACCATCACCAGGGACTATAACTTGTTTACCAATGGCATTCTTCCATTCCACTGGGAGTCCTGGTTCCAGGCCTATGTGGAGGAAAACAAGCTGAGCGATGAGCAGGCAGATGCGCTTCTGGTGCATATGTCAATCAATGCACGGAAGATGGCGTCCATCAATCCCATCGGTCTTAATTTTGGGAAAGATTATGATGCCGTTGCGAAAGAGAATGGGTTTGAGACAGCCGAGGAATTTCTGACCTCCAAGTGGAATCCGAAACTGGGCCATTGGTACCGTGTCAGCAACTTTGAACAGCGCTGTGACGGCGCCGGTGCCATGATCGTGATGCCGACCGAGATGGCCTATGACTACACGGATCATCCCATCGAGATCCTGGGCATCGGACACTCTTGCGTGGAATACGGCAATCCCCAGAATGAGCGAACGGGAACCTTAAACGCTTATAAGCAGGTCCGCGAACTGACCGGACTCACCGGTGCGGATATGGATCTGTTTATGACCAATGATTTCTTCCTGGCACAGCAGCTGCTCTCTGCAGAAGCCTGCGGATATCTGCCGGAGGGAGAAGGTTGGCAGTACATGATGGATGACCGGTGTACCTTCGAGGGGGACCGCCCCATTCAGACAAATGGCGGAAGATGCCATTACGGACATGCCGCCAGTGCATCCGGTACCCATGACATCTTTGAAGTGGCGATGCAGATGCGGGGAGAGGCGGACGCCCATCAGATTAACAAGCCCATCAAGCATGCGATGATCCGAGGATTCGGCGGCGGCCAGAACCTGCTGTGCATGATCCTGCGGTATAACTAAGGAAGGGGAGGAACTTGTCATGAGATATGCGAAACTGGAAAGAATCGTGAAAACATATTACGATGCGCTGGAAGAAGGAAAAGTATTAGGACGTAAGTGCACGTGCTGCGGCCATATTGAATTCCCGCCTTACCTGGCGTGCAATGAGTGTGGGAATCTGGACACAGAATGGGTAGACCTCACCAATACCCGGGCGAAGATCACGCAGGTGCTTCCGCCGCTGAATGTATTCCCAGAGACCCCATTTGCAGAGGCCAACGGCGGTTTTGTGGCAGTCTGCGTAAAAATCGATCAGGCAGATCCGTATGTTACTTCCATGGTTCACGTCGGTAAGGATGCGTATGAGTCGATCCGTGAAAACATGGAGAATATTACTGTAAAGCCTTATATTATCCAGGGTGAGGATACGAAGATCTGCTCCTGGGTGGATGTCAATTATAAAGAAGAGCCGAAGAAAGAAGAATCAAAGAAAAATGCGGCAAAAACAGAGCCAGCGGAAAAGAAGGCAGCACCGGTACAGCAGACAGTTCCGGATGCGGATGATGAGGTCACCAGGGCGGTGATTGATGCGGCAGCGGATGCTTATGAAGTGGATGCATCGGGGATTACGCTTTCCACCGATATCCGGGAGGATCTGGCACCGCAGTCCATGAAGATGATCGTCATGCTTTCCAATATTGAAGATGCGCTGGATGTGACCATTGAAATCACGGAAGCCGGCAATCTGAATACGATCCAGGATTTTATCAATGCAGCAAAGGAAAAACTGGGGAGGAACTGATCATGGGATTTATTGAGACAATATATGAGAAAGCAAAGAGTAATGTGAAGACGATTGCGATTCCCGAAAGTACCAATGAAATCATGCTCCGGGCGTCTGCCAGAGTGCAGCAGGATGGGATCGGGCGAATCGTACTGATCGGAGATCCAGAGAAGATTCATGCGAAAGCAGATTCCATAGGGGTGGATCTTTCTGAAATCAAGATTGTTGATACAGCTAATCAAGCCTATATAAACGGGCTGTTGGATGCTTATGAGAATTCACAGAAGAAGGTCATGGGAAGAAAATTCGTTGCCAAGAGGGTGTCGGATCCTCTGTATCTGGCCTGCCTGATGGAGGCGGTGGGCGAGGTGGACTGCACCATGGCGGGCATTGACACCACGACTTATGAATTCGTTCTGGCGGCAAACAGCATTATCGGGATGGCACCGGGCTGCGTCACGGCTTCCGGTCTGCAGATCCTGGAACTGGAAGAATTCCAGGGGGAGAAGGATAAGTTTATTGGGATCTCTGATGGAGCCATTAATGTGGAACCCACTGTTGAGCAGCATGCAGGCATAGCCATTGCTTCCTGCGATACCTTCCTTGCCATTACCGGCATTGAGGCCAAGTGTGCCTTTCTGTCCTATTCCACCGATGGATCAGGCGGCATGAGCGCACCGGTGAAAAAGGTGAGAGACGCGGTGGCTCTGGCGCAGCAGCTTCGGCCGGATCTGGCTATTGATGGCGAGTTTCAGTTTGATGCAGCCATGCTCCCGGCGGTTGGAGAAAAGAAAGTGAAGCGTCCCAGTAAAGTCGCAGGTCATGCCAATGTGCTGATCACTCCGGATGCTTCCGGATGCAATATTTGTGGCAAGGCCATCCAGTTTACATCCAAATGCAAATCTTTTGGACCGCTGTATCAGGGATTTCGTCTTCCGATTCTGGATTGCTCCAGAGGAATGGATGAAGCATTGGCCTATGACAATATGGCGCTTTTGTGTGTACAGGCACAGGCGGTGTGAGGTGACCTTATGAAAGAGTATACAATTATTACCATCAACCCTGGCTCCAGCAGCACCAAAGTCGGTGTCTACCGGGGCGGCCAGGTGATCCTGGATAAAAATGTGGATCATGATACCCATGAGTTCGACCATTGCAAAACCTTTGCAGAGCAGGAACCCATCCGGACCCGGAAGATCATGGAGATTTTGGAAGATGCGGATATAGATCTGAAAAAAGTGGATGCTGTATCCGGCAGGGGCGTTGGGGTGCATTCCTGCGAAGGAGGAACTTATGAGATTAACGAGACAGCCTTCCTGCATGCCCAGAATGATGTGGAAAAGATCCATCATCCTGCGACCCTGGGAATCGTCATTGCGAAGAAACTGGGAGATCAGTTGGGCGTTCCATCCTATTTTGTAAACCCCATGAGCGTGGATGAACTGAGCGATGTGGCTCGTATGACAGGCGTAAAAGGGATCTATCGCCCCTCTCACGGACATCCGCTGAATGAGAAACAGGTGGCGATTCATCACAGTGAACTGCAGGGAAAGCGGTATGCGGACTGTAACTATGTGGTGCTTCATATGGGTGGCGGCATCAGCATTGCAGCACACAGAAAGGGAAGGATCGTTGACAGTACCCGGTCCGGTGACGGACAGGGTACCATTTCACCCAATCGAAGCGGCGACCTGTGCATTGATGACATCCTGACGTTGATGAATAAACGGGGGATTGACCTGAAAGAGATCAATATGCTGGCTGCCCGGAAGGGCGGGCTGGTGGATCTGACAGGAACCGACGATGTCCGCCAGGTGAAAGAACGGATCGCTGCCGGTGACAAGTGGGCGGAGTTGTGTTATCATGCAATGATCTATACCATCATCAAATGGACCTGTATGATGGCAGGCGCTCTGGGCGGTCAGGTGGATGGCATCCTCATGACAGGTGGTCTTGCCTATGATGAAGATCTGGTCCGGGAGGTGACCGAAAACGTGCAGTGGATCGCTCCGGTTTCAGTGTATCCGGGCAGCCACGAAACGGAAGCCCTTGGTGCTGGTGTGGAACGGGTGCTTTCCGGACAGGAGACAGCAAAAACATACTCAGGCAGACCGGTATGGGAAGGATTTGATTATGAACCATAAAGATTTTCTGCAAACCGGAATTGCCGGGCTGTATAAAGAAGAACTTTCGGCGGCTGATATCGTCACAGCCGGAGATCTGAACCGGATGATGCAGAGGGTGACAGAGAATTCTATGGAAAGACTCGGAGTCACGGTTTCGGATCTTATGGATCGGAACCTGCTGTGGGTGATCTGCTTTTCACAGATCCAGGTCACACGCATGCCGGAGCCCGGAGAAAGCCTGGAAATCTATACCTGGCCAGGGGCCCCGAAACTGGGAATGTACACCAGAAGATATGTCTTTTTTACAAAGGATGGAGAAGAACTGCTGCAGGCAGCCTCCCTGTTCTCTCTGGTCAATCAGAAAACCAGAGAAATGGTGCTTCCTTCGGATGCCAACATCATATTCCCTGTGGTACAGATGCCTGAGGAAATGAAGCTTCCGAAGATGACTTTAAAAGGGCCGGAAGCAACCAGTGAAGTAAGACATCTGGTGGAGTCCGGCGAGATCGATATCAATGACCATGTGAACAATGCGTTTTATCTGGACTGGTGTACCGACATTCTGGCACAAAAGGCTCCGGATTCGGCCTTTCAGGCCGGCAGTATCTGGATCAGCTACGCCCGGGAGATCCGGCCCCGGGAGGAAGTCTCTCTGCAGTATTCGCAGGAAAAGGGACGGTTGTTTGTCAAGGGCTATGTGCAAGGGGAGCATTGCTTTACGATGGATATGCAGCTGCACTAACCGATAGATCATGCTTTCTTTACACAATTGGAGGAACCAGGATGCGGCGTATTTTTGATCAGCGAAGAATAAAAGAAGCGTTTCAGAAGACTGGATTGGATACATGCATAGACAACATCGATTCCGGAATCATGATTTGCGAATATAATCCAGGTGAACTGGTAATCTCTCCGCTTCAGCAATCGAAAGATCTGTTGTTCCTTCTGGAAGGAGAAGCCTCCGTATATGTGTTGGACGAGGAGGGGTCGATGCTGGTGGCTGCCCGTGAAACAGCGGGAGTTATGATCGGTGACCCGGAATTATTTCTGAAAAACTATCAGTCTGTATATGTGGAAGCGAAAACAAAGCTCCGTGTACTGAAATTCCCCTATGAATTATGTCTGAGTCAGATTCGAACGAATGAAACATTTACCCATTTTCTGATTCGGCAGATTCTGATACGGGAAAACCGAAAACGGCAGATTGATCACACCGTAAAATCAAACAAAGAAAAAATCCTCTTTTTTATCCAAAATATGTGTCAGAATCAGTGTATCACCAGCATCTCCAAGGTAGCGGATTCTATTCATTGCAGTTACCGCCAGGTGCAAAGACTGATCCGGGAAATGGTGGATGAAGGGATTTTAGTGCGAACGGGGAAGGGAAAGTATTCTCTGACAAAATAAAAACAAATAATTGTGAAAAAATTGCGTCTCTTTATGACATATGTCGTAATGGGATGCTTTTTTTATTTGTACGATATAACCAACAACAAAAACAAGGAGGAGATATGAGATGAAATTAAAAGATGAACTTGCGAACCCAATCGCATTAAGACTGAATTTTGTAGATGTTATCTGTGATGACTCCCTGAAAAATATATATGTAAACGGGAAGAAAACAGGATGTCAGTTTGACGTGAGACTCAGTTACTACAGAGGACATTTTCTTTCAACCATTGATATCTTAAAAGTCTTTATTGATGGAACAGAAATTCCGCAGCAGGATATTTCTTTTGCTCTGAAGGGGAAAGAATACGGAGTCGCACAGATCCCGGATTTGGTCAATGTGTTCTGGCCCATCGCAGAACCTGCGACAATCAAGGTCTTTTTACCTGGCGGACTGGCAGAAGGTGACCATGATATCAATTTTGTCATGTATTTCCGAAGCCCCTATATGGCAATCAGCGAGTCTGCCTATATGCCAATCGACAGCAGCGGAGAGAAAACACTTCGCGTGAAGAATTGAAGGAGGAGGAGAAAATGAGCAACGTAAAAACAGGAGTGACCTTATATTCTTTTACAACGGAATACTGCAAAGGCATTATGACATTGGAGGATTGCATTAAGACAGCGAAGGATCTTGGAGCTGCAGGATTTGAAATTGTTGCAACACAGATGATTCCTTCTTACCCCTATGTAGATGATCAGTTTCTGGGAGAGTTCAGACGCATCTGTAAAGATTATGAAATGGAACCTGTCTGTTACGGCGCAAATATGGACAGAGGATTACGAGGCGACCGGAATCTGACCGATGATGAAATGCTGGCCATGGCTGTAAATGACATTAAAAATGCCTATAAGATGGGATGCAAATGTGTCAGAGAACAGTATCTGATCGGAGCGGAAAACTTCGGACGGCTGGCGCCTTATGCAGAGGCCTATGGCGTAAAGGTCGGCATTGAGATCCATAATCCGGATACGCCGATTACGCCGATGACAGAATCTTTCCTGGAAGTCATTGAAAAAACCGGATCAAAGTATCTGGGACTGGTACCGGATTTTGGATGTTTTGCTACAAAACCCAATAAAATGGGATGGGATAACGCACTGAAAGCCGGTGCGAAACTGGAGCTTTTAGAGCTTGCCCGGGATATGAAATATGATGAAGTTCCTCTTGCGGAAGCGAAAGAAAAACTGATCGCAGCAGGCGCAACGGACGTGGAACTCAGTACACAGCAGGATATGTATGCATTCCTGCAGTTCAAAAAAGACATCAGCAAAGAGCTGGAAGGTCTGAAGAAGATCATCCCCTATTGTATCCACATGCATGGAAAATACCATTATGTTTATGAAAATCTGGAAGAATCGGCGATTCCCTATGACCGGATCCTGGAAGTGGTAAGAGAATCCGATTACGAAGGATATATCGTTTCCGAATATGAGGAATACAACTCCAATCATTCCTTCGAGATGCTGAGACGTCACCAGCTGATGATGAAGAAATATCTTGGGCAGGAAGCATAATCCGTTAAGATGCGCGAAGCGCATGAAATAGTAAAACAAAATATAGGAGGATTTACAATGAAAAAGATCGTAGCATTTCTTGTAGCAGTAGTAATGTCGGTAATGTCATTCGCCGGACTTGCATTTGCAGGAGAAGCAGAAGAGGGATTTACCATTGGATACAATTATTTCGGACCTGCATCCTATGCGCTTCTGGCCCTTGCGAACAACTCTGAATATGCCATTGAGTATATGGGAGATACCGCAAATGGAGTCAGCGACAATTACCAGATTGAACAGATCGTAGCAGATGTTGAAAATATGTGTAATTCCGGATGTGATGGACTTATTATCTGGCTTCCGGTAGAAGCATTGTATATCACGGTGGGTGATATCTGCGCAAAATATGAAGTGCCCTTTGTGCTGAATGATAAGATTCCGCAGGATCCGGAGATTCTTGCACATCTGCAGGAAAACCCATATTATGTCGGCGGCATTGCACCCGCAAATGCAATTTATGGAGAAGAAATGGCCAATTATGCCATTGAACATGGTTACATGACAACAATCATTGCAACTTCTACCATTGGGGATCCGTCTGATACTCCGCGTCTGGAAAGATTCAAGGAAATATATGAAGCAGCAGGTGGTGTTATCTTAGATACGCTGCATTGTGAATCCACGGATGATGGAATCATGAAAATTGAAAATTCTCTGGTAGTCAATGATCCGGAATTCATTTATGGAACTGGTTCCGACTGGGGCGTATGTGCTGTGGAAGCTTTAAAGAATCAGGATATGGAGGCTCCGGTGCTGACTTCTGGATTGGATTCCCAGGCGCTGGAATATGAGAAGGAAGGCAAAATTGAAATGATCAGCGGAGACTTCTGGGTTGCAGGATATTTCTCAGCTGTCCTTATGGAAGCATATCTTCATGGAAACCAGCTGCTTGATGCCGATGGCAAGGTGCCGCATATCGAAAACATTCTTCCTTTCGAGGTTCCGGGAGAACAATATGAACTTTACAAAGCGGTATTCCTTGACAATCACTGCTATTCCCAGGAAGAAACCATGGCGCTTGTAAATGGAACCTATGAGGAATTCTATCAGGCCATTCAGGATTACAGTATTGCAGATCGGGCCATAGCAAGAGTAAAAGACGGTTCCATTGATGCTGCAATTGTTGAGGCAGCGGGAATCACGATCGAATAATTACTGAGCTTGATCTGAATACTGCGTACATATTCTGAAAAGCAGATTTCATCAAGGCCTGTTCTTCGCGGCACACCTTTTCCAGCTGCGACGAACAGGCCTTTTTTGTTTTTTTAACTGATTGAATGTATTCCGGACTTCCGATGTTTTGGAACAAATCAGATTTATAGTAGCTTTTGCAGTGTTATTGCAATTTCTTCCAAAGCTGATGATTCGTCTTCTCCTGAATATCCCTTTCTTTTAATGACTTCCATTAATAAATGTAACTCACGATGGTCAGGATAATATAGCCTGCAATCAAACACCCAAAAATAATCCCCTGCTTGACTCTGTGCCCCGTCAGCAGACCGAAGAACTCCCGGACAGAGGCGTTCGGCCAGAAATACCATTTGGTCCTTGCCCCGATGCCAATGGCCCGCAGTTTAACCCGCCGCCCCATCAGGCCGCTGCGGAAAACATGATAATTGGTCGTGGAAAACAGCACCACCGCATCTGCCTTTTTTTCCTCGATCTTCCGTTTGGAAAACAGCATGTTTTCATAAGTGTTTTCCGCCTGATTCTCTTCCAGGATATGCGCTTCAGGCACCCCCTGCTCCAGCAGGTAGTTTTTCATACATACGCATTCCGATATGGTTTCATCCGTGCCCTTTCCTCCGGACGGGACAAATACCAGGGCTTTCCCGGTTTCTTCCATCTGCTGGTGATAAAAGGCAAGGGCCCGGTCAATCCTACCCCGTAGCAATGGATAGGGCTTCCCATCCGGCCCCACACGGCATCCCAGGATAATAATATAATCCGCATTCCGGTCCGGCTTGTAAAATGCCGTCATCAATCCCGCCACAATGGCGCCGATCAGCATACATTCGAAATACAGATACACTGCAGCCAGAATATGTACCAGGGTTTCCTGAATCATTATTTCTGTCTGGGATCCGGAGAAATATTGACCACTGAAAAAAATGATCACTTCCCCTGCCACCAGGATCAGGGCAAGGATCATGCCTAGCAGGTTCTGGATCCGTTTCGTTTCATGTCGGATCAGGGAAATGTTGGAGATAAACAGGGCTATGGAAAATGCAACAATAAAAGGTGCCGACAGGATCATGAAATTCACCGCCGAACCTGAAAGGATACTCAGGATATGGTAATGCTGTGCCTCCATCCCCGGGATGAGGAAGCTTTCTATGGTTGATACCAGAAAAACAATGGCAACAAACAGCAGAAACAATCCGAACCCCAGGTAAAAGATGGTATTATAGGAATACGGATTATACTGCACCTGTTTTCGGAATGCGTCAAACAGCACGGCTGTAGTCACTGCAAAAAAGGCAGTCAGCAGTACCATCAGCATTCGGATCTTCAGAGGCCCGCCAAAAAGCACAAGGGCAAAAGCAACCAATGCGGTAATGCCTGTGATGATCAGTTCATGATATAGTTTTGGTTTCTTTTTTCTGGTATTAAATCGGAACATTTATCACATTACCCCCGCTCCTCTGACATTTCTTCTTCCCAGCGGAAGGAACCGGTCTTTACCACATCTTCCCCATAGATCGTCCGGAAGTCATCCCGCATGGAAATGACCTGGTATCCGTTTTCTGCCCACTGCTCTCCCAGTTTCCGGGTCTTTTCGGTATTACCGTAATCACGTTCCTCATCATCGGCAATCAGCATAAAGGCTGCGCTCTTATAAGGATTATTAAAAATCGTATAGTTATGCATGCTGACATCGCCGCTGCTGTTTCCGAAGGAAAGCACCGGCTGTTTGCCGATATCCTGCACGATCTGGCAGACCTTGTTCATTTTCAGGTTCTTAATCAGCAGCCGGTCGGTACGGATCACCTGATCACCGGCGTTAAAAACGTAGTCCAGTCCATCCGTATCCCCCTGTCCGCTGGCCTGCACGGCCACATCCATGCCGATAATATTGGCATAGGGGATATCAATCGTCCCTTCCAGCAATGTCCTGCAGATGAACCGGTCGCTTCCGCTGACCACATAAACGGTAAAATCGTTGTCCTGCAGATATTCGATCACTTCCAGCATAGGCTGATAGAAGGCTTCCCCATAAGTCATTCCCTCAAAGCCATCCACATCCTGCAGCAGCCGCTCTGTGACAAAGTCGGCAAATTCTGTCAGGGTCAGGCCTGCATAAGCACGGGCTGCGCCCAGGGCATGGCGAATGGGCATATCCTCCGCAAAGGAGTGGCTGGTCACGGATTCCCGGAGCTCGCGGCCCAGTGCCAGGAGTTCTTCATCCGGCGCAAAGGACGGATCTTCCAAAATCCTCCATGCCAGCAGATAATACTCCAGATAAGTCGGGAACAATTCCCCATACAAGGTGCCATCCATATCAAAAACAGCGATCCGATCTTCTATCGGGATATAATCAGACGAGTCCTCGTCCGTTACGGACTCCACATAGTCGATCAGATAATTCAGGGCCGGAGCCTCTTCGTTCCATTCCGCGAAGACATCCTCCCATTCTTCTTCCATTGAAGCAGGCTCCCACGCTGCCCAGCTCGAAAGTCCCAGACTGACCACCATAACCAGCGCCATAAAAAGGCCAATTATTTTTTTCATATTCTAATTACTCCTTTCTGTTGTCAGGTCTCACATACCTTGCTGTATCTGCTTGTATCGATAGCCTTTTATATATAATAATATTGTTCGCCGGAGACAGAAACACCCCTTCCTGCAGAAAACAGAAGGAGTGTTTTCTTGGTTGGCAAAGCCAAACAACAAAAGGCTTTGTGCATGATCGTGATTATTCATGCACGAAACCTCATAAAAAACTAATTATTCTTCAGCATCTTCTTGCCTGATCCAAGGTAAACAAGGAACAGGATACTTCCGATAATGCTAAGGATTCCGGAAACAATTGTCGTGATACCGGCGATCGATGTCGTTGTTGAGTTGGCACCGAAGAAAACGATGATCAGACTGGCAATTGCCGCCAGAATATTCGGACATATTATGATCCATGCAATGGTGTTCCCTCTGCTGATCAGCTTCTCATGGTTGAGCTTTACTGCAAAGGTCTGGATCCCTATAATTACCAGAAAGATGACAACGATATTGCTAATATTCCGGACCAGGGTCACAATGTCATCTATTGCACTGTTTTCACCGAAGATTCCAGACAGAACCGCGGAAACAACAGCAAGAATAAGGGCAAAGATCGCAATCAGGAATGCCGTGCGGAAAGAGTCATCTTCTTTCCCTGCCTGGTGAAGTCCGACAAGACGCATAATGAAAGCAATGATGACCAGGATTCCTGCGATAATCGTAAAAAGACCGGTTCCCGCCAGCGCAGTCGTTGCGGAATCTGCGCTATCTGCCACAGCCTTTCCAAGGGCTACAATCCCGGCGACGCCTGCGAGGATCATTAGTGCTGAAGCAATAAGGTTGAGGATTTCAGCAGTGAAAACCTTTTTCACTCCGTGATAACCATTTGGAAATGTCATAAATTTATTCTCCTTTTTTAAAAATATTGATAATCATCTCTTCGCTTTTTCAGATTGGTTCCTTGGACGATTTCTATTCAGTATATTATGAGAGTGCCACAAATCTGCCACAAGGCAGGTTCCGATTTCATAAAACTTTTTCATGTCCTGGACATGATCTGCTCTCCAGCATAAAAGCGGGAAGCCTTATAAATAAAGGCTTCCCAGCTAATCAAGACACGGAGGGTGAGGGATACGAACCCCTGGCCTCTTGAATGCCATTCATGAGACTTTGCTTTATTATATATTGGCATTCCGGTGCAATAAAAATGCAATAGCGTTTTTTATTGTTCATTTGAAAAGATGTTTTCGTAGTCCTGAAGTTGATGATAAACAGCTTCCACATAAACTGTTTTATCTTCAATTCTGTACAGCATTACATATCTGTGATGCAGAAAATTGATGATACGATATCCCTGTTTTTTTAAACTGGTTTTTCGGCAAAAGGAAAGAGCCCCTGCGGTTGTTTCCAGTTTGTCAGCAGTGTCAATCGCATCCTGCCATACATTTCTGGCAGCTTGTTCATTTAACAGCGTGAACTGAATATAATCAACATACTCGTTTAACTGCGATAATGCTTTTGGAGAAATGATTACTTCAAATAAATCCATGCTGTTTCCCCATTTCCGTCAATGCTGATTTCATATTCACGCCTTCGCCATTGGAAATCTGTTTTCTGGATTCCTGCAAGTCAGCAAGTACTTTTTCTTCCGTGACCGGAGTGAATGGATTGGCTGGTTTTCGAGATGTAAATAATACCTGCGTATAATTATAAACTTGTATTCTTGCATCTTCCGGCATGCTTTCAAGCATTGATACGGTTGCTTCAAGTGTACTACCACTCATATGATGTCTCTCCTTCTTATCAAATGGCTTATACTTTCTTATAGTTATATTGTGATTATAGCAAATGGGAAAGGATAATTCCATGCATTAACGGCATTGTTATTATAACAAATCCCCCTATGCATTTCTATGATATTTGAACAGAGCAGGAACTTGTGATAGCATCTATACATGAAGAATAATTTAAATCCTATACAAAACTATATGGTTCCCGAGGATACTCCGTTTCATCATATCCCAGATGAGATTCCTGAACAGGATGAAATAGAGGCAATAGAAGCATTTACCCTTGATGACCGGATAACCTGTTCGTTAGATGAAATAAACTGGCAATAACTGTTCCGGCCCATTCCTTCAGAATTCTGTACTGCCATACATATCACGGATATCATCCATTTTCACACAATTCAGCAAGTTGGAAATAGACATGAAAAAGCCCAATAATCCTTGATCAACATTTCCAAGGTTCCATAAATGTGCCGCGCGTCAGGTCACGCACGAGATGCGCCTCGCACGGAAGCATGTCAGAATATTATTCTCCGAAATAATACTCCAGTTTTTCAAAGAAATCCTGCAAATAGCAGTTGATATCAATCGGCGTAGCACACTGTTTCATCTTCCTGGTAGGAACATAAGTAGGATCCAGACCTCCAACCATAGAAAGCAGGTGGCTTGAATCTACTTCATTGAATGTAGTATAGCCAAGGGACAATGCTCTGGAAACAGCATAAAAATCGCCAAACTCAAAGATTTCCCCGTTTGGATAATAGGATTTCAGTTCTAATGTGTTGAGCCCCTGGCCAACGAATCCCATTTCGATATCTGCTGCAATACGTGCTTTCAGTTCTCCTTTAGCCCACATTGCGCGATTCCACAGATATTCCCCTACTGCACCTGTATTCTTCAGGTGATTATATAATTCGGTGGAGCTGCATTTGAAAGTTGCTTCACCTTGTCCGCCGTTCAGGTACCATTCCATATTGCTGTCAAAACAAATATTCGTAGCAACACAGTCATTTCCAAGATTGAAATCCCATCCGCCGGTCGGGAGGCTGTTTCCAATAATATAGAATTCTTTTTCAGCAATTTCCGGATGCTCCAGGTAAGCAATCGCAACGTTCGTCATGGTTCCTGTAACAATGACAACCAGAGGTCTCTCATCTTCCTTGAGAGCTTCTGCCACAATCAGATCAGATGCTTCATTGGACTCCCAGATATAAGTGCCATCTTCATTCTCAATAATGGCATTTTCTGCGCCATGGCAGATCGGAACTCCTTCAATGCCCATTGCATCCGTCAGCTTCACCAACTCATCATAGCCATCCTGCATGGATGTCTGGGACCACATGGTGCCCCATTGCTCTGCACATAGACCGACCACTTCAAATTTGGGACTCATAAGAGCATAAGCACAGGCAAATAAATCGTCAAATTCACATGCAATATCACCATCAACGATTACTCGGAAGCGCCATAAAGCTGCCCTGCGGCGCAAGGATATCTGTCGTCTTTATCAAAGAAACGCCGCGGGAATTCCGCATGGCTTAAGGCTGCATCAGTGGAATAAGCCTCAATATTCTGTGCCCTTAAATCTTCGATTTCGATTTTATCTTTCAATGCCAGCGGATTGCTTTGCAGCATATATAAAACCATGGGAGATAAGGTCAGGATTTCTTTTCTGATTTCCGGGTTTGAAAGCTCCGGCGCAGCATCCTGGAAGATCACATCAAGTTCTTTTCGCTCCAGGAGTTTTTCACATTGATTATCATCCGACCTGGAAATCGCAGCCTCTACTTGCGGATGACTTTCCTTAAACTCCCGCAGGAGTCAGAGTCACCTTATTCGTGCTGCGGATAAAAAGCAGAATCCCCAAAGCATCTTCCAAAGATTTTATATTCCGGCTCATGGCAGACTGAGTCACGCCGCAGATTTTCGCCGCCTTCGTGAAGGAAAGCGTCTCCGCCAGCTTAAGAAAAAGCTTTACCTGAAATAAATTAAAACTTAAAAATCGACATATCGCATAACATCAATTCCGCAGTTTTCTGCCACGCTTTTTCATTGAAATCATTCCTCAATCGACCCTCGGCTCCTTAGAAATCATTCTCCCGGCAAAACAGCTGGTCTTTTCTCTTCTTCGGGTGTCTGAATCCAGACCGGCTCTCCACTGCAATGCAGAAGACCATGGATTACCTCTATCTGCTTTCTGTCCAGCTCATTTTGGTAATTCCCATCCGCCAGCGGGACCTGCACTGTTCCGCTTTCTCCTCGCAAAGAGAAAACTCCCACAGCCATCTGTTCCTGCCGGGTGTGCACTGCTACGCATATGTCTCTGCAATTACATTGAACCTGATAGGAACTGTCTGTAAAGATCGATGATTTTTTCAATGCAGAAAGCTGTCTGATCAACATGCTGAGATCTGTTCCTTTTTCCGGAGACAGACACACAGTGTCCCGGTCAAACAGACTCGGCAGATGAGACGCTCCAAACTCCTGCCCGGCGTAAATAAATGCCATTCCTTTCTGGAAGAAGGAAAACGCTGTTATATTGCGAAGCATTTTTTCATCCGAAACCAGGAAACGGACTCTGGGCTGATCGTGGTTTTCCAGGAAACGCAGTTTGATATAGTTATCCGGGTAGATCCATTCCTGTCTTCTCAGCGCTTCCAGATAACCGGAAAGCCCGCTCCTGCCGCATAGATAATTTTCCCACTCCCCATATATGTCATAATCATAACTGACATCGAAGGCACGGAAAATCTCTCCGTCACTGTGAGCGGTCAGACCACGGGACCGAAGTTCCGTCAGAAATTCCGGATGTATGGACTCAGCCAGCCACAGAAGTCCCGGCCGTACCACCTCCACCTCTCTTCGGGCCCGCTCCCAGAAGGCAATCGGTACCATCGGTGCCACATCACATCGAAAGCCATCCACGATTTCCGCCCAGAATTTCAGGGTATCAATCTGATATTCCCATAATCCCTTCTGCGCATAATCCAGATCGATAATATCCGTCCACTCTCCGACCCGATTACCAAAGGAGCCATCTTCCCGGTGATAAAACCATTCCGGATGATGCATGACAAGCTCGGAATCCGGGGCTGTATGGTTATATACAATATCAATGATGCATTTCATACCATGTGCATGGATGCTTTCCACAAGTCTGCGAAAGTCCTCCAGTGTGCCATATTCCGGGTTGATCGCCCTATAATCCCGGATCGCATAGGGAGATCCCAAAGAACCTTTCCGGTTCTTCTCTCCGATCGGATGGATTGGCAGAAAATAGATGATATCAGTCCCCAGGGAACGGATCCGTTCCAAATCCCGTTCCACCATGGCAAAGGTTCCTTCTCTGCTGTAGTTCCGGACAAAAATCTGATACATCATCAGCTGCCGTAATTCTTTCTTCGTCTGATCAGCCATTTCTATCACCTCGTTCTGTTTACATTGTGTTTTTATAACTCAATTTCATATTATCACGGTTGTTTCTGTGGCTATTATAACAGTCTTTGAAAAAACGAAAAGGCATTTTCATTTGTCCCCGAAGGGTTCATCCCTCTTAAATACTCGAAATTCAAGTCGTGATTTAAAAGCGGTGAACTGTCTAAAAAAAACATCTATATTTTACGCATCTTCCGCAGCAAAAATTACCCTCCAGCTTCCCCTTGGTTGCTGGAGGGTATGACAAACCGCATCGTTTTATTATTTCTTACTCAGGAAGTCTTCCTGTCTCTTTCGGCTGATACCGTACAAAGGCAAACAGTACAAATGCCACTGCAGAACCAACGATAAATACAATATAAGGTACTTTAAAGTTGCCGCCGCTGGCACCGAGAAGCGCGCCCATAATCACTGCAGCTGTTGCACGGAAGATACAGGTAATTGGAAATACAATATTGAATGCTCTCTGGAAATCAAATCTTCCGAATAAAGATGCGCACATAGAAGTAGTAAAATTGGTGTTGCCGCCCAGGGCACATCCGAACATGATGGTTCCAACCCAGACACAGCCCTTGCTGGGAAGAATCAGCAGCAGAATGGCTATTACAAACCATACGGCAAGAAGCATGGAAGCAATCTTCGTTCCCCATTTCTGATCCACAACGCCCCACAGATAGCTGGCCGGAATTGCAACAATCGCTGCAATGGAAAGCATGGAGATCGCGCCGGCAGTATCAATGCCAAAGGGAAGTGACGGAATATACACGGTAAACTGGCAGACCATGCCAACTGTTGCCATAAACAGCAGACCATAACCCAGGCTGCAAAGCCATACTTCTCTGTCTTTCAACAGCTTGCCGACCGTCCAGGGACTTTGATAGGCAGCCATGATCTGCTGGTTTTTCTTCAGTTCCTCCACCGAAGCCGGCTCGTTATCCGGTGCCACACCATATTCTTCCGGGTTGTTTCGGATAAACAGAATGCACAGTACAAACATCAGTGCACAGAAGCACATATTCACAATGAACGGCGCAAAGGTTCCCATTGCCAGAAGTGCGGTAAAAATCGGAATAAAAATGGCAGAAGCCATATTATTGCCAATGGTGGACCAGCCCATAACCAGTCCTTTCTTGGTCGGGAACCAGCTGGCAACCAGCGCAGAGCCAGCACAAAAACTGAATCCATTTGCAAATACATTGATTAAAATAACTGCAATCGTCCATGCCCAGAATCCGGAACCAAACGTCATCAGCGCCAGACCGATGATTGACATAACCAGAGATAATAAGGTTACCGTTTTGGCACCCCATTTACGCACACAGGCAGACAATACAAAAGCCCCTACAACAGCAATATATCCACCTATACCATTCATGCTGAGCATGAGGTTCGGATCCCATCCGTTTTTTCCTGAGAGCGTCGGAATGATGATATTCATACCATCTGCAGTATAGGACGAGTTGAGGAACAGCATGATACCAAAGAAAACTACAAGGAACCACCCATGCCTGCCAAAATTGTTTTTCAGATTTCCTTTATTTTCCATAATATGCTCCTTTTTCTCATTAAAATTAAATATGTTCAATCTTTCCGTTCAGGCAGTCAGAAACCATAAATCCGGTGTTGAGCGCGCTCTCATAGGACCCGGTATACATATAATCGCCGGCCATATACAATCCTTCTACGATCTTGTAATTGTTGTCACGGAATTCCTTGATAGCAGATGGGCAGCCATTCTGCATCGTAAAGTTTGCCAGCGGAGCCTTCACCACATGCCCGCCAACGTAATGATCCGGCAGTTCCGGGAAATACTTCTTCAAGGTGGTAAAGGTGTGCTCCAGAACCTCTTCTTCGGTCATATCCCAGTATTTCTGCAATTTATCTTCCCCGAAATAAAACACACTCATGGCATCGGAATCCTCATTCGGAAGCGCTGCCGGATTCCGGGAGGACTGGAACAGACAGGTACAGAAGGGCTCATCCAGATAACGCGGAAGGAGTCCGCCGACCGGTTTCACGCCATCGGTCATCCGTTTGTCCAGAAAGATGGTGGAGTGAATGGTCCGGCAGATGGTAACTTTCTCCAGCGGTTTTTTGATCTCATCCGGCATATTCGGCATGATCCGGATAGCAACCGGAGCAGGAACGGTACAGATCACCTTATCGCACTCATAATAATCTCCGTTTTCACACTTCACGCCTTTGACTTTGCCGTCTTCGATGACGATCTCAGAAACGACTGCTCCCAGTTTTATCCGGTCACCCAGAATATCAGCAATGGTCTGTCCTAAGCGGCCCAGTCCCCCGTTCAGCACGGCTGCACCGCCGACCAGAACGGTCCATACAATCTGAAGGCCGAATGCCACACCGCATTTTTCCGGATATTCCAACCCCAGAGATGCAACTACCGGCTGCACAAAATATTCCAGTACCCGTTCGCCAAAGTTATTTTTTACAAATTCTCCGAAGTTAGATCCGTCATCCTGATCTGCGTCCATCATCCAGTCTGTAGATCCTTCATAGAATTTTCCTGCACAGTATTTCTCACAGAATGCGGCAAATTTTCCGAAATTCTCTTCGCCCATGTATTCCATCCACTCTTTATTGGCTGCCACAGCTTCCGCGTCGTCCGGATTGGGGAATGCAGCGACCCATTTATTATTGAACCAGACACTCATACCAGCGCCTAATTCGAATGGGTGCAGATCCTGGATCAGATTCAACTCGGTCATCAGTTCTTTGGCCCGTTTATAGCTGGGGTGTACAAACTGGGCATATTCGTCGATCAGATATCCGTTCTCTTTGAATACCTGCATACGTCCGCCTACGGTAGACTGACTCTCCAGTACTGTGACGTCCCATCCGGTTTTGTTCAGGTTATAGGCTGCCGAAAGGCCTGCGCAGCCGCCGCCTACGATTACAACTTTTTTATTTTCCATGGTCTTTTCCTTTCTGTTCAATTGATCTGCCTTGACTATATATCTGTCAGAATCCTCATTTTTTATACAAATGTCATGTTTGCCAGATTGTCCGGATCCAGCAGTCCTTTCACCTTCAGGGTATGCTCATAATAATTACTGGTAATCGGATCGAAGGTTTCTACGGTCTCTCTTCCGCCAAAAGCAGCGAATCCGATACCTCCCAGATGCTGGGTGGCCAGGACTTTGGAGCATTCAATGGAGTAGGTCATCATCGCACTCAAGGAATACTCTTTCCGTGGATCAATCAGCATTACAGCCTCATTGTGTCCTCTGGAGCTCTGCTCATAGATTCCCAACCATGCGCCGCATCCCAGGTCGTCTTCACACTGCCCTGCGGCAATCATGCCTTCTTTGATCCGCTGTGCTTCCTGGGCCTGCTTCACATTGACATGGATGGCTTCATCCGCTCCCATAGCCACATGGAAGGAACCCGGTCCATTGAACAGAGATGCATATCCATCATATTTGCACAGGGATGCTACCTGCGCTTTACGATATGGATTATCTACCTTCCCACCAATCAGGATGGCATTGCTTTCTTTTGCAATCTGTTCTACACATTTCACCTTATAATCCAGATCCCGATCACTGTTGCCGACAATGGTTATCACAGTCTTATGCCGCGCCATTTTGAGAGCTTCTCTCAGATGAGGCAATTTCAGGGCCTGTTCAAAAAACTCCGGCATATATGCCTGTCCGGTAATACCAATAGAGAATTTATTCATATAGGTACAGACTTCCGTCTCCGCCAGTGCGTAATATGCCTTTTCCAGGTCTTCCCATTCATTATGAATCATGGTATAAAAACGGATATTATCCGGAATTTCCACATCTGCTTCATAGAGATTTCCGTCGTTGGGAATCTTATAGTCCGTCATGCCCGCCCAGTGATACAATTTCAGGGCAGCTTTGGTGAAGATTCCCATGGCGCCGTCAAATCCGAAATAACCACGGATCATTGCCTTAAAGGAAGGTCCCGGACCGTCAGCGGTAAAATATTCATCCATTTCCGCAGAACCAACCTTCACGATTTCGCCATCCGGAGATACCCACTCACAGGCCAGCATATTCCGGCCATTATATCCCATGGAACATCCGGCGCAGTTGCCGCCCTGATGGGAGGTCACCGATGCCAGCGGGGAAGACTGGGGTCCTGCTGTCGTCAGGCAGGCAGTAAGACCATGCTGCCATGCCATGTATTCGACCTCACCGCCGGTAACATAAGGTTCTACCACTGCGATCATATTCTTCTCATCCAGTTGTACGATATGGTTCATTCTGCGCAGATCTACCAGAACACAGTCCGGAGCGGTTGCGCCGTTTTCTGCACCATAACCGGTAGAATGGGCTTTGTATTTAATTTTATATTTGTTGCATACCTTCACAAATCCTGCTACTTCTTCCGTGGAACCAGGCATAACGATGGCTGCGGGACGTTGCCACCAGACCTGCGGATCCGGACGATGGAACAGGAACTGGGAGTAGGTATCGCAGATCTGCTCATCCGCAGTTATATTCTCAGAGCCAACAATCTTTTCGATTTCTTTATAAGCTTCAACAGGTATTAACATGCTTATCCCCTCCTTTTATGCAAAATACTGAAGTACCAGATCCAGAACATCTACCGTCTTCATGCCTCCGGCCTGATTCAGTGCCTGTTCACACAGCGGACAGGCGGTTACCATCTGATCCGCGCCGGTAAGCTGTGCTTCCGTGACACGGTTGGCTGCTGTATCCTTCAAAAGCTTCGGCGCGATTTCCGCAACACCGGCGCCATTACCGCAGCACCATGCCCAGCCTTTGATACGGTCCATTTCCACCAGTTCCACATTTCCGATGGCCTCAATCAACGTTCTGGGAGCCTGGTAAACGCCCAGATCGCCGGTACGGGTCAGCTCCATCGGACGGCGGCGTTTATCCCCTTCATATTCACATGTGAACGGTTCGGAACGACGTCCCAGATTACAGGGATCGTGATAGGTGACTTTGACGGGCTCTTCTGCTGCAGCAACGGTAAACATGCCATCCAGATACATCCGCTCCAGCAGCTGTGTAATGTGCAGTACTTCTACCCCCAGATCTACGCCATAGCGGGGATAGTAATAACGGAACGCTGTAAATGCATGAGCGTCCATGGTAACCACTGTTTTGGCCCCGCTCTTTTTGATTTCTTCCGCCAGTTTCCGGGCTGCATCTGCACCTGCTTCTACAAATCCCAGATCAAAAGCCTTATCGGCTGCGGTGGGCTCCTCTACACCGGAAGTGATCAGATCAATGCCCTTCTTCAGAAGCAAGGAAGCCACATTCTTCGTTCTTTTTGCCAGTCCGGAAGTAAAATTGTTGGTATCGCCTGCGTAAAGATAGATCTCGCCCTGGTCGCCGTCAGCAACTTTCTTGATCTTCAGACCTTTGGCCCAGTCAATCTTCGCAGCCGGATCTTTACACAACTGATTCCCGTTTTCGCTGATGCTGTCGATGATTGCCTGATGTTCCGGATAAACCAGTCCGTGATTAACACATTCTTTCCGAAGCTCTTCAATGTTTTCCGCAACATCAATATCTTTTCGGAATACCTTGCAGGTATAATCGCAGGCTCCGCATAAAGTACAGCGATATACGACATCCCGGGTACTCTCGCTGAGTTCACTGTGGCCATCATTAATGGAATAACCTACCATTAGTTTGCCGGATCCGGAATAAGCGTGAAAATTGTATTCGGTGATAGACGGACACACATACATGGTTTCCGAATGTTTGATCCGATAGGACGGGATAAACTTGCAATTGGAGCAGCGGTTGCACCAGCCCTGATCCACTTTATAATCCATAAGTGCCATAACTTTATTCCTCCTTCTTTCTATAATGCTCCGCCTGCGTATCCGCTTGCCAGTTTGCCCGGATTCAGAATGCCTTTTTCATCAAAGAATGCTTTGATGGCCGGCATAAAATGTCTCTGCGCTTTATATTTGTTATAAATGGCTTCTTCCATCACGCCATAGGGACGTGAGAAAAATGCATTATTATCCAGCAGAACCGTTCCCAGCAGTTTCTCTGTTTCCGCTGCCTTATCTCCTGCTTCAATCAGGAATTCTATATGACAATTCCGTGCCATCTGGCTGGGCTGTACATAAACGATCAGTTCTTTCGGATCCAAACCGCACTTCTCTACCACCTTCTCTGCCAAAACAGAGAATTTATCCACTACATCCAGAGTATTCAGACAGAAAAGATCTACAATATCGTTTCCTTCCCTCAATTTCCAGAAATCGTTCTTCTTCGATGTACCAGCAAGAACCGCAAATGCTTTTTCATTGTCCAGGCCGGTAAGTTCTGCTGACACTGTCAGGCCAGCAGCTGCTGCAAGGTCTTCCATATCCGCATACTGGTTTTCCATATACTCTTCCGGGAAATAGTTGTATCCGCGTACGCTGGTGATATAGGTCCATTTGGGCATCTCATCTGTATTTTTCTCATCAAGGCCGAAGATCCGGGACATACCTTTTCGGTTCAGTAGCACTGCTTCCTCTCCCAGCCTGCGTCGGATGACCTGGGAAGCATATGCCCCCAGCACATTGATATCATCTGACTGTACATAAGCCATTTTTTTGCAGGTACCAATTTTCTTTACCTTTACAGATGCCCAGCAGCAGATCGCCAGGGTTCCCTGCGCACCGGTCATAACTCTTCCCAGATCCAGCCAGACCGGTCCCTGAGACTGGTTCATAGCGCAGCCTGCTTCCAGCATTTCTTCCAGTGTTCCCGGTCCTGCTGCCGATCCGGAACCAAAAAGCCTGCCATTTCCAAACACCATCTTCATGGCGCATAACGGATCCGGAACATCCCACAGATGTTTGGCTGTCAGTACCGGATCCCGATCCAGCAGGGCAGCAATCACAGACTTTTCTGCTTTTGCCTGCAGTGGATGCTCCATATAGAGCCCATGTTTTTTCAGTTCTTTATTCAGCTGTTCAAAAGTCACACCAGCTTCTACAATAGCCATGCAGTTGAGCTCATCAATATGCATAATTTTGTTCATTTTGGACAGATTGATTACTACACTGCCTTCCTTCCAGGGAAGGGAGGTCCCTGTAAGACTGGCATTTCCTGCACTGGAGCGTACCGTCACCGGCACCTCGTATTCATTCGCAGCCTTCAGGGCAGCTTCTACCTGTTCCACGGTAACCGGGTAGATCACTGCTGCCGGAACCACTGCTTCGCTGCGGCTGTAATTTTTAGCAATGGTTTTTTTCAGGGCTTTCGCATCAGTTTCAATCTCGAGGCCTGTATCTTCACACAATGCCTTAAGATAAGCATCGATATTACTCATTTGCCTGCACTCCTTTCTGTCTGTCAGTCACAATTGTTTTCCTGCTATCCTTATTTCACATTGATCATCGCTTCCTCAGAAGCTAAAAACGCAATACACTGGCCTAATGTATACAATAATCTGTCCAGGTTCTCCGTTCCGATCTTTTCCACCAGAATTTTCTGATAATATTCGAAAAACCGGTCTCCTGCTCCAGGAACCTGAAGTGTATTGTTTGAAATATCAAACACTCCCATAGCCTGAAGATTTTTTACTGCCCAGAACATTTGAGAGGAAGTAAATTCCTGCGGTTCCCAGTGCTTTGGATCTGCCATAAAATGCAGTGTTGGCGCCAGATGATACAAGGCCAGGTCCAGCTTTTCCAGGTCATATCCTTTCAGAATATCCGCCTGAAGGGATTCGAAAAACCGAAGTCCCGGTCCCTGTGCTCCCTGTAGGGAGGGAAACATTTCCAACACGCCTGCATCCTGTGCATTCTTGACTGTACAAAACACATCCTGTGATTTCAGTTCCACCTGCTTTCTCCTTTCTGCTGATTGTCTTTCTGCTGCATCTACCATATCATGCCCGAAAAAGGGAGTTTCATTCCAGTTCGCATATCCGTTATTCCAAAATGGAAAAAGGCGTTTGGCCATTTGACATTGCTGAATGGATTTCATATGATGAAAGAAAGCATGGATTATCTGTCAGGAGAAAAGGGTATGGATATTCAATTAATACGGGAATTTCTGGATCTGTCATTTACGTTAAATTTCAGCAAAACCGCTCAGCGGGTTTATATTTCCCAATCTGCATTATCCAAACATATTGCTCAGATCGAAAAAGAACTGGGAACCACACTTCTGATACGGGATAAACAGTCTGTCCAGCTAACCCCCATCGGAACTGTGGTGCGGGATCGTCTGCAGAAGGTGATCACAGACTACGACGAAGTACTGGCTGTCCTGGAAAATGACAGGAGCGAATTACAGGGGGTATTGAAAATCGGATTTCTGGACGCAGCCATGAAGAATCTCCTGGCGGCTTCCATTCAAACCTATACCACCAGATACCCGCATATGAGAATCAATCTTTCCAACTATGAAGTTGGGGAACTGGCAAATGCTCTTGCGCAGAATGCCGTAGACCTGGCTCTGAATATTGTATTCCCCAATTCTGCCATCCCTCACAATACCTATTTCCGTCCGCTTTATAATGATGGCATATCGGCAGTTGTATCCCGGAACAATCCTTTATCGCAGATGGAAGAAATCCGTTTTGAGGATCTGTTGGAGTATCCGATGATACTGCCCAGTCCCATCCAATATCCGGCCTATGCCAGCATTATCCGAAAAATGGTCGAAGCAGCACCGGAAGAAGCCAAAATCATCTGTGATTTCACCAATGTAAATACCGCTCTCGTAATGGTCGAATCAGAGATGGGGGTTTCCATTCTTCCTTCCAATGTTTCCAATATGTCCACCTCTGCGGTTTTTATTAAAATCAAAGGCACAACAGAAAACCTCCAGATTGGCGCGATGTGGAAAAAAGACAGCACAGCGACCGGCCTGGAGGAATTCGTAAAAATCATATGTGATACGGCTGCAGAAATGTTCTATTCGCAGTCATAAATGGGTTTACCAGATTCCCTTATTTGGAAGATTCTGTTTTCGGTGTATAGCCGATATATTTATCACTGGTTACCAGAATCAGGATAGATGCAACGACAGCCAATAAAGTACAAATGATTAAAGATCCGAAATATCCGCCTGTCAGATCTGCAAATGCACTGAGGGCAACATATCCAAAGGAAGAAAACAGACAGGAAATGGTAAGGATACAGGTATATGGTCTGGAGAAATCAAATCTGCCCCAGATGGTGGAAGTCATGGACATAAGCATATTATTTCCACCGCTCATAGCTGAGAAGATCAGCCAGATCCCGATCAGCATACCAACTGCGGCATGTCCTGCCAGCGCAGCGATCAGACACCCTGCAATGGCAAATGCAATACAAATCAACGAAGCCTTCTTGGTACCAAGCTTTTGATCCAGTATTCTCGCCAGCAGTGTGGCCACCAGTGCAAATACAGCGCCAAGAATATTGATCATTAATGCCACCTGTTCCTCTAATCCATAAGATTCACAGATCAGCGTAACCTGTGCGATAACTCCCTGGGCAACCAGTAAAACCAGGCCAAATCCGATTCCAATCAGCCAGATCTTTCCGGTCTTCAAACACTTCGCTACCGTCCATGGCGAATTCTTCTTATATGCTTCACCCTCCGCCAGAATTGCTTTCGCGCGTTCCGGAGTCATTGTCTTGTCATTATCCGGGAATGCGCCTGCTTCTTCCGGGTTATCTTTGGTAAAAATGCAGATGAGGACAAAGACGATTACTGCAAGTACGGCAAAGATTCCGATACCGGGTGTTACGCCTGCTTTTGGAATCACATTTCCCATAATAGCATTTCCAAGCAGTCCTCCGACTACAACACCAACGGTAACAACGCCCATATAATTACCCTTTTTCGTCGGGAACCAGTTTGCGCCAAATTCAGAAAAACATAATTGCGCAACGACGCAGCCCATGGATTTTACCAGAATGGCACTGACGCCATATAAAGCCACATTCGGTGCTACAGCCCAGCCGATAACTGCCAGACAGAAGATCGCCATACACAGAATCGTACATTTTTTAATACCCCATTTGACAATCAGAATACCAAATACTGCCACCAGTACAACGCTGACCCAGCCTCCAACCGAGCTGAACAGCAGTAATGTGGTTGGACTTGCATTCAGCTTTTCCGAAAATGCAGGAACAATGTAATTCAGGCCATTATCAAATGCCATATAAACTGCATAAGCCAGAATTCCCATAATGACAAGTCTCCAGCCTTTTTTTCCAAAATTAAACTTTGCGTCCTTCGTCCTGCCTCCGGACAATTCCATCTGATTACCCATATATCTCTCCTTTTCCCCGGTATTTCCTATAACCGGTTATTACTAACGAATCACAATATCCCCATCCTGAAACCGTGGCGGAATCACCGGAATGGTCAGACAGCTTTCATATTGCCCGCCGGTGTGCAGGATCACTTCGTCTCCTTCCTGATTGATGGAGTTCCATCCCAGAGGTTCAAACCAGGGATCCCGGATATAACGTCCTGCTACCTGGATCCGCAGCTTCTGCCCTTTATGCCAGAAACGGCCATAGGGATTAATGGCAATTTCTACCGGAACAATCTGACCTTCCTCCAGTTTCTCTTCCCGGTCATAGGTATAATAAGGCTCATATCCATTGGATTTGCTCTCATCTGTATGCCGCAGAGACACCCGCATCTTGCCCCAGGCACCGGGATGCCGTTCCGATCCGAAGATCGTTACTGCCAGTTCTTCTCCTGTAGTGGAATCTTTTTTAATATTGACAAAGAGGTCGGTATCGGTATTATTTTTTACTTCCACAAAAAGTTTTAAACGCATGTAGCCATTGATTTCCGTATCTTCCGGAAAAGTATAGGTGAAGTTGGCCTCTCCATCTGCTGCCTGATAGGATACCTGTGATTCCTGGGAAACCGGTGTCTCCCCGGCTGTTCCTGACAGCGCATCCAGATAGAGATTCTTATATACGGTGCGTTCCATCGGAAACCGTTCTTCCGGCCGTCCTGTCTGGTGCCGTAATTCTCCCACATCCATGACTTCCATACGGATCCGGGGAGTAATCTCCCATCCATTATGGATATCCTTCAGATAGCGGTCAAAAAACCTCTTCAAATCTTCCAGGTTCTCCGGAGCATAAGTATCGGGCCATTCGAAACTCTGATGTACCCGCATCCATTTTTTCTGAGAACGAATCTTGTTGAACCCATCCCAGGTTCCATGACAATGGAAATGATTTGGATTGACGCAGCAGTATACCGGGATCCGGATCTTCGTAAAATCCGGGATTTTATCCTGCCAGTAAGGAGAGGTAACCAGGGGCTCCTTCACGGCCATGGCAACCATGTTGTCGATATAGTTATACCCACGGGCACCATAAACAATGAATGCCGGGAATGTTCCATTGATACCGCCTTCTTTCAGGCTTTCCCGGTACATATCACCGGTTGCTTCCCAGGGGGCAATACAGGCCAGATGCGGCGGGCGTTCTGCTGCGATTCTCCACTGGCTCATACCCACACCGGAGTTTCCGAAAAGTCCTACCTTTCCGCTGCACCATTCCTGCTCGGCACACCATTCCACAAAATCCGCTCCATCCTGCCCTTCCTGATACCCGAAGCACTGAAGGTCTCCTTCTGAGTTGGTGATGCCTCTCGGATCAACATTGGCTACTGCATAGCCCTGGTAGCACCAGTACATCGGATCCGCTGCTTCGAATTTGCAGCAATCGGATACCGTTCCGGTCGGCACGCCCATAGGACGCATGGGATTAAAAGGCTGTTCCCAGGGACGTTTTCCGAAGAAGCTCCAGGATACAATAACCGGAACCTTCCCTGCTCCCTTTGGCAGATAGATATCAGCATATATTTTTGTACCATCCCGAAGGACAATCTCTTCGTCCTGTTTGCAGATAATATCTTCATTGACATCATAGGTGCGATGATTCAATGGCGTTTCCAGACAATAATCAACGACCCGGTCCCTGGGAACCTCTCTGTATTTATCTTCCGGTAAAGGCTCGCTCATCTTAGTAAAAATAACATCACATTCCGATCCATCCGGATAAACCACATGTTTGATGATATCTTCTCTATGCGGTTCCGGTAAAGTAATGGTGGTTGATAATTCTCCCATGCCTGCTCCTTTCTCAGCTCAGCTGTTTTGCAATGGCATCTGCCATATCGCCTACGGTATTGCAATGAATCAGAGAAGTATATTTAATATAGGCGTCGTATTCATCCTCCACTGCTGCCAGCATATTGGCGAGCTCAAAGGATTTCATGCCCAGCTCCGTTTTGAAATTCGTATCCGCATTCAGATCCGGCAATTCCGTCTTTAACACTCTGGGGATTTCCCGAAACAATATCTCAAGTACCTCATCTCTTAATTCCATTTTTAGTTCCTCCTGTTTCATTGATTTTCTGTTTTCATCCTATCTGACTCCATGTAGAAAGTGTGTTTCGATATCGAAAAAACGTTATTCCAAAATCGAAACACACTTTCTATAAGAGAGGTTATATATATGTTTTTGCTATTTGCGGCGGATATAATCTGCTGCATTTTCTGCTGCAATTCTTCCGGAATTCAACGCAAATCCCATGGTATTACCCGGGAAGAAATAATCATAGGTTCCATTATAGATTTCACAGGCGTCATTTCCTGCAGCATAGAGTCCTTCAATTACTTTCCAGTCTTCCGTTACGACTTCATAATCTGAATTGATCTTGATCCCGCCAAGTGAACCATAAGCGCCGATGGACATCCGATATGCATAGAGTTTCCCCCCGCGGAAAGGAACCAGATATCTGCGGTTCTTGCCGAACTCGTCATATTTTTCATTACACATATCGTTGTATTCTTCGATCGTCTCTTCCAGTGCTTCTGCAGGCATTCCGATCTGCCGGGCAAGATCAGCAATACTATCGGCTACGAAAGCATTTCCGGGATATCTGGCAGCTGCCTGCGTCCATTCCTCGTCAAAGTTCTCGGTCGGATCTCCCGGCATCACTTCCGAGGGGAAATCCAGGCCATGTTTGCTGTAATAACGGACCATTTTTTCATCCGCAATCCGATAAACGGATCTCTCTGGCTGAATGTCGATGATATTGGCACAAACAGAGTGATTCTGCATGGCTTCTTCACTGGCTACACGTTTTCCCAGTTTATTTACTGCAATCGGCCCACCCTGGAAGAACAGCATTACCTGCGGCAGCTGTCCGATAGCTGCCTCCGCAATGGTAAATCCTGGGATTTTCTCCATCATCATACGGCCTTTTCCAGCGCCTGCTTCCCAGGCCATGCGCAGACCGTCACCTGTAATGCCAGGAATCATGAAATCAAACATATCCTGGAAAACGGTATATCCGGTATATTCTTTCACCATTTCCGGATTGGTAGCAAATCCGCCGGTAGCAATGATGACTGCCTTCGCATCCGCCTGATATTCGGTTCCGTCTGCTCCTTTCGCCAAAACTCCGGTCACTTTTCCATCCTCTGTCAGAATTTTGGTTGCCGGTGTGGAATAAAAGAACTGAACACCCAGTTCATTACAATGTTCCACCATTTTTCTGGCCATGGCGCCGGCGCAGCGCATGCCTGGTACGCCGTTTTCCGGTTTTACCACATGCCAGGTAGGTTCGGATTCCGGGAAGTTTTTCATCGCCGCAAAAAATTCCACGCCCATTGCCATTAACCAGTCAATGGTTTCCGCCGATTTCCAGAAATAATCATGTACGATTTTGGCATCGACTTTCCAATGGTTATAATCCATAAACTTTTTGAATGCTTCTTCTTTGGTAAGATTCACCATCCCCCGCTGCTGCAGTTTACTTTCCACGGCAAATGGTCCCATACCCATATTGGCAGCGCCGCCTGCTACATTTGCTTTTTCAAAAACTGCAACCTTCAAGCCATCTTCTGCTGCCTGTGCTGCGGCTGCCAGACCGGCTGGTCCTGCTGCAATAATTGCTACATCAACCGTTATTTTTTCCATATGCACTCCTCCTGTAATTTTGGGAATCTTATATTTACCGTTGCCATTCATTTGCAAGTTATCGAATATTATGCTAGTTTTAAAGAACAGAAAGACTGAAAACTGTCGAAATTCGACAGACAGAAGCACAGGTGTAGAAAAATGGCAGAAAATCTCCAAAAGAGAAGTGAAACGAAAAAGAAAATCAAAGATGCCACTATGGCTCTGTACGCACAGGATGGGCTATACAAAATCTCTGTCACCGGAATCTGTAAAATGGCCGGTTTGCATCGATCCACTTTTTATCTATACTATGAGACCATCGATGAAGTAATCGAAGAGGTAGAAACAGAGCTGCTGGAGCAAATGTACTATTATTCTGATAAAACCGATTTTTCATCGGTAAAACAGAAGGACATGGGGAAAGAAGATGTTCTGGCTTTCAGCAGACAGATTCTTGCCGATTACTATACCTGGATGTACTCTATGCGGAATTATTTCAACCCTCTGCTTTCCGAAAATGGTGATATCCGGTTTCTTGCCAGTTTCGAAAAGCATCTTCATGACACCCATGAGCGGCTGTCTGTACAGCTGAATCTCAATTTTGACAATGATTATGCCCTGGATTATTTCTCCGGCGGAACATTTCGCACCCTCGTCCGCTGGCTGAAAGCAGGAGACATATCTGTTGAAGAGCTGGTCAAACTGCAGACAGAACAGTTTCTGAAGAATCTTTAATCAATTCCATTCTTTTATATATCTTTTTTGTATGCATTTTTGGAATACTGAAATCCCAAAATCTCATTTCCTGTTTCCTGTTTTTCTATATACAATCCCATTAACAGAACACTATGTTTGGGAGGTATTTCATGAAAAAAGTATTAGGCGTCAGCTTTGGCAGACATTACGGAAACAGTGAATTGATCCTCAGAGAAGCGTTACTGGGCGCGCGGAGCGCCGGAGCTGAAATTGAACTGATCCGCATGCAGGATTATGAAATCAAACCCTGCAGAGGATGTCAGGTATGTACACAGCGCATGATGAATGACGGCGTAGAAAATCTCTGCATCCAAAAAGATGACTTCCCGGTATTCCGGGATCATCTGCTGGACTGTGATGCCGTAATTTACAGTGCCCCCGTTTATCTGATCCGGCCGATTGCATCATTCCTTGTCATGGCCGACCGTATTGGCCCATTCCACGATGTGGGCGGGCTTGCAATGTTAGGCTTTAAAAGAGAGGATTCCCCGATTGATCAGCGTCTGTTTAAAGACCGCTGCGCAGGATTCATTGCAGTAGGCGGCGCAGCCAGACCGCAGTATATGTCTATGGGACTGACCTTGATGAATGATGCAACCTATCCGATGCATATCAAAGTGGTCGACCAGCTGGCGGTTGGCGAATCCAACAGCAGCGGCGAGATCTTAATGCATGAAGAAAAACTGAAGAGGGCTTATCAGCTCGGCATCAATGTTGCAAATAATGCCTGCATTCCTTATGAAGAAATGAAATGGTGCGGAGATTTTGAAGGAACCTGCCCGGTCTGCCACGGAAACCTGATGACGCTGGATCCGGGCGCCAATCAGGTCACCTGTGCAATCTGCGGCATTCAGGGAGATCTGACCATGAAAGACGGAAAATCTCATGTACAGTTCCATAACCTGGAAGGATCCCGTCTTCATATCAAAGAGCTGGAATTCCACTATAAAGAAATCTTCGCTTCTCTGCTGGCATTTGCTGATATTGAAGAAGAAATCAAAGAAAAAGTGAATCAATACAAAGAACAGGACATCCCAATCGTCCGCCCGGAGAAAAAAGCACGGTAACTATTTTTTGATTCAAAATAACAGGAGGTAATTTATTATGGCATCAAAAGTAATTGGAGAATGGGAAGTAACCACAAAATCACCTTTAGGAACCACCGTAGCAATCTGGAATATCACGGAAGAAGCGGATGGAAGCTACAAAGGCACGATCCTGTCTGTCGCAGATAATGAAAAAGGCGATTTCGTGATCAATGCCATTGAAGGCGATAACTTCGATATGAACACAAAATTAAAAACCCCATTCGGTATGATCGATTTTAACATGAAAGGAACCGCAACGGATACAGAGATCACCGGAGAAGCCAAGATGAAGCTTGGAAAATCCAAGTTTACCGGCGTACGTAAATAATCACATTTTTCTTTATGAATGAACACGATAAAGCAGAGCCCTTTTTGGGAAGCTCTGCTTTATTTTTGCTTTTCTTCTGAAAATCATCTATAATGTGTTTGGTTATAATAGTTAATGCCAATACTGATTTGATTTCAGGTAGAACTGTAGCGGAGCGCATGATATGAACATCAAGCAAATAGAATGTTTTAATGCATTGGCAAAAACTCTGAATTTTTCCAGAGCAGCAGAACAGGTCTATGTCACGCAGTCAGCCTGTTCCCGTATGATTTCCAGCTTAGAGGACGAACTCGGATGTCAACTGTTTGTCCGTGATAAAGTAAAGCCTCACTTAACCCCTGCGGGTGAAGCTGTTTATCAAAAAACACAGACCATCCTCACCAATTATGAAGATATCATAAATATCTCAAAAGATGCCGCGGAAGGAAAATACGATTCCTTTCATATCGGCATGCTCAGTAACGGACGCACGCCGAATATTAACCGGATTTTAAATGCTTTCACAAAAGATAATCCGCATGTTCAGCTGCGCTTCAGTGAATACCCGGATGCAGAGCTGGCGCGGGCGCTGTCAAATGGAGTGATTGATGCGGCCTTTCTGATTTTTACACCGGAAAGCTACACTACAGACATCGAAACCCGTATCGTCGAGGTTACTGAGAATGGCCTTTTCATGCATAAGAGCAATCCGCTTGCAGAGAAAGAAGAACTGTCTGTTGCAGATCTGAAGGATCAGCCCTTCATCGCTTGGCGAAAAGACCGCTCCCTTCTTGGATATAACGTGATGTGGAAAAGCTGCATGGAGGCAGGCTTTTCTCCCAGGGTCTCTGTGGAAGCTGATTCCATCTCTTCTCTCTTTACTTATTTGGACTGCAACTATGGTGTGGCGATCATGGCGCAAGCAATCCAGGCATCTTTTCAAAGTGAAAATGTTATCTACAAGCCCCTGAAAGAGCTTGCCCCATGCAATATCATGCTGGCCTGGAAAAAAGGCAATTGCAATCCCTTGCTTGCGAGCCTGATCCAATGCAGGCAGTAATAGATAATCCTATGCCCGCAGCCTGGATTCAGGAAAAAGCCTAATATGGAAAAAGAGGGAAAAGGAAAGGATGGATTCGAACCCTTGTCCCATTCTGAAAACACTGATAAATAAAGGAAGAAGCGGTAAATCCAATGTCAACGCAATTTCCTCTAAAGAAGGCTTATTCCTGGCAATTGCCTTCTTAGCAAGTCAGATGTTCGATAGTCCGCGCATCACTTAAGCGCATCCGTTCCACGGAAATGATCTGCTCTGCCATGGTCTCCTCCGAATTCGCTTTCCACTGTGCCGGAGTCATATGATATTTTTTGTGAAACAGCCTGGCGAAATAGTTCTGATCCTGGATCCCGACCGACGCAGCAATTTCCCCGATAGACAGATCACCCAGGCGCAGTTTCATGGAAGCTTGTTCCAGACGAATATCGTTCAGATACTGCGTAAAAGTTTCCCGGCTTCTTTTGTGAATTCGGAAGACAGATAGTTTTTATGCACGCCTAAAATGTCTGCCAGTTTTTCAAGCTTTAACGGGTCCCGGTAATGCTCCAGCAGATAACAGACTGCTTTTCGGATCAGGTGCAGAATATCCGATGGTTCTGATATTCTGCACCTGATCACAGACAGAGGAAGTCATGCGAAATGCCTGTTTGAACTGCTCATTCACATTTTTCCGGTAACAGATCATGTCATGAACTCCTGAAACAACTGGTCCAGGATCACAGGAGAGACTCCCGCCTGGTATGCTGCAATTCTGGCCGGAGTACAATTTACAGCGCGTCGCGAGACCGGCGGTTTCCGGAACTGGGAAAGATGGGACTGGGCAACTGCAGACATCGCAACCGATTACTGGAGCAATTTCATCAAAACCGGTGATCCGAATGGCGCAACCGTGCTGGAATGGCCAACTGCGGAAACTATGGATATTATGTATATCGACTGGAACTGCCGCATCTTAATCGGACAGGATCCCATTGATCAGCTTCTTGTAGAAGGGTTCATCCAGCAGAATGATCTGGGCTCTTATTTCGAGTAATCTGATTCAAAAAGAAGAAAGTGTTTATTCGCTCCCTGTGTTCAAGATGACACAGGGAGCATTTTATAGTGTCGACGCCAGGATCACCTGCCAGGCGGCAATCAACTTCTCCAGGGTGCAGGCGGCATTGGCCGGACTGGTGGAGGGCAGTGAGGCGGCAGGCTTTAAGGTGACCGGCTTGATATAGCGGTGGTACAGAAAATGCAAGTAATGGGAAGATTCACAGCGCCTGAATAGCCCAAAGCGGAATATTGATCAGCCAGTCCTGCTCCCGGTATCCGGACATGGAGGTTCGAATGGCAGTTTTCGGGTGATATTTTTCCACATACATCTTCAGACTTTTTGCTTTCAGGTTTTCTTCCGCTTTTACCTCCAGCGGAAGAACATTACCGTCTTGTTGAAACAGAAAATCTACTTCAAAAGCCGATTTTTCTGTTGCATAATAATAAACAGAATAGGTAGTTTCTGCAACAAGCTGCTGCAGAACATATTGTTCTGTCAAAGCTCCTTTGAACTCCGTGAAAGCTCGGTTTCCCTCCAGAATCGTCCTCCAGTCCAACTCCCCCAGAGCGCCCAGAAGACCGACGTCCAGCATATAGATTTTGTAGGAAGAAAAATCTATATAAGCTTTCAATGGAACGGAGGGGGCGGAAACCTTATTTACTTTATAGATCAGACCACTGTCCAGCAACCATTGAATGGCAATCTCATAATCTTTGGAACGAGCCCCCTTTTTTATTTGCCCAAAGAAAAATTTCTTATTTTCCTTGGCAAGCTGAGCAGGAAGGGATTGCCATACCATGCGGATCCGGGGGAGTTCTCCGGGGTTCACATGTTTTCCGAAATCCCCTTCATATTGCCGTAAAATGGATAACTGCAGTTCCCGGACCTGATCATAATCATGATGCAATCGAAAATGCTCCACTACTTCGGGCATTCCACCGATAACATAATACGCTCTTAATAACTCAATATAACGATCCCGAAACAGATTGATTTCCGGATTTTTATAATCGGTAAAGAATTCCGCCAGATCATTTTCTTCCAATGCCCAGAGAAACTCCCGAAACGACATAGGATATAAGTGCAATTCGTCTACTTTGCCGACCGGAAAGGAGATTCCCTGATGAAGCGCTGTACCTAATAAGGATCCTGCCGCAATTACGGCATACGTTCTGGCGTCTTCACAGAAATACTTCAGAGATTCAATGACTTTCGGTGCTCCTTGTACTTCATCAAATACAATGAGGGTATCCTGTGGAGATATGGTTATATGCATTTCGATTTCAATAGCCTTCAGAATACGTGCAGTGTTGTAATCCTGCTCAAAAATGGATGCCATTCTCTGATTGTTGTAGAAGGATATATACACCGTATTTTGAAAATGGGATTGGCCAAATTCACGGATAGACCAGGTCTTACCTACTTGACGGGCACCCCATAAGATAAGCGGCTTTCTGTCCGGGCTGTTTTTCCATTGCAGCAGGGAGTCTTCTATTAATCGTTTCATCGCAATTTATGCCTTTCTTTGCAAACGGATTCTAAACGGTGGATGCGCTAACATCATCCTTCGCCGTTGGCTTGGATTCTGTGTCTTCTACATGTGAAGCTTTACGTCGCTTTCCAGGAGCTTCATCAAAGCTAACCGCAACCAAAAGTATAATATCAGAAAAAATGAGCGGAAACAACATTTTTTCCGCGGAAAAAATGTTGACATGACACAATAATTCTGTGAATAGTATAATGCGGAGTGTATCTTGGTGAAATGAAATAATTAGTGCCAGTTTGCAAGATTAAGTTCCATTATTAAATTTTTTGCAAAATTCAGTTCCGGAACAGCACCTTGAAAACAGAAGTAAGTTTTACAAAAACCAGCCATATCAGAAGTAAGTATTGCAAAGGTTGCATTTAGTCATAAGGACTGCCGGGAACAACAACGAAACCACCACGCCGGGGAGCATGTTGACGCCCATGTTTGTGAACAGGCTCAGCGCGTCCCGCTGCTTTACATTACTGGTGGACAGCGGAACCATCAAGGTATGGCTCATATTGTAAATGGTATAGGCAAAGGAAAAGAAAATGTTGTAAGTCAACGCCACCAAAACAAACTGCAATACACTGTGTTCCCGAGGTACCAGGAATAATAAAATCGTAGCGATGGACATAAGTGGTGCTGAGATAAATATCCAAGGGCGCGCCTTACCTTGCCGTGTTCGGGTTTTTTCGATAATCTGTCCCATAACAATATTCGTGACAGCGTCCACAATTTTAGACAAAATTGGAAACAGCGCCATAAATGCTGCGGCCCAAACAAAAGAATTCGTCAAATCCAAAACGTCGGTATAAAATACATTCAGATAGCTGACTAATGTAATGTTCAGGATCGCTGCGCCCATCGGACCGAAGAAAAAGCCAAGCCATTTCTCCGGTCTGCTTGTGTTTGCGGATTTGATATAGGGATCAAACTTCGGAGACGCAAAAAGTTTTGATTTTTCAAGAATTGACATATTTCATTCCTCCACTCTTATTCTTAATGAGATCATCATCATCAATTCAGACTTGACTTTTTCCTCATTATCATCATAATACTTAATGTACATCGTGTTCAATAAGCAGATATATTTCTTTTGTTAATTCCTGAACAGTTTCGGGAAATATGTTGATTATCATCTATAAGGGAGAAATAATGATGAAGAATGAAGATACCCGTGTTCAGTTCACGAAAAAGATTTTGAAAGACGCTCTTCTGAAATTATTGAAAACCAAGCCGATTACCCGAGTCACGATCAAGGAGCTCTGCGAGGAGGCTGGACTCAACCGAGGAACTTTTTATCTGCACTATAACGAGCCAAACGATTTGCTTCGGGAGATTGAAGAGGAATTTGTTCAAGAAAAAATGTCGTTCTTCAATCCATATATGAAGAACGACAACCCGGATCAGTTGGCAATGCTTTTTGGTGCAATCCTGCAAAATCATGAGCTGAGCCTGATTTTGTTCGGACATAATGGAGCTCCGCAGTTTACTGAACGAATAAAGAAACTGGTGCGCCCGAGAATCCTCGAGGACTGGCAACGTGAATTCCCCACCTATCATCCTGACGATCTTGAATTTGTATATGACTTTGTTTTTTCAGGCGCAATGAAACTAATCCTTAATTGGATTGCAGACAGCGGAAATATCTCTGCGGAAGAATTTGCGCATCGCCTTGACTGTCTTGGGCATTACAGCCATCTTGCCATCAAGGAATTCCGCTAGCATTGGCTGCCTGTTCGTTGACCGCTTCATGGCAGCATAGTTCTCTTCACTGGCAGCAATGACATCCATGGGATAAATCTCATATCCCAGTTCCCGACACAGATCACAGAATGCACGAAGCGGATATGGATCTTCCCTGGTTTTTCAGGAACCGGCTTTGCAGCTGCTCATCATGGAAGGCCTGTAATTGCAGCCGGTTTAAGGCTTCTGCAGCATTCATAGTTGCTCTCTTTCCGCCATATATGTTTTCCGGTAATTCTCCGAATGTTCGATCAGGCAAATCCGGATACCATTCGGATCCAAAACAAAAGTCATCCTTCCAACCGTAGTGGGTATCATGGGCCCTGTCGCCTGGTACCCAAAGTCCTGCAAGTGGGAAATCACTTCGTCCAGGTTATCCACATCAGTTCCGATGGAATACATCCCCGTGGGAAAATTCTTATTGCAGATTAGCTCCACGCTGGCCCCATCGCTTTCCATAATGGTGATAGCCCCGCCATCCCGAGTATCCACGTGGTATCCCTCCCGGAATCCAAGGACATCCTGGTAGAATGCCACGGATTCCTCCAGGTCATTCACGATCAGGGTGGTATATTGTACTTTGATCTTCATAGCATGTTCCCTCCAGAATTCTATTTTCTGACAAACCGGCCTTCCGATTCCGGAATGTCTGCGTTTGCAAACCGCGCCACCGTCATATGAAGATCATACTTTTCCCGGAACGCAGCAATTGTTCCCATCATCAGTGATGCATGATGGATATCGATCGCCTCTGCTGTCCCGGATGATTCCATCTCTTCCGCAAATTTGCGGGCATTTCCGTTGGTACCGGTATAGTATAAGTTCACAGTAATTGCCATATTTAACTCATCTCATGGTTCCAGTGTTTTTCAAATGTTATCGTCACATTATGCTGCAGTGCCAGGCCCGCTTCTGCTTCGATGCATTTTGTAATGCCAGACAAAACCGGGCAGCCTGCATGCACCGGGAACTGCTCAGAAGCATACCCAAACAGCAGGCCTGTCCCCGGTTTTTCAACTACTGCTGCTGGGTGTTCAACAGTAATC
>JAFUBX010000071.1 GCA_017459985.1 Parasporobacterium sp.
GAAGCTGACGAAGGAGGTTCTGGGGAGATGAAGACAAGAGCGGGACAGAAAATCAGGCTGACCAGTGTGGAAGAACTGCTGGGTGTGGCAAATGAAGAATCGGCAATGGATCTGGAGATTGCAAAGATCCGGCCGTTCAAGGATCATCCCTTCAAGGTGCTGGATGATGAAAAGATGCAGGACTTGATGGAAAGCATCCGGATCAACGGCATCCTCTCTCCTGTTCTGGTCCGGCCGATCGGGAATGACACTTATGAAATGGTCTCCGGTCACCGCCGGATGCATGCTGCGATGATGCTGGGAATGGATACAGTGCCGGCGATCATTCGGGAAATGACTGATGATGAAGCCGTGGTGAAGATGGTGGACGCGAACATTCAGCGTGAGGAGCTGCTTCCGAGTGAGAAGGCGTTTGCCTATAAGATGAAGATGGATGCGATGAGGCGGCAAGGTGCTCGAAGAGATTTAACTTCTGACCAAAATGGTCAGAGGTTGGTCGGTCAAGTATCGAGAGATATTCTGGCAAAAGAAGTTGGTGAGAGCACTCAACAAGTGCATCGTTATATTCGCCTCACCGAACTCATTCCGGAACTCCTTGATTACGTTGATCAGAAACGCATCCAGTTTACGGTCGCTGTTGAAATCTCCTACATTGATCAGGAAGTCCAGAAGTGGCTGTTTGAATACATCAAGGACAACGGTGTCGTGAAGCTGAATCAGATCACTCTCCTTCGTGCTCAGCTGCAGACTGGAGCCATCACCCAGGCAAAGATGATTATGCTTCTGAATGACAGCCAGCCGGGCAAAGCGCCTTCTTCCAAACTGACCTTTACAGAGAAGAAACTCCGGGAATACTTTCCTGCAACATATACGACCACAGATATGCGGAATATTATTGAGGATCTCCTGAAGGAATGGAAGGAGCATCAGGAAATGGAAAATCCGGAAGACGAGGAGGTGTAATGGTCGATGGAATTCAATTACTACTATGGCTCCCAGGCGGATCAGTTCAGCTTTATTAGGATCCCGAAAGTCATGCTGACAGAAGCGTTGTTCTCCGGTCTTTCCATCCCGGCAAAGGTGCTGTATGGGGTACTTCTGGATCGTATGACGTTATCCCGGAAGAATGCCTGGTTTGATGAAGACAATAGGGTTTTTATCATCTATCAGATTGGTGAGATCCAGGAAGACCTTGGATTTTCAAAGAAAAAGGCGATGGAGCTCCTGGCAGAACTGGAGAGCTTCGGACTTCTGGAGAAGAAACGCCGTGGACATGGGTTGCCGAACATCTTGTATGTGAAGAGCTTTATGACCGGATTGGATGCTGGGAAAGCCGACATCAATGGTCTTGCCGAAGGAAAAATGAATGCCAGAGGTTCTGAAACCGGAACCTCTGGACCGGAAAGCACCGGTTCCAGAAGTGCAGCGGAAGGGACTTCAAGAAGTGACGATTTGGGGATCTCCAGGGTGACCGATCCCGGACTTCTTAGGGTTCCCGTTTCGGTACCTCTTAAGAGTAAGACTGAAATAAACCATACTGACTGGAATAATATCGAATCTGATCAAATCAGATCTGCGCCGGCACAGGGAGAGCTGATGAC
>JAFUBX010000023.1 GCA_017459985.1 Parasporobacterium sp.
CAAAGTTGAGGATGTGGAACCGGATTCGGTGATCTTCAATATCATGGTTCGGGCCAACACATTCCGTACCGCATCCGGCTCCTTCATGACCCAGGACAATGCGATTGCCTCCTTTTTCCGGCACAGTCTGCTGCAGGAGACGCAAGGGACCTATCTGTCCCTGCATACGGATAATGACCGCTTTCTGAAGCGGATTGTGAAGCATTTATGCCAGGAATGCTATCTTCTGCCGACTGTTTTCTGCGATTTCGCCACAGGCATTTTCCAGCAGCTTCTGTGTTATCTGATGCTCAGCAGCGAAGTGAAAACAGAGACCCTGCATCTGCCGGATCGCTTTTCCATCATCCGGATCCTGCATGATATCCAGGAAAACTTTGATACAGTCACCCTGAAAACGCTGGCGCAGAAATATTTCTTCTCTGAAGAATATCTGAGTCGGCTGATTAAAAAACACACCGGCAGAACTTTTTCGGAAACCCTGCTGGAGATTCGGATTAGTCAGGCCAAGCTGCTGCTGGCCCGGACAAATGAACCCCTGGAGGCAGTCGGAAATCAGATCGGCTACCGGGAATACGCCACCTTTTCCCGTGCTTTCAAGAAGAAGGAAGGATGCACCCCAGCCTGCTATCGGCAAGAACATCATGAATAGTCCGGTTTCTTGTCAAATCCGATCATTTTCAACCGTAGGTACTTACACCTGACCAGGATCCCATCGTTTATGAAAGAGTAAGCACAGAAGTTCGACCGTATATCGTTACATTGCCTGCACCAGATTTTCGATTGTGTATCACTGCTGCACCAAAATTGCGATCGTGTATCAGTGTCTGCACCAAAATTTCGATTCTGTATCAATTCCTGCACCAAAATTTCGATTCTGTATCAATTTCCCAATGGAATCCCTGATCTCGGGGCAAAAAATGATACACAATCGCAATTTCGGTGCGGAGGTGATACTCAATCGCAATTTTGGTGCGGGCATGATACTCAATCGCAATTTTGGTGCAACTCTTCTATTCTCAGTAAACGGAACCTTTTCATCGAGATAATAAACTACTATTCTCCCGCCTGGAAATATCACCTTAACAGCATTAGGGGCTGTCGCGCTAAGAGCGCGACAGTTCTGAACAAAACAAGGATGAAAGCCGGCTTTTGGCCGGCTTTTCTGCTATTACAAAACTGTTAAAAACAAAAACCAGACTTCGAAAAGTCCGGCTCCTGTTGTAAAATAATTGTATGCTAAAAAGAATTTTACAGCCGGATTATACTAAAGTTCTGGACAATTATCAATTCAAACTTCCATTCGAAATGAATACCATGATCCCTGCAGATGACCCTGTACGCCTGCTTAATGCATTTGTGGAGGAAATGAATCTTACGGAACTGTATTCCACTTATGACAGGATCCGTAAAAATCAGGCATCACCCAGGACACTGCTCAAGATCATGAGTTACGCTGCCATGAACGGGATCTTCTCCAGCAGGGATATAGAGACTGCCTGCCACAGGGACATCAACTTCATGTTCCTCTTGGAAGGAATGCCCGTGCCGGATCATGCAACTCTTGCAAGATTTATTTCATTACATGCGTCTTCGTGTTCCAAAGATATCATGAAAGAGGTTGTTTCTTCCCTGCATTCATTGGGCGAGATTTCAGGAAAGACTGTATTTATTGATGGGACTAAGATTGAAGCAAACGCCAATAAATATACTTTTGTGTGGAAAAAGGCTGTTACGAAAAACCAGGCAAAACTGGAAGATAAGCTGATTGCACTTGTAGCGGAATGCGAGAAACTGTATGGAATAAAGATCGTATACAATGGACAGGTCTCCCTGCATACAGCCAAGAGGCTGCGCAAGAAACTCTATGGGATCAAAAAAGAGGAGAACCTTGTGTTTGTCTATGGGTCTGGAAAGAGAAAAAGCCAGCTCCAGAAATCCATCGAAAGCCTGGAATATTATATCAGCAAGCTGAAAGAATACACAAAGAAGCTCCATATCTGCGGGGAGCGGAACAGCTATTCAAAAACAGACACGGATGCCACTTTCATGAGGTTAAAGGAAGACGCGATGCTCAATGGCCAGCTTAAACCAGCTTATAACCTCCAACACGCAGTGGATGCCCAGTATATTACCTGGGTGGACATCAGTTCCCATCCCACGGATGTAAACACACTGGTCCCATTTCTAGAGGATATGGGCAGACATCTTCCATTCAGATATACAGAGGTCGTAACAGATGCCGGATATGAAAGTGAAGAGGCATATGTATATCTGTCAGAGAATGGTCAGGAAGCGTATATAAAACCTCAGAATTATGAGATCTCAAGGACCAGGAAATACCATAAGGATATCAGCCGCAGGGAAAACATGGAATACCTGGAGCAGGAAGATTGTTACCTGTGCGCGGAAGGAAAAAAGCTTTCTGCCGTTGGCAAAAGACACAGCAAAAGCCGCAGCGGCTATGTGAGCGAGGTCACAATATATGAATGCAGCGATTGTAAAGGCTGCCCGCGGAAAGAACAGTGCATTAAGGGCAACAACTGTAAAACCCCGATGGAAGAGCGCAATAAAAGGCTTAATGTTTCTAAAGTGATGAAGGAAAAACGCGAGGAGGCCCTGGCACGGATCACGACCGAGTACGGAACGCAGCTAAGGATGAACAGGAGCATACAGGCCGAAGGCAGTTTTGCAGTAGTGAAAGAGGACCTGGGTTTCCGACAATACCTATACCGTGGAAAAGAAAATGTCCTTGCCCAGAGCATAATTGCTGCGATTGCCTTCAACATTAATAAGCTTCATTTCAAGATACAGGGAGGCCGGACCGGACAGTTTCTGACCGACTTGAAAACCGGATAAATTTTGACTTTTCAAAACATAAGAAAAACAGGAAGCATCCTTATTCAGGATGTTCTGTTAACAGACTATATTTTTTTGCGTATGTGGCAGAAATGTGTTTAAATCAGCAAAAATCCGGCCCACAGGCCGGATTTTATCCTAATTAAGATGAAGACTGTCGCGCCTTAGCGCGACAGCCCCTTTTGATGTCAGTTTCCCTGTATGGCGCTGCTCTGGCAGAGGAAGCCGCATCGGACGGGGAGTCAGCCGGAGAACCGGCGCCGGCAGCAGTGATCACCTGCAGTCCGGAAGAGATCGATTATGCCAATGTGCCTTTTGATTATTCCGATCAGATCGCAGCGGAAGAGGAAGGCACCGTGCTGGTTCCGGAAGCAGCTGCCATCGCCCTGACGGTCACAGATGAGATCGGCATCACCGGTGTGAAACTGGTCGGCTCTCTGGAAGAGGGAAATGAATCGGAATATTATCTGAATGCGTATGCAGCAGAGGATCCGCTGACATTTACAGCACAGGAAGGGACTGAGATCGTTTCTGCCGACAGCAGCATCAGCGGTTCCCTGGAAGTTGCGGACGGATCCGTAGTATACAGCCCGGCGGAACTGAATGCGAAGGAGCTGGTCGACGAAGTGATCGCATTTCACATGGCCGATGGCAGCAAATACAGCGTTCACACGGTGCCGGAAGCTTTCCCGGCCCTTGAAGTGACCGGAGAAGGCACTGCGGAGGAGCAGGCCGGAGTATACACCTTCGTTCTGGATAAGTTCCTGCTGCGTGCAGATACACAGGGCCGGATCCTGTACTACCGGGACGTGAACTGTGTCGGGGAAGTGCAGGCAGAAAACTTTGCGCCCCAGACCTTTGCCGGCAGCCAGTACTATTCCCTGTTTGTGGAACTTCGTCCGGAATACAGAAATGCAAACGGAGGCTTTTCCTCCGGAATGTATCTGGTCATGAATGACCGGTTCCAGGATATCGATCTGATCACTCTGTATCCCAATGAAGATCCGGATCATACCCATGGGGAAGGATATCTGGATCAGCATGAGTTTGTTATAATCGATGAAACCCATTATCTTCTGCTGAGCTATACACTGCAGCAGGTGGAGAATCTTCCGGAAAGCCTGGAAGGACTGGACGGAACACAGTCCGCTTATGTCTGGGCCGGCATTATGCAGGAAGTGAAGGATGACGAAGTGATTGCTGAGATCAATACAGCGGATTATCCGCTTCTGTATGAATCCGCAGTCGAAAAGATCGATTATGCAAACAGCACTCTGGACGGCGTCATGGTAACGGTGGGGCAGAACGAAATCTCTTCCTTCGCAGACGGAATCATGGATTATGTTCACGTTAACAGTCTGGATTACACTCTGAACGAAGAGGGCACCGTGGACAAACTGCTGGTCTCCATGCGTGATCAGTCCGCCGTATTCCAGTTTGACATGAAGAGCGGCGCCATTGACTGGATCCTCGGCGGAAAAGCCAGCACCCTGGCCGGCTATGAAGAATTCACGACGGACCGCACGGATGATATGGGAGCAGGATTCAAGGCTCTGACCTTCGGCCAGCATTTTGCAAGATACTGCAACAGGACCGAGGCCGGAACTCTGGACGGGAACCCGGTGATCAGCGTTTTTGATAATCAGACGGGTATGGCGCCTTTCCTTATGGCAATGCCAATTCCGACTCTGACCAGGGTGTTCAAAGCGGAGATTGATGAAGTTGCGAAAACTGCGACGATTCTGGATGTCGTCGACGGAGCATATCTCAATGAGAAAACCGGAAAGTATCATATCGCAAGTCACTGCGGCAGTGTGCAGTACAACAACAGCACGGTTATGATCGGATGGGGACTGCATGGCGTGGTTGACAATATCGGGCCCTTCGCTCCGAAGGGAACGATCTCGGATCTCGGATTTGAGGATCTCCGGATCGGCAGCCGGCCGGTGTTCACAGACTATGATATGGAAAACGACACCGTACTCTTCGAACTGAGCGGAAACCGGAATCCGAAGGAAGAAAACGCAGAAGCATTCTTCTCCTACCGAACCTATAAAACAGCGGAATAAAGACAGGAGGCTGTCGCTAAGTGTGGCAGCCTCGTTTTTTATTGAAACCCAAAATACAGCTTCGCTTCAACCCAACCCACCCTTCAGGGAAACCATCTGCTCCGCAGAAGGTTTTTCGCAATTGAATATGCAAGTAAAAACGTGATATATTCTATCCATAATTCATAAAAAACGTGAAAAACCATATAGAAAAACAAAAAAAAACGTGATACTATTTTGCTGTGTGGAGGATTTTTTATATGTATTTAAGACGTAAAATAGATGATTTCCTGAAGTCCTGGAAAAATGATCCCAATCATTTGCCGCTGGTTATCAAAGGAGCCAGACAAATTGGCAAAACAGAATCTATTTTGGAGTTTGCAAATAAATCCTATGCATCGGTGGTGAACTTGAATTTTGCATTGGAGAGAAAATACCTGTCAATTGCAGACGATGGATATGATGTAGCGAGCATTATCAGGAATATTTCCTTAATCGATCCTTCCAAGCAGTTCATCGAACATGATACCCTGATTTTGTTTGATGAGATACAGGAATACCCGGACATCGCCACGTCATTGAAATCGTTTCGCATTGACGGAAGATTTGATGTCATCTGCAGTGGTTCCCTGTTAGGTATAAATTATAAAAAAATCCACAGTAACAGTGTGGGGAATAAAACAGATTATGAAATGTTCTCCATGGATTTCGAAGAATTTCTATGGGCAAAAGGATATTCGGCACAAACCATCGATGAAATCTATACGCATATGGTGGAGGGAAAGCCGTTTTCTGATACGGAGATGAAAGTCTTTAAAACGCTGTTTCTGGATTATTGCGTCTTGGGAGGAATGCCGGCCGTTGTGAGGCAGTATATAGAAACCGGTACATTCTTTGGTACCCTGGATATCCAGAATCAGATCCGATTAGACTATGAGGAAGATATCAGAAAATATGCAGAAGGTTTAGATCAGGCAAAGATCGTAAACATTTATAGAAATATACCGGCACAGCTTGCTAAGGAAAATAAAAAATTCCAATATTCCAAGCTGGCAAAAAGTGCCAGGGCAAGAGAATATACGGGCTGTATTGACTGGTTGAAAGATGCTGGCGTTATATTACAGTGTTTTTGCTTGATCTTTCCGGAACTTCCCTTACAGGGGAATTTCGATGAGGATAAATTCAAACTTTATTATCCGGATACCGGATTGCTGATTTCCACTTTGGATCCGGAAACACAAGAAGACTTGCGTGCAAATAAAAACCTTGGTGTTTACAAAGGTGCCTTATATGAAAATTTTATCGCGGAAGCTTTTTACAAACAAGGGCTGCAACTGTTTTATTATGTGAATGGCAATGCCACACTGGAGGAAGATTTTTTCATACGAAGTATCAATAACCTGATTCCTGTGGAAGTTAAGTCCAACAGGCAAGGTTCGAAATCATTAAGGGCTCTTATCTTCGGCGAGAAATACAGCGACATTTCTTTTGGAATTAAGCTGGGAGATTTCAATATTGGAATGGAAGACAATATTTATACCTTTCCCTATTATTGCGCGTTTTTATTAAAGAAATTTGTCGCAGGGACATTCCGGGAGTGAGCGCTGCAATTTAATGCATGCGAGCATGAAACAGAAACGCATATGACAATCGGCAGGAGGGAAATCCCATCCTTCCGATTGTCACATTGTTTGTGCTTGACAGGGAAAACATTTGCGAATACCATCTTAAAAGAGGAATGAGGTGGAAGCAATGAGGCTGATGCAGATCAGATATTTCCTTGAGACGGCAGAACAGAAAAATATGACAAAGGCGGCTGAGAGACTGTATGTGTCCCAGCCGGCGCTCAGCAAACAGATGAATCTGCTGGAGGAAGAACTGGGAGTCAGGCTGATACGCAGAGTACCCAGAGGAATCCTTCTTACAGAGAAAGGAGAACAGTTTGCTGAAGACTGCAGAAGGATCTTAAAAGAACTGGACGACGCAGTGAAACGGGTATCCGGCAAGGATACATCCGCCGCTGCGCCGTTTTGCATCGGATGCTTTGACGGTGCTGTGGTGGAATATGAGGAAAATATCATATCCCTGATGTCAGATCTTAATCTGGGAAACGGATACTGTCTTCTTTCCCGGGAAGTGGCGGATACCAGCCCGGATCTGTCGGCCTTTGTACACCCGGATATTCCCGGCGTGGATGTTGTCGCAGTCTGGAAAGAAACCAATCCGGTCGCATGCAGTCTTATGGAGACCTTAAGCAAGGAGAATCTTCAATGAACGTACTGATTATTTATTATTCTCAGACAGGAAATACCCAGACCATTGCCCGCTGTATCCGGGACGGGGTACGCGAAGCCGGTCATTCGGTTTATGTGGTGCCTTTGAAACAGGTGAACGCGGCGATGCTGGAGAAGTATGATCTGATCGGACTGGGAAGTCCCATCTGGTGTGCAGATCCGCCCCCGGTGCGGAAGTTTATCGAATCCCTCCCGATGCAGCAGGGAAAACATCTCTTTTTATTCACCACCCATGGAACCATGCCGGATCTGTATTTCCCGGTGGTCTCCCGGAACGTGATCGAGAAGGGATTCCAGATCGTCGGAATGGCGGACTGGTACGGAGACTGTAAGATCCAGGTCTTCCGGTATCCGTATTTTACCACAGGGCATCCGGATGAGATCGATAAGGAAAGCGCAGCAGCATTCGGCCGCGAAGTCTGCCGGAAAAGCCAGGCGGTCCGGGACGGCCTGGAAGAACCTCTGAAGCAGGTGCCTCCGACGAATATCAATCCGATGCAGGCCTGCGCTGTCATCAATATGCTGAACGGCAATACGAGTCCGCACTGTTCCCTGAAGCAGGACCGCAGCAAATGCCTCCACGAAAAGGGCTGCTCCATCTGTCAGGATAACTGTCCGATGGGATATATCGATCTGGACCAGGGAAAATTCGGACGTCACGGGGATTCCTGCGGGGACGGCCATGGCTGCACCTATTGCGAGATGCTGTGTCCCGCCGGAGCGATCTACGCGTTTGAGCCGACATTTGAAGAAGAGGCAAAGAAGGATGCGGCCAGGGGATTCAAGATGTTTCAGATGATCCTCGCGGAAGCGGAGGAGGCTGGCAGGTTCCGCCAGCTGATGCCGCCGGAGGCATTTGAAGAATACGTGCCCTTTTATCAGACAACCGGGCATCCGAGGATCCGCCCGCTGTCCTGTAAAGAAGATAACGAGTGACATGGAACAGGAGGACAAATGAGACTGCAGAAGGAAGTATTTGAGGCATATAAGGAACAGATCAAGGCGCATCCGGAGGAGAACCGCAGGGGTGCCCTGGCGGTCAGAGATTCCCTGGAGCATTCCCCTCTGTTTTGGAATGACTGCGTGGATAAAACCGTCCAGATCCCCAAGATCTATGATGAACAGACCATCGAAGAGTTTCGTCGGATTACGAAGGTCACCCACCGGATCTTTGAAAAGGTGATCCGGGAGTACAGGGAAAAGGCAGATTTCAGAGCCCTGTTCCCGTTCTCCAAAGAACTGGAGGAACTGATTCTGCTGCCGGCTCCTTATCCGGGGGAGCTGCCGATCGCCAGATTCGACCTGTTTTACCAGGAAGATACAGGGAAATTTTATTTCTGCGAGATCAATACGGATGGGACAGCTGCCATGCTGCGGGATCTGGAAATGGGCAAGGCGCTGATCAACAATCCCGCCCATCAGGCGGTGATCCGGCAGTATGATCTGGAACCCTTCGAACTGTTTGATACCTGGGTTGAGACATTCCTGAACCTGTATAATACCTGGCCGAAGAAAAAGGACTGTCCGAATGTGGCGATGGTCGATTTTCTGGAAAATGCCACACTGAGGGATTTTGAGGAATTCGCCAGAAGATTTCAGAAAGCAGGGGTCAATTGCGAGATCTGTGATATCCGCAGGCTGGAGTACCGGGACGGAGTGCTGTATTCCCCGACGGGAAACCGGATCGACGCCATCTATCGGAGAGCTGTGACGGCGGACATCATGGATCATTACCAGGAGGTTTCCGCCTTTCTTGATGCCGTCCGGGAGGACGCGGTATTTCTGGCAGGAGCTTTCGCCACCCAGATCATCCATACCAAATGGCTGTTCTATGTCCTGCATCATGAGAGGACGAAAGCCTTTCTGGAGGAAGAGGAGCTGGCCTTTATCAAAGAGCATGTGCCGCTGACGGTGGAATTTGCCCCGGAATACATCACCCTGGATGAAGTGCAGAAAAACAAAGATGCATACATCATCAAACCCATGGATGCCTATGCCTCCAAAGGAGTCTATGCCGCCGGACGGGAGTACGGACAGAAGGAGTGGGAAACCCTTGCCGGAGAGCTGTACGGGAAACGGCATATCTGTCAGCAGTATTGCCCACAGTATCTGACGGATAATATCGATTATGCCTGGGGAGACGGGGAATGGCATCCCTATATCAATATGCCGGGACTTTATGTCTATAACGGAGTTTTCTCAGGAATTCTGATGCGGATGGCCTGCGGGGAGAATATCATCGTAGCCCATGAAAATGAGCGGACCGTCCCTGCGTTTACCGTAAAAGGAAGGAAAGGCTGAAAAAGCGCCGGTTAATCCGGCTGGCCCGGGAGAATCTGATAAACCTCTGCTTTGTATTTGGAAATCAGTTCGCTGCGGTTCCGGCAGCCGGTTTTCTTCAGAAGATTATGAACGTGGAATTTGATGGTGCTTTCCGAAACAAACAGAGTTCCGGCGATTTCGGCGTTGGTTTTTCCGGAAAGGATCTCCTTCAGGACATCTTTTTCCCGGAAGGATAACTGGTTGATCATGGAAAAGCGCTCCAGAGTCTCCTGTTCATCCGGCGTTCTCACCGCAGGCTGCGGCAAAATCCAGGTCTGAAGGAAGAACCGGTAGAACAAAAAGAGGGACAGGATAAACAGTGCCGCGGTTCCCACGACCAGAACGAACTTGTGGTCGGCGCAGGCATTGCAGATTACAGTTCCTGCAGCATCTCCGACCCGGCCGAGACACAATCCCAGTCCCGCCAGATAAGCACAGCCGCAAGAGCGGCAAAGATCCGAGAAGACCACGATCCGAAAGACGGAGAAGAAGCCGAAAAACAGGTATTCCAGACACCAGATGACCATGGCGGAAATCTGCTCTCCGGACAATGCCAGCCCGATGAAGGAGATCACCAGGGAGGCGGCGGCACACAAGGCGCCCTGTTTCCGGTTTCTGTCAATGATATAACCGGCACAGACAAGGCCTGCGGCATAGAAGATCCGGGAAAGTTCCACACTGACGCCGCCCAGGATATCTGCTGTAGGAAATCCGAAGCCCAGGTTCTTGACCAGGCTGAAGAGGAACACAATGATTCCGGTCTGCAAAAACAAGCTGCGCAGCTTTTGTGCAGAGTGCCCTCCAAAACGGTCTGCAGACGCCGCTGCATTCGCAGACTCAGCCGGAGAAATCTCCGGCGGCACCATTCCGAAGCGGAAGGAATCTTTGCCAGAGAGGACGATCCACAGGATGATCAGGCCGGTGACGGCTGCATAGGCGATCAGGGCGTAGGGACTGGTCAGGAAACTTCCTTCCCCCCGGATCCTGGAAAAGAGCCAGGTGCAGATCACCGCGCATCCGTATCCGGAGCCAAAGACCAGACCCTTATGGGAGGGGCCGGTAAGAAATGTCAGAACATGCAGATAAAATCCCGCGATCAGACCGCAGAGCAGATTCATGAACAGTCCGGAAACAATGCTGACGCCCGGGGAAGAAGGCAGGATCGACACAGCGGAACTGCCAAGGAACAAAAGCAGTATCAGGGTCAACAGGCCGGGCCGGAACCAATGAGGGCGCTTTTGGATCATCAGAGAGAACAGGGCGATCCCTGCGGCCTGCAGAAGATATCCCGCCACCATGCTGAGATAGTCCACGGTCAGTGTATCCAGAAAATCCGTCAGATGATATTCCCAGGACATCCAGACCGAAGAGGTCAGAAAGAAGCAGGCGGCGATCAGCAGTACTGTGGAGATATTCTGGTTCCTGATAAGGCGCTGTCTCTGCATGCCGGGCTCCTTTCCTTTAAAATCAGGCGTTTACACCGCTCCCTGATCGAAAACTGATCTTGTTTCCGATACGGTCCGGTCGATATACTCTAGGGTATTAGTATAGCACAAATCTTACAGACAGAAAGGAGTAATTTGACATGAAAAAAATGATCGCTGTTTTGCTCACAGCTGTTCTGATCCTCGGGGTGATCCAGCCAGTCATGGCTGATTCCGATACACTGGCAGACTGGGATATTAAAGTGACCACTCCGGAAGGAACCTCCTCGATCCTGAAAGGGGATGAAGGGAACTATTATATCTATCCCCAGGAATTCGGGGTAATCCCCTATGTGATGCTCCGGACCTACACGGAATTCGCGGATGAAGAGGAATTCATCAACGATTACTTTACCGGCTTCATGGCAGAAGGATATGAGGATCTGGAAGTGACCTCCGAATTTGCGCCGGTGGTCATCGACGGGGTCAGATACTATGAGATCGATTACGGATACACGGTACAGGGCTATGAGGTCAGAGACCGCCGTGTGGTCAAGACCGTAAACGGCAGAACCTATATGTTCGCATCCAAGGAGATCGATGAGCTGGATAAGACCATCGGAAATCTTCTGGAGGAAGTGATTGCCGACTGCGTTTACTATGCGGACGGAGAACCGATCGAGCTGGAGGAAGAGGTCGTTGACGGCGGTGACTATGAAATCCCGCGGATTGATATCACGGACGAAGATATTGAAGAATTAGACCTGGAAGGATCCTACGTGCCGCTGGAAGGGACCGACGTGGAAATATATGTTCCGGATATTATGGAAGAATCCCTGATTCCGGAAGGACAGCCCGGCGCAGAGTATTTTATCGCCATTTACGGACTGCCGGAGGTGGAAGAATCCTATGCTGCCGTACAGCTGGTTCCCTCCAACTTCACACTGGAAGATTACAGAGCAATGCTGGAAAGCATGGATGAAGTGGAGGATATCGCGGACTTCATCATCAACGGGATCCATTTCCTCAGATATTTCATGCCGGAAAGAGATGTGGTATGCCTGACCACACAGAAGGATGGAGATCCGGGATATATCCTGGAATTCAGTTTCTCCCCGATCTCCGATGAAGACTATGGTGAAATTGCAGAGATTATGGGCATGACGATCCGCCCGGTCCGGTAAGGAGCCTCAGGATCAGTATCCGGCCTGTTCGCACAGCATGTCGATCAGGCCCAGCCATTTCACATCCATCTGCCGGATCTCGGCAGCGAATAAGAGAGCCTGATGGATCTCCCGAAACCCGGACTGGGGAGTAAGGAGATTCATTGCTTCTCTCCAGAGATAATACTCATCTTCCAGGGAAAGCCCCTCCGACCATAACTGCCAGGCCACGTGATTGACCAGGGAACTGTTGGTATGGACCCCGCCCAGGTCATTAAAGATCGAGGGCTCTTTCTCCATACTGTAGTAGAACTGTCCTCCGACAGTCACCGGCTGACGGTACAGCCATGGAAAGCTCATGCTGCGGATCGCTTCGCCGGAGTTTTCCGCAATCAGCCATTCCGTATCCTGTGTGTCTCCCAGGATCATTTCACAGAGATTGCCCATGATATCGCTGGTGGCTTCATTGAGAGCGCCGGATTCATTCTGATAAATATCACCGCCCCGGATATAGTTGGTTACGGCGTGGGTATACTCATGGCCGATAACATCCAGACATTCGCTGAAATCATTGACTCCGGAGGCTCCGAACAAAGACCAACCGTTGAGAAAGCCGAGAAATCCCGCGTTATCCACCGGATATCCGTTCTCATCGCAGTAATCGGAAAGGATCAGGAGCGGCATTCCGAACCCGTCCACGGAATGCATGCCGAAGCTGTCATAAAAATCGTAAACCCGGATGTAGGAATCATAGGCGATCAGATAATGCTCCGGCCACCCGGTGTTGTCTTCGGAAGTAAAGGGCTGATATTTCATGCTCGTGATGTACTGATAGCAGTCGGAAACCAGGATATGCCGTTCCAGGTCGGCCAGATAATACAGCCGGGTTTCCGGATCGTATACCACCGGAACGGTGAGTTCTTTGATGGTTCCGTCATGAAGAGTGACAGTGCCGGTATAAGTATCCGCTTCTTTGCCGTCAAACCAGGCCAGCGCGGCCCCTTCCTGCACATTATCCCCCTGCTGCAGTTCCTTTGTGGAGACCACGGCCAGATATCCCAGATAGTATCCGTCGTAGGTGACCAGATGCTCCAGATAACGGCGTTCCCCGGAAAGGACGGCTTCCCCTTCGGGAATATTGGTGAAAATAGCCCAGCAGTGGTAAGCAATATCGTTGATATCGGTATATGAGGTCTCTCCGGTATCCTCCGGATAGAAACGGAAATCCAGGGAAGGATATTGCTGCTTTACGATCTCGATGGCCTCTTCCGGAGTAATCTTGGTCTCATTCTCCGGAGCGATGCCGATATTCGGGGTGAAGGAGCAGGCCAGTCCCGCGCCGTAGCCCTCCGGATCGACGATGATCTTCAGGACCGCGTTCTGGATGGTCAGATCTCCGTACCGCTGTTTATAGGTGTAGTAAGTATATCCGAACCGGTTCCGTTCCGCATAGACACAGAAGAATTCCGATCCTTTGGAGAGGCCCAGCAGGGATTCCATCCCGAACAGGGACCGGATTCCGTCTTCGTAATCTTCAATGATCTGATCCGAATAGCGTCCCCGGAGAAAGGTCAGGTATCCGTCTTTGGAAAACAGCATGGCCAGATCCCCGTGATTCATCTCCTCCAGGTCTTCCACCGTCGTCTGCCCGGGGATCCGGGTGGCCGGTTCCGGGGCGTCATCTCCTTTTTGCCGGTCCTCCCTGGAAAACAGTCCGGAACCTGAACTGTAATCAACAGTATCCGCGCTCATAACCGGCCCGGACAGATCCTGTGCCGGAACAGCAGCCGGAAGCAGAAGGGAAACAGAGAGGATCAGGGAGATCATGGCGGGAAACCGCCGGGTGCCTGTGTTTTTCATAATCGTTCTCCTTTCAGGGACTGAGTCCTGATTCTTTGCGAAAGCCGTGCATAATTATCCATGTTGATTATAAAAGGAAACACAGAAGAACGCCAGCGCGCCCGGCAGTTCCCGGAGGATAGTTTTCGATCAGGGAAAATGGAAGGATAAACTGGTCTTATAATATATAATAAAACTGGATATTTTTATAATACCAAAATAGCGGTATTGTATGGAACAAATTTCAGAAACCGATGAAGATATCAAAGACATCAGGGAGGAACAGACTATGACAGAACATACATTACCGGCACGTACCACCAGAAGAACCATCACCGTGAAGCTTACCATCGCAGCGTTGTTCATGGCTGCCAATATTATTCTCAGTTCATTCGGAATGCCGGTTCCCGGCGGTCATCTGTATCTCAATGACATTGTGATCTGTCTGGCCTCGATCCTTCTGGATCCGCTGTATGCATTCTGTGTGGGAGGGATCGGCGCTTTTCTGGGGGATATGATCTTCTATCCGGCGCCGATGTTTGTTTCCCTGGTCACCCATGGTCTTCAGGCAGTGGTGATCTCTCTGATCGCCCATCACCTGCTGAAAAAGAAACCGGTTCTTGCCTCGGCCATTGCCGTGGCGGTGGGTGCTGTGATCATGATTGCCGGGTATACTTTCGGCCGGGCATATATCTACAGCACACCGGAATACGCGGTCCTCAAGCTTCCGTTCCAGATCCTGCAGGCCAGCGTCGGCGCGGTGATCGGAATGATCCTTTGCTGGCCCTGCCGGCTTTCAAACCTGTATTACAGGCTCCTGAGAAGCAGGTAAGATCCCGGATTCCACAATGGAGATCAGATGGCGGGCGATCTGTTCCTGACTGCAGACGCCTTTGTTATGGGCCATGTACAGAAAGCACCCGAAGATGCTTCCCAGCTGCCGGTGGATAAAGATATTCGTATCCGTATCTTCGGGATCCAGGCCATACAGCCGGGCATAAATCCGTGTCAGGTAATTCAGGTGAATCTGGAATGATTCTTCGACGATCCCGGCTTCCATCAGATAATGCATAATGGGGTCCTTCTGCAGAATCTCCAGCAGATCCATCCACAGATCTGTCTTGGACAGATCCTGCCTGGTCAGGATCCGGGCTTCCATCTGGTCCATCTGCTCCTGCAGATGATGGAGAAGAATCTCTTTTTTATCGGAATAATTGCGATAGTACGCCATGCGGGAAACGCCGGCTTTCCGGGTGATGTCTGTGATGGAGATCTCCCGGAAGGGCCGGTTTTTCATGAGCTGGATCAGGGCTTCGTAGATGCAGTCAATGGTCAGTCTGTGATTACTGTTTTCTTTCATAAATGTTACATTTCTCCGGATTCTGTCACAATTTCGTTTTTATTTGTTGACATTGGCAGAACACATTTTTATAATCCTGCAAGCTGCGCGTTGCAGCAGTGACAAATGTAACATACTTATTTATACAAGACAACTGTTTTACCAGATGATGCGTACGATTCAGAAAAAAACAACAGACATACTGCAGATCATGCGGAAATACCCGGTGGTGTCCGCAGCTTTTTTATTTAGTCTTTATATTTTGTTGTTTACTTTTGCAGAAAAGATCGACCCGGTGTCTGTGACACTGATTGATACCGGACTGGATCATCTGATCCCCTTCAGTAAATATGCGGTGTTTTTTTACTGCACCTGGCATCTGGAGATCCTGACGATCCTGCTGAGCCTTCTGTACTGCAGGGATCTGAAAACCTATTGGGAGCTGACGGTCAAGCTGACTTCGGGACTGATCCTGATCCTGTTTATCTGCATGCTTTTTCCCAATATGGTGGATTTGCGGCCGGCAGTTGTTGAGGGGAAAGATGTGTTCGCCCGGCTGACCCGGGTAGTCTACAGTCTGGACAACGCAAGGAACGTGTTTCCCTCCGGGCATGCCTTCGGCGCGGTGCTGATGGCGTTAAGCTGGGGAAAGATCGGAACAAGGTCCTGGCAGAAAGCGATTGCCTGGATCCTGAACGCAGGGATCATTCTGTCCACATTGCTTCTGAAACAGCACAGTGTGATTGATGCGGCAGGCGGCATTCTGCTGGCGGTGCTGGTTGAGAAGTCTGCAGACTGGATTCTTAACAGAATGGGAGAGGCCCGCTCTGCCAGGAAGAGAAAGGTATTTGTCGGAGCGAAGCTGTCATAATTTGGTATTATCATAAAGGCAAGGGCCACGTCTGTCTACACCGGCGAATCCTTCTCCTGCTGACGATTCCGCTGACATATTTTTTACATATTTTTACGGTTACGTTAATAATCCTGTCCGATTAATTGGGCAGGATTATTTTTTCGGTGCGGATAATCGGACAGGTCGCAATCTATAATAACGGCATCAGAAAACTATAAAACCGACACAGGAAAAGGAGGCCGTTATGAAAGGATATTATGTGACAAACGGATATATGGGTTTGATTGACGGTGAGTACAGACTGTTTGCTGATGAGACGGATTATAAAGAGTATCTGGAGGAGTGATGATTCCAGCGGACTGAAAAGAGAAATTGAAAAAGAACTGCAGGGATGATACAGTAAAGAAAAACAAAGGAGAGAACGGACGATGATCACAATTATTGCATCTTTTGAGCTGAAACCGGAATGTGTGGAGACCTTTAAGGAACTGGCTGCGGAATGTATAGAAGGATCCCGCAGGGAAGAAGGCAATGCAGACTACAATCTGTATGTCAGCAAAACCAGCAGCACCAGATTTTTCTTTATTGAGAACTGGAAGGACGAAAAAGCGATCGAACTGCATAATGCAACGCCGCATTTTCAGAAGTTCTCGGAAGGATTCGGACCGCTGCTGGCGGGAGAACCGACGGTAGAAGTGGTCGAGAAGGTCTGAGAAGTAAGTAAAAGAAACCAGGTTAGCATATGGCTAAAAATGAGGAAAAAACCAATGTCATGAGGGTCCTGGAACAGAAGAAGGTTCCTTATGTTCCCTATCATATTCCGCTCGATACTGCGGTAAGCGGCGAGGAGATGGCCCGGCTCATGAACCAGGATCCGGAACAGGTATTCAAGACGCTGGTGACGGTGGGAAAGACCCGGAATCATTATGTGTTTGTGATTCCGGTGGGGCTGGAGCTGGATCTTCGGAAAGCTGCCAAAGCCGTAGGGGAGAAGAGCATTGAAATGATCCCGCAGAAAGAGCTGCTGCCGCTGACCGGCTATATCCACGGCGGATGCTCTCCGATCGGCATGAAGAAGTTTTTCACAACGACCATCGACCGGCATGCCGGAGCATTCCAAAGCATTATCTTCAGCGCCGGAAAGGTCGGATTTCAAGTGGAAGTCAGCCTTTTGGATCTTGCAAAGGTGATCCGGTATCAGACGGCAGATGTTACTGCAGATTCTGCCGGTGTGTAAGAAAGAAGAGGAAGGAGCAGGGAAATGGCAAAAAATCTGGTGATCTATTATTCCAGAAAAGGTCAGAATTATGTTAATGGCACTATCAAAAACCTTGAAAAGGGAAATACGCAGATCGTGGCGGAGTATATTAGGGATGCGGCAGGCGCGGATCTGTTTGAGCTGGAGACCGTGAAGGAATACAGTACGGATTACATGGTCTGTACAGAAGAAGCCCAGGAGGAACTCCGGGCAAAGGCAAGGCCGGAACTGAAACAGTATCCCGGATCGGTTGCCGGATATGACAATATCGTGATTGCGGGCCCCTGCTGGTGGGGGACTTATCCGATGGCGGTTTTCTCCGCGCTGGACCGGCTGGACTTTACCGGCAAGAAGGTATTTCCTGTCATGACTCACGAAGGAAGCGGTCTTTCCGGGGCTGCCCAGTCTCTGAAAAAGTCCTGCAAAGGAGCCGTTGTCGGTTCCGGACTGGCGGTTCAGGGAGCCCGGGCGGCTGCGTCACAGAAGGAAGTCTCTGCGTGGGCCGTGAAGAATCTGAAGTAGCTGCAGACGGAAGGAATCAGGAATGAATCTGAACAAAGAACAGCTGGGCTGTGCCGACTGCCGGGCGAAGGCATGCCAGAGCATGAAGGGCAATTATCCTGCGTTCTGCCCGGGGCAGGACCTTCCGGAGGAAGTACTGTCCGCAGCCATGAAGGAATATGAAGATCCGCAGATCCGCAGAGTTACCATCGCGGCGGCGGAGACGGAATCCGAGAATTACTGCCGGATGACCCGGGCGGAGGAAACGATGGAATTTGCCCGCAAGATCGGAGCGAAACGGATCGGGATCGCCCATTGTGTGGGCCTTCTGGAGGAGAGCGGCATCATGGCGAAGATCCTGAGAAAAAACGGATTCGAGGTCATCTCCATTTCCTGTAAATGCGGGGAACAGAAAAAGGCGGACGTGGGGATTTCTCCGGCCTGCCATAATACCGGGGTCAATATGTGCAACCCGATCCTGCAGGCGAAATATCTCAACTCCAGGAAAACCGATCTGAACGTGCTGATCGGACTCTGCGTCGGCCATGACAGTCTGTTCTACAAATACTCGGAAGCCCTGGTCACGACCCTGGTCTCCAAAGACCGTGTTCTGGCCCACAATCCCGTGGGGGCTTTATATCAGGCGGACAAATATCTGCATCTGATCTGAAGTCCCATGAAGCATTTAAATAATAGGAGAGAAAAATGGAACCCTTCAGATATTATGCACCCACTGAGGTGATTTTCGGAAAAGATACGGAGAACCGGACGGGAGAGATCGCCCGCCGGTATGGACAGAAAGCCCTTCTGGTGTTCGGAAAGGACAGTGTGAGGAAGAGCGGCCTTCTGGACAGGGTCGAACGGTCCCTGAAACAGGCACAGGTCTCTTATCAGGAATTCGGAGGGGCGCAGCCCAATCCCACCCTGGCCCATGCCCGGGAGGGGGTCCGGGCGGCTGTTGCCTTCGGCGCGGATCTGATCATCGGGATCGGAGGCGGAAGCAGCATTGATACTGCCAAGGCGATTGCCCACGGAGCCGCCAACTCCGGAGAGGATCTGTGGGAGATCTGGACCAGAAAGGTGCCCCTTACGAAATCCCTTCCGGTAGGTGCAGTTCTGACGATACCGGCAGCGGGAAGCGAGATGAGCGATTCCGCGGTTCTGACCAATGAAGAGATCGGGAAGAAATCCGGGATCAATACGGATTTTAACAGGTGCCGGTTTGCCATCATGAATCCGGAGCTGGGAAAGACCCTGCCCGTTTATCAGCTGGCCGCCGGTGTTGCGGATATCATGATGCATACCATGGAACGGTATTTCATTCCGGACAGCAGCTGCGATCTGACCGATGAGATTGCGGAGGGCCTTTTAAGGTCCGTGATCCGGAACGGAGCGGCTCTCGTCAAAGATCCGGCTGATCTTAAGGCCATGGGCGAGATCTTCTGGGCCTCCAGCCTGTCCCATAACAATCTGACCGAGTGCGGACGGGGAAAGGATTTTTCGGTACACAAACTGGGGCATGCCCTGTCAGCCCGCTATGGGGTGACCCATGGGGCTTCCCTTTCCGCGGTCTGGGGAGCCTGGGCAAAGCATTTGTATCAGGAAGCGATTCCGAGGTTTTCCAGGTATGCCAGAACTGTCTGGGAGGTCAGGGAATCTGACGAAACAGCGGCTGCCGAAGAAGGGATCCGAAGAACCGTGGCATTTTTCCGGGAGATCAAAATGCCCGTCTGCCTGAAGGATCTGGGGATTGAACCGACGGAAGAGGAGATCCGTCTGCTTTCCCTGGATGCTACGATGCAGAATACCGTCCGGCTGTCCCGGATCCATCCGCTGGATGCGGATGCGGTCGCGGAAATCTACCGGGATGCTTTGGAAGGAGATCAGATCTATGGCATGGTATGAAGAAGCTGTTTTCTATCATATCTATCCGCTGGGGCTGACAGGAGCCCCACAGAAGAATGACTATCAGGAGCCGGTTCACCGCCTGAAGACCCTGATCCCCTGGATCGGGCATATCAAGGAGTTGGGATGTTCCGGTTTATATATCGGTCCGCTGTTTGAGTCGGTGGGACATGGCTATGAAACCACGGATTACCGGAGGGTGGACTCCCGGCTCGGGACCAATGAGGATCTCCGGGAGTTTGTCGGGCTTTGCCACGAAGCCGGGATCCGCGTGATCCTGGACGGAGTGTTCAATCATACCGGGCGGGATTTTTTCGCCTTCCGGGACATTCTGCAGAACAGGGAATCCAGCCGGTATCTGGATTGGTACTGTCATGTGAATTTCTCCGGAAATACCGAGTACAACGATGGATTCTCCTATGACAACTGGGGCGGTTTTCCGCTTCTGGCGAAGTTGAATCTCAGAAATCCCCAGGTCCGGGATTACCTTCTGGACACGGTCCGGTTCTGGGTCTCGGAATTTGACATTGACGGTCTCCGGCTGGATGCGGCGGATGTGCTGGATTTTGATTTTATGCGAAGCCTCAGAGCCCTGGCGGAGGAGATCCGGCCGGACTTCTGGCTGATGGGAGAGGTGATCCACGGGGAATATTCCCGCTGGGTCAATGAAAGGACGCTGCATTCGGTCACGAATTACCATCTGCATAAAGCATTGTACAGCGCCCACAACGACCATAATTACTTTGAGATTGCCCATACAGTCCGGAGGCAGATGGATATGGGGATCGGAAACAATGGGGTGCGGCTCTACAGCTTCGTGGACAACCACGATGTGGAACGGATCCATACGAAATTGCGGAATAAAGCCCATTTCCTGCCGGTTCATGTGCTATTGTATACGTTGCCGGGGATCCCGTCCGTCTATTACGGGTCGGAATTCGGGATCGAAGGGAAAAAGGAACGGTTTTCGGATGCCTCTCTCCGGCCCTGCCTGGATCTGGAAGATTTGAGGAGAACGGGCGGTGCCTGTCTGGAGCTGATCACGGCTCTGGGGCGGATCCATCAGAATGAACCGGCTTTGTGGTATGGAGATTACCGGGAACTGTATCTGACGACGGCTGCCTATGCATTTTCCAGAGGGGATCTGCTCATTACCGTCAATAATGGAACTGACCGGGCGGTTTTCGATCTGCAGGCAGACGGATCCTATCGGGGAGCTCTTAGCGGCAGAACCGCAGACTCCCGGGACGGGAAGCTGCATCTGGAGATCGAAGGTTCCGGCGGTGAGATCTGGATCCCGGAGGGAAAGGAAAGAGCCGTGTATCAGCCGGTTACAGGCCCTATGGCGGGTGCCGCTGCCGGAACTGATGCATCTGCCGATACCGATGTGCCGGCAGGTGCGGGACGCAGAGAATCGCAGCCGGTGATACCAGAGAGCGCAGGGCAGCCGCTTCCGAAAAGAGCGCAGACACCGAAACCCTATGAAGAGATGAGCATCGAGGAGCTTCAGGCGGAGATCCTTGCCAAGATGGCCGCCAACGGTCCTGTAACCGACCGGATGAAACAGGATGTCCTGGAAAACATTTATCCGAATTCCCTGCTGAACTGGGTAAAAAGTTTCAGATAATCAATAAAAAAAGGTAGATCAAACAAGAGAGTATGGGGGGAGATCATATGCCGAAAAAGAAAGTACAAACCGAAACGACGACCAAACCGAAAGCCCGGACTCCTGAGGAGCCGGAAAAGGAAGTAAAACCGAAGGCTGCCGCTTCAAAGAAGGCCGCGCCGAAGAAGGCTGAGTCGGTTCAGAAGAAGAAGGCGCCGAAGAAAGCTGCCACTCCGAAGAAAGCCGCACCGGCGCCGCAGGAGGAGAAGGTGCCGGAGCTGACGGTGGAAGAGTTCCCGCAGCTTCCGGAGCAGATCCTGCCGCAGCCCCGCAGAAGCATTGCCTTCATCGGTTCCGAATGCTATCCCTTTGTAAAGACCGGAGGGCTGGGCGATGTGATGTATGCGCTTCCGAGATCCCTGATCAGACAGAACTGCGATGTCAAGGTGATCCTTCCGCGGTACAAATGTATTCCCTGGGAGTACCAGGAGAAGATGGTGTACCGGGGCGAATTCACCATGAACCTGTGCAGCGACGGACGGTCCTTCTACGTGGGGATCATGGAATATGTATGGGACGGCGTTGTTTATGATTTTATTGACAACGAGGAGTTTTTCAGCTCCGGGAATCCTTATGTGAATCTGATCGATGATATTCCGAAATTCTGCTTTTTCTCCAAAGCGGCTCTGGCAGCCCTGAATTATATGGACTGGGTTCCGGACATCATCCATTGCCATGACTGGCAGGCGGCCCTGGTTCCGGTCTATCTGAGGACCCTGTTCGAAGGAACTCCGGTGGCAAGCGCAAAGGTCATGCTGACGATTCATAATCTCCGTTTCCAGGGGATCTACAATATTCCGACGATCAGGTACTGGTCCGGTCTGCCAGATTATGTATTCAATAAAGATGCCCTGAAACAGGGATATGAAGATGCCAACATGATGAAGGGCGGCATCACCTATGCAAATATGGTGACCACCGTAAGCTACACTTATGCCGGAGAGATCCAGTCTCCGTTCTACGGGGAGAACCTGGATGCCCATCTGAGATATCATTCCGGGAAACTGCGGGGGATTGTAAACGGGATTGACTACGGGACATGGAACAGCTATACCGATTCCATGCTGGCCGCGCCTTATGATATCACCAATGTTCTGCAGAAAAAGAAGGAGAATAAAAGAGCCCTTCAGGAACAGCTGGGACTTGTGCAGGATGATCATGTCTTCGTGATCGGTCTGATTTCCCGGCTTACAGACCAGAAAGGACTGGATCTTGTGAACGAGATCCTGCCGTCGCTGATCGACGGGCATACCCAGGTGGTGATCCTGGGAACCGGAGACTGGAGATATGAAAATTCCTTCCGGTATTTTGAGATCGTATACAAGGGAAGTGTCTGCTCCAATATCATGTATGACGAAGGAAGAGCACACAGGATCTACGCCGGGGCGGACGCGCTGTTGGTCCCGTCGTTATTTGAGCCCTGCGGACTGACCCAGCTGACCGCCATGCATTACGGAACGATCCCGATCGTCAGGGAGACCGGCGGATTGCGGGATACGGTTCAGCCCTACAATCAGTTCAGCAATGACGGAAACGGCTTCACCTTTGACCGGTATGACCCGGGCCTTTTGCTGGATGCCATCAACCGCGCCAAGACGCTGTATTTTACCAACCGCTGGTGCTGGGACGAGATGGTGCAGCGGGATATGGACAAGGATGTTTCCTGGGACAATTCCGCCAGACAGTACCGGGATCTGTATCTGGAACTAAAACCGTAATATTCTGCCAATGAGTTTTGTATGTCAGGAGGTATTTATGAGCGAGAGAAATCCTTATTTTCCCCATTTGTTCAGTCCGATCAAAGTAGGGACCAAGACAATCAAAAACCGGATCGAGGCGGCGCCGGCTCTGTTTGCGTTTCTTCATTATATTGAGGCGCCGGCCTTTCATTATTACGGGCCGGGACCGGAACGGGCGTTCCGGATGCTGGAGGCCAAAGCAGCCGGCGGTGCGGGAAGCGTGGTGCTTGGAGAGCTGAGTCCGAACCATACGTACTGCAAGAGATTTCCCTTTGAGCCGGATATCGATTTTACCAGCCGGGACGACGAGATCTTTCAGATCACAAAGAAAACCGCGGAAATGATCAAAAGCTACGGAGCCCTTCCTATTGGAGAGCTGCTGTCTACCGGAGAGATCAAGACGAATATCGGTGATGGCATTAACCCCAAGGGCCCCTCTGCCAAGATCCTGGAGGACGGGACCCAGCTGGATGCATTTACCAAAGAAGAAATCGCAGAGCATATTCAGGAACATGTTACCGCCTGTCAGTGGTTCCGGGATGCGGGATGGGAAGGAGTACTGATTCATTGCGGCCACGGCTGGCTGCCGGCTCAGTTCCTTTCTCCGATGTACAATCACCGGGAGGATGAATACGGCGGATCCTTTGAAAACAGAGCACGATTTACCATCGAGTTGCTGAAGGCAGTCCGGGAAGCCATGGGACCGGATTTTCTGATCGAGATCCGTGTCAGCAGTTCCGAACATCTGAAGGGCGGACTGGAACTGGAAGATGCGATCCGTTACTGTAAGATGTGCGAGCCTTATATCGATCTGATCCATGTTTCCTGCGGACATTATCTGAGTTCCTCCAGAAGCTGGGAGTTTACCACCGCTTATGCACCTCACGGGGCCAATATTGAAAACGCAGCGGTGATCAAACAGAATGTGTCGGTTCCGGTCTGTGTGGTGGGCGGCATCAACTCCCCGGAGCAGGCGGAAGAAGCCATCGCTTCCGGAAAAGTGGACATGGTGTCGATGGGAAGGCAGTTCTTTGCGGATCCTGCATTTCCGAACAAAGCCGCTTCCGGCCATGCGGATGAGATCCGCCGGTGCTTAAGATGCGGCAGATGTTATCCGGGACCTGCCGGCGAGCATGAAACGGAGATCTGGACGATCAAATACCCGCCGCTGGATTCCTGTACCATTAATCCGGATACGGTCTGGCCGGCGTCACACCACAAGGTTCTGCCGGAACTGATGCCGAAGCCGCAGGCCAGCCGGAAGGTCCTGATCATCGGCGGCGGCTGCGGAGGCCTGCAGGCAGCCATCACTGCGGCAGATAGGGGACATCAGGTGATCCTGTGCGAGAAGGAAAGCGTTTTGGGCGGAGTGCTCAATTTCACCGATCACACAGACCATAAAGTGGATATCCGCAATTTCAAGGATCTGCTGATCCGGGAAGTGGAAAAACGTCCGGTGGAGGTGCGGCTGAATTGTGAGGTTACTCCGCAGATGATCGAGGAAATCCGTCCGGAGGCGGTGATCCTCGCAGCCGGATCTGATGATCTGATTCTGCCGATCGACGGAATCGAGCATGCGGTTCCGGCCATGGATGTTTATGCCGCAGATTTCGAAAACCTCGGAAAGAGCGTAATCGTTCTGGGCGGCGGCCTGGTGGGCTGTGAAGCCGCCTGCGACTATATCGACCACGGGCGGGAAGTGACCATTGTGGAGATGGCGCCTTGTCTGATGCCGAGCATCACAGGCCTGTACCGTACTGCCGTACATGATTTCATTGACCAGAAAGGCGGAAAATACGAAGTCGGCGCTACGGTCCGGAAAGTCGGAAAAGACTTCGTGATCGCCGAGCGGGACGGAAAAGAAATCGAACTGAAGGCGGATACTGTTGTCAATGCCATGGGCCGGAAAGCCCATGATACCAGTGCCCTGAAGGCAGCCGTTGATGCTGCCGGGATCCCTGTCTGGGTGATCGGTGACTCTGTCAAAGCCCGCCAGATCGGAGACGCCGTGCGGGAAGGCTGGACCGCCGCGATGGAGATTGTCTGATCTTCTGTCCTGTGATCGCCTGATTCTCCGTTATGGGGTGTCTGATCCATCAGGTCTGTAAAATGGAAACCAGGGGCTATCGCCGGATGTGATAGCCCCTTTAATAATATCTCTCAGCCGATTGACACAATCTTTTTCCCGGTTATAATAAAGATCAGAAACCTTGTCTGCGGGAGCAGTTATCCCAAAGGCAAGAGTATCATTTTTCACATCAAAAACGATTAATCCGGATTTCTATTTTTCTGAGGCCTTTGAAGCAAAGGCCTTTTAAGGCTTTTAAGCTATTCTGAAGATGGGAGATATCGCCCAACTGGACCAGATTTGAAATAATTACATTTCTCTATCCCTGCGGATTTTTGTAAAACAGGGATAGCGTTTAACGATTATTATCCTGATGGTCCAATTTGGAGGATTCAAATTGTCTTTTTTGGACTATGAGAGAAAAAATGAGAAAGTACTATCCCTGCAGCTCGGAAAAAAACAGGGATAGCGTTTGACGATTATTATCCTGATAGTCCAATTTAAAGAAATCGACCAGTCTTTTTTGGACTATAAGAGAAAAAATGAGAAAGTATTATCCCTGTTTTCAACGAAAAAGCAGGGATAGGGAATGACAAATTTTTCTGTGATAGTCCAATCAAAGCGGGCAGGCCGGGCAGCGCAGGCAAAATAGCGCAGGCAGAATAGTGCAGGCAGAATAAAGCAGGTCGGATAAAGCAGGCGGAAGTCTGACCGGGGAACGAAGCGTAGCAGAAAACAGGAAAGGAAATACAAGCATATGACATTAGAACAACTGATGATAGAACAAAGTGAAAAATACAGGAAACTGATAGAAAAGATAAGCAAGGAACTGGAAAAGGCTCCGGAAGGAACTTTATTCTGTAAGAAAGAAGGGAATTACTATAAATGGTATCAGAACTTCGGACACGGAAGGAAAATGAAGTATATCCCAAAGAAAGACCGGAAACTGGCACAGGCACTGGCTTTTAAGATGGTAAGAAAAAACCGGCTGCAGGATGCAGTAAAGGAGAAGTTTGCGGTTGATCAATATCTGAAACATCATAATTTCAGCATGGGAAAGCTGGAACGGTTTCTGCAAAATGCAAACGGGGAAATGAGTCAGCTGATCAGAGAAAATTACCAACCATTGCCGGAAAAATATGAGAAGTGGCAGAAAGCCGAATATCCCATAAACCCAGCCTATCCGGAAAAACGCCGGATCCGGACTCTGCGGGGGGATCTTGTGAGATCCAAATCAGAGGCAATGATCGCTGATTTTCTTTTTACTCAGGGGATACCTTACCGCTATGAATGTCCTTTAAAGCTGGGGGATCGGGTTGTATACCCGGACTTTATGATCATTCATCCGATTACAGGGGAGATGATACTGATTGAGCACTTCGGAAAGATGGACGATCCGGAATATCTGGATCACTTTCTGGAAAAAATCAAACGTTATGCGGAACATGAATATTATCCGGACGGACGGCTGCTTTGTTTCTTTGAAACTGCGAAGGAACCCCTGGACTCGGCGTCCATATTTGAAAAGCTGCAGGTTTTTCTGAATCTTCGAATCAATTGAGGAAGAGTGATGGAATGGCGCGGAAATCCAAGAAGGGGACAGGCCATATCTCAGGTCTGTCCCCTTCGGGTAGTTAAGGTTTATTCCTTCCGGCGTCCGGAGCTTTTCAGCCAGCCCGGTACATGGAGACCTCCACGGCCTCTCCGGGAGAGGACTACGCTTTGCAGAAGGATGAAGAAGCAGAGCATGGCGCCTGTGGTGATGGACTGCCACCAGGGATCCCGCAGGCCGGACGTGACGACGATGGCTTTGATCGTTGTAAGGGTCAGGACTCCGAAGAAGGTACCGATGACGTTGCCGACGCCGCCGGTCAGGAGTGTGCCTCCGATAATGGAGGTTGCGATGGCGTTCATTTCCGAAGCCGTGGCGTTGGTGGCATTGCCGGCGCCCACATGCATCATGAAGACCAGTCCTGCAATTCCGGCGAGCAGGCCGCTCAGAAGATGAGCCAGGAACCGGGTGCGTTTCACGTTTACCCCCAGCATCAGGGCGCTCTGCATATTCCCGCCGACGGCATAGAAATTTCTTCCCAGACGGAACTTCCGCAGCAGGATAAATACCAGGACAACCAGAACGAGGGCAATGATCACACCGATCTCAATATGGGCAGGGATCATCACGCCTTTTTTGTTGGGGGATCCCAGCAGCGGCATGTCGATCCGGCTCTGGCAGATATCCATCAGGTTCTGGGGAGCCTTCTGGGGATCCACACTGATGATGGTGATCATACCACGGCCGAAGAACAGACCCGCCAGGGTGATGATGAAGGGCTGGATCTCGAGATACGCGATCAGATAGCCCTGAACCGCCCCGAAGGCCAGGCCGATCAGGATGGCCACGACTGCCGCGATCACGATCCGGAACTCATCCGGAGCGCCGAGGGCGGTCTGGATCCCGTTCAGCATACTGCCATTCAGGATCATGACCCCCACCATGGTGACCAGAGCAGTGACACTTCCTACGGAAATATCAATACTTCCGGTGATCATGACGATGGTCAGGCTGCAGGCGATAATAATCAGAAACGCATTGTCGTTCAGCATATCAAAGAGCATCTGCGGTTTCAGGAATCCGCCGCCCCAGATGATCATTGCCAGGGCATAAAGCACCACGAAGATCCCGATGGTGATGCTCATCAGAAGCATGGTGTCGGAGATGGGCTCTTTTCGTTTTCTCATGTTATTCAGCCCCCTTTCCCGCGCGGACCGGCTGCCGGTTCCTGCTCAGCCGGTTCCAGAAACGGCTCAGAGCCTCCTTGACGACCGGAGATCCCAGGACGACCAGGATGATAATCACGATGGCCTTGTAAGCTTTGACGTCCGTGGAAGGAACCTTCATGGCGTACAGCGTGATAGTCAGCATCTGGATGGCGTAGGCTCCGAGGACAGAGCCGACCATCCGGAATTTGCCGCCGCCCAGGGAGTTGCCGCCGATGGCGACCGCCAGGATGGCGTCCATTTCGATATTGATCAGAATTGTCTCGTGATTGATCAGGCTCAGCCGGCAGACATTGATCATGCCGGCGATGGAGCAGCAGGCTCCGAGGATGATGAAGGCCAGGAGTTTGATCCAGACGGAATTGATTCCATTCAGTCTGGCGGCTCCCTGGTTGATGCCGACGGTCTGGACGTAAAGTCCCAGGTTGGTAAACCGGAAGATCAGCGCGAAGATGATGCCGGTAACAATAACGATCAGGATCGGCGTCGGGATGGGAATCCCCGGAATGAAGCTGCCTATGGCAGTGATGATCGGGCTTTCCACCGTCGGAGTGGCTCCGCCGTTGATCCAGTAGGCAACGCTGCGTCCGCAGGTGAACAGGATCAGTGTCGCGATCATGGGCTGGATCCGGAAATTGGCAACCAGTGTTCCGTTAAATGCACCGAAGATCATGGCTACGATGCAGCACAGGATAAATCCTCCGATCACACTCCATCCGGTAATGGCTCCGCTTTTCAGGACCTTCACAAAGACGGAACCCGCAATGGCCGCCAGAGCGCCGACGGAAATATCCTGTCCGCCGGAGGCAGCGGTGACCAGCGTCATTCCCATGGAGAGAATCACCAGTTCGGAAGCGCCGTTCAGAATACTGACCAGATTGCCCTGCAGTACGGGGTAGCCGTTATTATTGGCAGCGATTCCGATGGAAAAGAAGCCGGGATCCCGGATCAGGTTGAAGATGACCAAAAGGAATATGGCGATCAGCGGAATCAGAAGCTGGGAATAATTGGCCGGAACAAAGGACCGTTTCGATTTTGCTTTTTCCATTTTATTTCTCACCTCCTGCGATCGTGATCATGACATGATCCTGGGTCAGGTCATCTCCGGTCAGTTCCCCGACGATCTTGCGGTCTCTCATGACGATCAGACGGGAGCAGGTCCGGAGCATTTCTTCAATTTCCGAAGAAATAAAGGTCACGCTCATACCTTCCTCCGCCAGCTTCAGCACCAGTTTCTGGATCTCCGTCTTGGTTCCCACGTCGATGCCCCGGGTGGGCTCATCCAGGATCAGGTACTGCGGATGGGTCAGAAGCCATCTGGCCAGGATCACCTTCTGCTGATTGCCGCCGGAAAGGGATTTGATCGGCGTATCCGAAGAGGCGGTCTTGATGTCCAGCGCCTTGATATATTCGTCCGCAAAGGCTTCCGCCTGGGCTTTGGAGAAGGGATGGAAAAATCCTTTCATGACCTGAAGGGCCAGGATGATATTGTCCCGGACCGACAGATCCGCGATGATCCCGTCCTGCCTGCGGTTTTCCGGAAGATAGCCGATACCCTGCTTCATGGCCTGAATCGGCTTGGTGATCTTCACGGATTTGCCGTTCATCTTCACTTTGCCGCCGGTCACCCGGTCTGCTCCGAAGATCGCCCGCACACTTTCGCTCCGCCCAGATCCAAGAAGTCCGGTGAAGCCGTTGACCTCCCCCTTATCAATATGGAAATCGAAGGGACGACTCTGTGTGCTGGAAAGATCCTGTGCTTCGTAGAGCACCTCCGCATCTGACCGGTCTGTCTGACGGTCCTTTTTGATCACGGCAAGTCCCTCCAGTTCCTTGCCCATCATCTTGGCCACCAGCTCGACCTGCGGCAGGTTCTCCACTTCATATTCTCCCACCAGCTCTCCATTCCGCAGAACCGTGATCCGGTCGCTGACCTCATAGACCTGCTCCAGAAAATGGGTGACGAAGATGATGCCGACACCCCGTTCCTTCAGATCTCTCATCAGGGAGAAGAGCATCCCCACCTCTTTGTCATCCAGGGAGGAGGTGGGCTCGTCCAGAATGAGGACCTTGCAGTCCGTATCGACAGCCCTTGCAATAGCCACCATCTGCTGTACGGCGAGGGAACAGCTTCCCAGCTGCTGCTTCGGTCTTGCCGGGATGCCCAGACTGTCCAGCAGTTTTCCTGCCTGTTTCTCCATCTCCCTCCATTTGACGGTGGCCCCGGTTCCCCGCCCGATGTACATGTTCTCTGCGACGGTGAGATTGGAGCAGAGGGTAATTTCCTGATAAACCGTGCTGATTCCGTAATTCTGCGCTTCCTGGGGAGAACGGATCGAGATCGCGTCCCGGATCCCGTCGATGCGGATCTCTCCCTCATCCTTGGTGTAGACGCCGGTCAAAACCTTGATCAGGGTAGATTTCCCGGCTCCGTTTTCTCCCATCAGAGCATGGATTTCACCCTTCCGCAGCGTAAAATCCACATTGCTTAATGCTTTGACGTTTGGAAAGGATTTGCAGATCCCGCGCATGGTCAATACTACTTCTTTTTCCATCCGATCAACTCCTGTCCGTGAATGAAAACGCGGTACGGAACGCGGATCCTCTCCACTTGTTCCGCACCGCGATGTTCAGTTAACTAATTTGCCAGATTTCAGATGCCGGTTTCTTTATTCGCCAAGGCCGTAGGTGTTGATATCCTCTTCGGTGATCTCGCGGGCATCAAATCCTTTTTCTACGGAAATGATCTGCTTTGCATCGTTCAGGCCTTCGATGGCTTCGCCTGCTTCGAGCTTCTGGATCATTTCGCTGATTACCTGTGCCTGGAACGGGCTGCACTGTCCGTCATAGTTCCAGTTGCCTGCCAGCAGTTCTCTCAGAGCCCATTTGTTGCAGTCAAATCCCATTACGATTACGTCTTTGTCAACGCCGTGGGTGATACCAGCCTCATCCAGTGCTGCAACAGCGCCCTTTGCCATTCCGTCGTTCTCTGCGTAGATAACATTGAACGGCTCTTTGGAGTTGATGACAGCTTCAACGATCTTCTTGGCTTCTGCCTCATCCCAGGTTGCGGTCTGCTGAACGACCTTGTTCATGGTGCCTGCTTCGAACTGGGCGTCCAATGCTCCGGTACGTCCGAGCTGAGCATCGCTGCCCATTGCGCCCTGGATGTGGATGATGTTGTACTCATCAAGACCCTGATCCAGCAGCCATGCAACTGCGGTATCGCCTTCCTGCGCCATATCGGAAACAACGGCTGCCTCGAACAGTTCCGGATCGCACTCGATCATTCTGTCGAACAGGAATACGCCGATGCCGGCTTCCTGTGCATCCTTCAGAACAGAATCCCAGCCGGTGGTCTCAGCTGCGGAGATCAGCAGGTAATCCACGCCGTCAGTGATGAACTGACGGGCTGCGCTTAACTGCTCATCGTTCTTAATGCTGTAGTAGAAGCTTGCTTCATAGCCGTTTTCCTCAGAGAAGACATTGATGAAGTCATTGACGTTGGCTTCCCGGTATCCGGACTCTGAAGGCGGATTGTTTACCACACCGACTTTGATGGCTTCCCCGTCAGCAAATGCAGCGACGGACATGGTCAGTACCATGGCAAGAGTAAGCAGTAATCCAACCAGTTTTTTCATTGTAAATACCTCCTTAAAATGATCTGTTTACAGAAAACTCCTTCGATGTGTTCAGTATAGCCGCAGGTGCCCGGGATAACATTCAGAAATTTTGGGAATTCTCTGCAAAAATTTTCTTTTTTGCCGGGAGGCCATAGCCGGACTGCAACTTTTTTTCGAAAACTGCAACTTTTTTTCGATGAGGAAAAGGAACGCTCCGAAAATCGCAGAACCCGGGATCCGGGGCTGAATTCCGTGGAAATGCAGGATGTGATTTGCTATAATCAGAACGGCACTATCCGGACAGGAAAACAAAAGAGAGCAGGGACGATGAAAAAAGGCAGGAAACAACCGGATAAGACGATCAAACAGCAGATTAACAAACTGCTGCTGATCGTTTCGGTTACGGTGATATTCATCGTGATCCTGATGGGCCTCATCCTTCTGTCAGTCAATGATCAGTATGAAAGGGCCCTGCAAAGCGCGAATACCGCAGCAGAATTCAATAAGGAATTCAAGGAGACCCTGGATACCGGCATGTACAATCACGTGATCCGTCCCCGGACGGAGCATTCCGTGGAGGAGCTTCCGATGGAGGAGCTGGATCAGGCGGAAAACGTTCTGGAACGCCTGGCACAGATCACCTCCCTTCCGGATAACCGCTGGCGGGCCCAGAGCATGCTGGATATGTGCAGCAACCTGCGCAGCTATATGATCGAGATCGCCCAGACCGCTTCCTATGATCAGAGAATGGAGCTTCTGGAGCGCAATATCCGGGGGGAAACGGGGCTGACCGCCCTGATTGAGACCTACATGCACGATTTTATCGACGATGAAGTGCAGGAACTGGCCAGGCTGATGGGGAGCCTGCGGCTGCAGAGCACGATCCTGGGGATCGGTTCCGTGGCGCTGGTGGCGGCGCTTACGATCCTCATTCTCGGGTATTCGGTACGGATCTCCCGGCGCATCACCCAGCCGATCGGCGCCCTTTCAGAGAAGGCGGAACGGTTCGGCGCGGATGATTTTTCCGTGGAGCCGGTACAGACCGGGATTACGGAGCTGAAAAGCCTGGACTCCAATTTCGATCTGATGGCGGAGCGGATCCGCACTCTGATGCAGAAGCAGATGGAGGATCAGAAATCCCTGCACCGGGCGGAACTGGAACTTCTGCTGGCCCAGATCAATCCCCACTTTCTTTATAATACCCTGGATTCCATCGCGATCCTGGCAGAAAGCGAGAGGGAAGAGGATGTGGTCAATATGGTCACCAGTCTGTCCACATTCTTCCGGAATTCCCTGAATGACGGCCGGGATATCATCCCTTTGAAGGCGGAGCTGGCCCAGGCCACCAGTTATCTGGAGATCCAGCAGATCCGTTACAGCGATATCATGACCTACCGGATCGACGTGCCGGAGGATATGCAGGAGATTATGGTTCCCAAGCTGATGCTGCAGCCCCTGATCGAAAATGCCCTGTATCACGGAATCAAAAACAAGCGGGGCCGGGGAACGATCTATATCACGGGATGCCGGGACGGGTCCGATATTCTGCTGAAGGTGCAGGATAACGGAGCCGGGATCGAACCGCAGCACCTGGAGGAGATGCACAGAGGGGTGTATCTGGATCATCACAGGGGCCTGGGGCTGAAGAATGTGTCCCAGCGGATCAGGATGTACTGCGGAGATTCTTATGGACTTTGGTTTGACAGCGAACTGGGAGAGGGCACGACCGTCACGGTGAGACTTCCGGGAGAGGGCGTGTCCGGCATCGAAAAGGAGGAGACGACATGACGGGAAAAAGGATCTCCGGAATCGTTTTCCGGATGGCACTGTTTCTGGGTCTGCTGGCGGGGATTTGCCTTGCAGCCGGCTGCAAAGCATCCGACAGCCTTCCGGCGCAGCCGTCCCAGGAGGATTTGATCGTGGTGGGGTTTTCCCAGGTCGGCGCGGAAAGCGACTGGAGAAATGCCAACACCATCAGCATGCAGGAAGCCCTTTCGCCGCAGAACGGATACCGGCTGATCCTGGAAGACGCCCAGCAAAAGCAGGAGAAGCAGATCACATCGATCCGCAATTTTATTAATCAGGGAGTGGATTACATCGTTCTGGCCCCCACCACCGAAACCGGATGGGACACGGTGCTGACAGAAGCCAGGAATGCACAGATTCCGGTCATTATCGTGGACCGCATGATCGAAACCGAAGATACCAGTCTGTTTACCTGCTGGGTCGGTTCGGATTTTCTAAAGGAAGGAACCACCGCGGTGCAGTGGATGGAGGAAAACCTCCGGGAAGAACCCCTGAAGATCGTTCACCTCCAGGGAAATCTCGGATCCTCCGCCCAGCTGGGGCGGACCCGGGGCCTGGAGCAGGGCCTTCAGAAACATACGGACTGGGAAGTGGTTTTTCGCGCGCCGGGAGACTTTACCCAGGCCAAAGGGCAGGAACTGATGGAAACCGTCCTGGAAGAAGGCCTGGAGTTTAATGTGATTTATTCGGAAAATGACAACATGACCTACGGCGCCATCGAAGCCCTTCAATCCGCCGGGATCGAACCGGGAAAGGATGTCACGATCATTTCCTTCGACGCCAGCAGCACCGCCCTTCATATGCTTCTGGAAGGGAAGATCACCTACGATGTGGAATGCAATCCGCTGCACGGCCCCCGGGTGCAGGCCATCATCGAAGAACTGGAAGCGCAAAAGCCCTTCTCAAAATATACCTATGTGGAGGAGACCTCCTTTGACCGCAGCAATACCACAGAGCAGCTGATCGAAAGCAGAGGCTACTGATCCGAGGCCCGGCTGCGGAAGTCCTTCGGAGTCATTCCGGTCACCTTGCGGAACACGTGACTGAAATAATTGGGCTCGTTGTAGCCCACCTCCAAAGCGATATCCGCCAGTTTCAGACTGGTGGAAAGCAGCATCTCCTTGGCGCGTTCGACCCGAAGCTGTGTCAGATAACTGATGAAGGTCTGGCCCTGCTGCTGGGAAAAGAGTGTGCTGAAATGGGCGGAGCTCATCCCCACATGCTCTGCTGTGCTGATCAGGGAGAGATTGGGGTCGCAGAAATGTTCCCTGACGTAGGCCTTCGCCTGGCTGATCACAGGATGGTATTTTTCATCCGGCATTTTAAGGGAAGGGGACGACAATGGCTGCTTCTGATCCGCATCCTCCGTGCTCAAGACCTGTCCGGCGCAGGAGCGATCTGCCTGTTTCAGACAATTCAGCGTATGTTTATGGGATTTTGCGATCTCACCGAGGCGGCTTACCGTCGTTCCGATCATGGCCGTGATCACGGGACAGATCTCCCGCAATTCATGCTTCAGGATCTGGATCAGCCGGTACGCCCGTTCATTTCCTTCTGCCGCATCATTGTCGCATACGATGACTGTAAGCTGGTCCGCCGCGTTGAAATAGAACAGAACCTGTTCCATTTCCGTCAGGACCGCATGTACGGTACTGACCAGAAGGGCCTGATCCGGATCCTGGGATTCAAACTGGCAGACCAGAACCAGATAACAGGAACGGATGATATCCAGCTTCAGGATCCGCGCCTGTTCCAGAAGGGTGCCGATCTCCGTGCTGCCGTATAACAGCTGCTGTGTAAAATGCTTGCGAAGGGCAATCTGAACTTCGTCCGGATCAAACCCTCCCGGCATGGAGGTTTTCTGTTTGTCCTTTTCGATCTGGGCTGCCACCTCTTCCACGGTCTTGATCAGTTCTATGGGCCTTACGGGCTTTAACAGATACCGGTCCACGCCCATGGTGATCGCCTTGCGGGCATACTCGAAATCCCCATATCCGCTGATGATGATCACCCGGATCCAGGGCATGATCGATCTGGCATGCCGGATCAGTCCGAACCCGTCAAGAAAAGGCATCCGGATATCTGTGATCAGGATATCCGGCATCAGGTCCTGCATGATGGACAGGGCCATCTCCCCATCGGAGGCTTCTCCGCAGAAGGAATAGGGGCCCTGCATTTTCTCAATGGTATTGCGGATGCTCTGCCGGATCAGCAGCTCGTCTTCCACCACAAATATCTGATACATATCCGTTACCTAAAAGTCCAGCACATGGGGCAGGAAATAGCGGATCTGCTTTTTCCACCAGGGCCAGTCGTGATTGACATCATATCCCCAGTAATCGATCCAGGCTTCGATCCCTTTGGAGCGGAGCACCTGTTCCAGCCTCCGGGTTCCGGCAAGAAGCATATCTTCCCAGGCACCCTGCCCGACACAGATGATGATCCGGTCCTTCCGGAACAGATCCATGTAGGGATGGTCGGGGCTCAGATTGGAGAGACTGGCGCAGGGATCATTTCTGTAAACCACTTCATCCATGTAGCCGCCGTACATATCGTAGGTGTCATAGACTCCGGAAAGAGCGATCACACTGTCAAATACATCCGGCCTGCGGAAGAAGAAATTGGCCGCATGATAGGCGCCCATGGAAAATCCGGTGGTCAGGAATCTCCGTCCTGTTTGGTTGATCTGCCGGGCCTCCGGGATCACCTCTTCCATCACATAGTTATACCAGGCTTCGTGGAGCCGGATCCGGTCATAGGGATTTCCGGAGGTATCGGAAAGGGTCTCCCCGTCAATGGTATCCACACAGAACAGCTGAAGCTGTCCGTTGTCCAGATAATCCTGCAGGGTATCCATCATCCCGAATCCTTCCCAGTCATAAAACCGCCCGTTCTGGCAGGGAAATACAAGACATGGTTTTCCGGACCATCCGTATACATTGAACTCCATGTCTCTGCCGAGGCAGCTGCTGTATTTTCTGAAATATCGTTTTTCCATTTTCTGTCCCTTTCCGTTATGATACTGTCTGCATCATAACAGATTCCATAAAATCTTGCATTATAAAAATAGGAAGATTATAATTTTTCAAAAGACATAAACCAAAGGAGGCCAACCATGAATTTTGTCTGTATTTCCCCTAATTTTCCGGAAGCATTCCGTTTCTTCTGCATTCGTCTGAAGGACAACGGCATCAATGTGCTGGGGATCGGCGACGCTCCCTATGAAGAGCTTCATCCGGACCTGAAGGAGGCCCTTACCGAGTATTACCGGGTGGATTCCCTGGAAAACTACGGAGATGTTCTGCGGGCAGCCGGATATTTTACCTGGAAATACGGCAGGATCGACTGGCTGGAAAGCAACAATGAATACTGGCTGGAGCTGGACGCCGCCCTTCGTACGGATTTTAATATTACGACGGGTCTGAAGACACAGGATATGGTGAAGATCAAGCATAAATCCGCCATGAAGGAGTATTACCGCAAAGCCGGAATCCCGGTGGCGAGGGCAGAGATTGCCACGACCCTGGATAAGGGGCTGGCTTTTGTCCGGGAAGTGGGATTTCCCGTGGTCGCCAAGCCGGATAACGGCGTCGGCGCTATCGCCACTTACAAACTGGAGTCGGAGGAGGACGTGAAAGCCTTTTTCGCTGAAAAGCCGGAGGTTCCGTATCTGATGGAGGAATTCGTTCCCGGAGCGGTCACGACCTACGACGGCGTCTGCAACTCCCGGGGAGAGGTGTTGTTCGCAGCCAGCCATATTACGAAGAATTCCATCATGGATATGGTGAACAAGGGCGTGCCCACCTATTATTACGTGAACAAAAAGGTGCCGGCGGATGTGGAAGCCGCGGGCAAAGCCGTGCTGAAGGCCTTCGGGGTGGTCAGCCGGTGTTTTCATTTGGAATTTTTCCGTCTGACAAAGAGTAAGAAGGGACTCGGAAAGAAGGGGGACCTGGTTGCCCTGGAGGTTAATATGCGGCCCGCCGGCGGATTTACTCCGGATATGCTGAATTTCAGCCAGAGTACGGATATGTATCAGATCTATGCGGATATGGTGGCATTTGACGAGGTGCGGCATACCTTTACAGGCCCGAAAAGCTACTGTGTCTATGCCGGGCGCAGGGACGGAAATCATTATAAAAAGACTCTTCCGGAGCTGGAATCCTATGCCGGAAACCATGCAAGACTCTTCACCCGGATGCCGGACGCGCTGGCCGGGACCATGGGAAATCAGGTGGCCATCGCCTGCTTTCCGACACTGAAGGAAGTGGATGCATTTGTGGAAACAGCCTTTGAGCTGGAAATAGAGGAGGATATGGTATGAAAGTCATTATTGTCGGAGGTGTTGCCGGAGGAGCCAGCGCCGCCGCCAGGATCCGGCGGCTGGATGAAACGGCGGACATCACAGTTTATGAGAAATCAGGCTATATTTCCTATGCCAACTGCGGCCTGCCCTATTTTATCGGGGATGTGATCAAAGATCCGGATGCGCTGACCCTTCAGACGCCGGAAAGCTTCTGGAGCCGGTTCCGGGTCGTGATGAAGGTGCATCATGAAGTTGTCTCCATTCAGCCGGATACAAAAACCGTTCGGATCAGAAATCTGGAGTCCGGAGAAGAATTTACGGATTCCTATGACAAGCTGATCCTGTCTCCGGGGGCCCGGCCTATGAAACCGGATCTGCCCGGGATCTCCTCCGGGAAGATCTTTACGCTCCGCACGGTGGAGGATACCTTCCGTCTGAAGGACTATCTCCGGGAACAAAGCCCCAGGTCGGCTGTAATTGCCGGCGGCGGATTCATCGGCGTGGAGCTGGCGGAGAATCTAAAGGAAGCCGGACTGAAGGTCACGGTCGTGGAGATGATGAAGCAGCTGATGACTCCCTTTGATCCGGAGATGGCGGCCTTTATTCATGCGGAAATGAGAAAACAGGGAATCTCGCTGGAACTGGGTTCTGCGATCGAAGGTTTCGAAGAGACCGAAACCGGGATCCGGGTGCTGCTCCGGGGAAAGGAGTCCATCGAAGCGGATCTGGCGGTTCTGGCAGTCGGCGTGGTGCCGGATACGGCCCTTGCGCAGCAGGCTGGACTCAGGCAGGGAATAAAGGGCAGTATTGTCGTCAACGACCGGATGGAAACGTCTGTCCCGGATATTTATGCCGTCGGAGACGCGGTGCAGGGAAAGCATTTTGTGACCGGGCAGGACAGCCTGATCGCGCTGGCGGGACCGGCGAATAAGCAGGGCCGGATCGCGGCGGACAATATCTGCGGACTGGACAGCCGCTACCGGGGCTCCCAGGGAAGCTCCGTCCTGAAGATCTTCGATCTGACGGCAGCTGCCACCGGACTCAATGAGAACAGCGCTTTGCGGGCGGGGATCGCTGCGGATAAGGTGATCCTGTCACCCATGAGCCACGCAGGGTATTACCCCGGCGGCAAGGTCATGACGATCAAGGTGGTCTTCGAGAAGGATACCTTCCGTCTGCTGGGCGCCCAGATCATTGGTTATGAGGGCGTGGATAAACGGATCGATGTGCTGGCCACAGCCATCCGGGCCGAGATGAAGGCCACGGAACTGAAGGATCTGGATCTTTCCTACGCGCCGCCCTATTCCTCCGCCAAGGATCCGGTCAACATGGCCGGATTTATGATCGATAATCTGGCGAACGGAACGCTGAAGCAGTGGTTTGTGGAACAGGACGCAGATTTGCCCCGGGATGGCAGCGTTATTCTTCTGGATACCCGCACGCCGAAGGAATACGGTCGGGGGCATGCGGAGGGTTTTGTGAATATTCCGGTGGATGAGCTGCGGGAACGCCTGGGTGAGATCGAAACCGGAAAGCCGGTGTATGTCATGTGCCAGAGCGGCCTTCGCAGTTATATTGCCTGCAGGATCCTGGCGGGGTACGGATTTGAGTGCTATAACTTCGCCGGCGGATACCGGTTCTATGATGCGGTGCGGAATGACAGAGCCCTGATCGAAGCGTCACTTCCCTGCGGCGCGGATCAGTAGGGCAGGAAACAATAATAAAAAGGGCTGCAGCCATGATTGTCAGTTTACCGACAACAATCCGGGCTGCAGCCTTTCTTTGTTTCACACGGGTGATTCTCACACCGTCTGATCTGTGAATTATGCCTCCGTGAAAGAATCCTTGCCAAGTCCGCAAACAGGGCATTCCCAGTCTTCCGGAAGATCTTCCCATTTTACGCCTTCGGCTTCTTCGTCATAAACATATCCGCAGGGACATTCGTATTTCATCTGATTTCCTCCTTGATGACAGCCCGGGCAGCCTTCCGGCAGATCCCGCGGCCTTTTGCAGTTACGGGAAGAGTATACCCCATGGACAGGCTGAATTCAATACTTCACGGCTCAGTACGCTCTTGCCAAAGCAGAGACATTTGCATAGACCTCATACACCTATATACGGAGCCCCGGTTCATGTGTGGGATTATAACGATTTCTGCAGTCTGCAGAGGACCCAGTCCTATAGCAACTTCCTGTCACACCTGGAGAGATGTCTGGAGCATCTGGATGACGGAGAATCCAACTACTATATTTACGGTTTCGGAAGCACCTTCGCGGATATGTCTGCCGATGAGACCCGGAAAAGGCTGCGCTCCTACCGGGAAGCCATGGACATTCTGGGAAACTGAAGCCATCGCTGTTTTTCTGCTTTTCCCGCTTATGGAGCATGGTACACCTGCAGTATTCCGGAATTACTCATGTAAAAAATGATAACATCGACTTTTAGATGACAAAACAGAGTGATTCATCATGTATATTTTCATTTTTTAGATGATATCTGTAAATTAGTCATGTAAGTAAGTTATTTTGGATCTTCTGCACCTTGGGTGGGTGCCTTCCTGCTGTTGGAGGTGCCGTATAGTCTATGACGCCGTTGACTTCATTCATACTTGCTTCCATCCTGCCATTTGGACCATCCTGGAAATAATCGTCATTTACTATCCCTGTCATTTTTGCGAAAACAGGGATAAGACTTTCCAATAATTTCATATATAGTCCAGTTCAGACTCTCTTCTACCTCGCAATTCGGACTGTATATAAAAAAACTGCCAATTACTATCCCTGTTTTCCGAATCAGAGCAGGGATGGTAATTGGCAATTATTCCGCTGATCACCCAAAGGCCTTCAGACTACGCAAATTCCTGTACGTGTATTTCTGAAAAAAAGCATCTGTATGCTCTCAAATCCGGAATTCGCTGTGGCAGACTCTTCTGACTGTAATGTATCCGTAATCGTTTATTCTTATCGATTTTAGAATACAGAAACCTGCTCCTGTATCCGTAATCAAACATGTTTTTGGAAAAGAGAATACAGAATAGCCCGGAATGTATCCGTAATCGTAGAATATTCTTCAATAGAGAATACATCGTTCCCATTCTGTATCCGTAATCAGGCACTATTTTCGATAAGCGGATACATTTAAAGACAGTTGTCCACTTTTTGGGGTACGAGTCACTTCCGGAAAATAATGGATACAAAGCCGCTGGCATCTGGATCAGGCTATTCACTCAAGGTGCACTTCAGCGGACTATGGAAGGCCTGGTATGGAGTTTACAGGCTTTTTCAGAATTTACCTTCCGGATTTCCGATGATTTGTCCGGAAAATGGAAGGTAGTATATGGAATTTATAGGCTTTTGCTGAAATACCTTCCGAAGGATATTTCACTGCGTCACCAGCCAGCGGTAGCTGCAAATAGATTAATTCTGCAGTAAAGGCTGTCAGGAAATGGCAGAACGATTGCAGCTGGTTTCCCATACAAAAGCCATGACGATCACTGCGAATATTCTCTATAACAGAAGCAGAGATGATAAAAAGATGCAATCATGTTCATGAAAAGTCGAATCAGGCTTGTTTCGTGGACAGTTTCTTTGATATACTAACCGCACAAAACAGTACAAGTTTTATGAAGTACAAGTTTTGGGGTGTTTCCTCCTTCTTCAGATCTGCTTTTGGAGCAGGAGGACAAGAAAAGTACAAGCCTGAAGAAAAGAAAAAGAAGGAGCAGGATTTCTCCCACTCCTTCAAAAAGCCTTGTTTTAAGCGGTTTTCAGCTTAGCCGAAATATCTCTCCAGCAGGCCCTTAAATGCCTTGCCATGTCTTGCCTCGTCGCGGGCCATCTCATGGAC
>JAFUBX010000001.1 GCA_017459985.1 Parasporobacterium sp.
AACCTCTTCTGAGAATCTTTCTTCCTCAACTTCTTCTTTCGGTCTCCGGGTTCCTGTTCTGAGAACCCGTTCGGTCCGGCTCGGTGCTTTCTTTTCTTTCTTTCCTTTTTCTTTTTTCTCTTTTTTAACTTTTTCTTTTTTCTCTTTCTTTCCGAATGCAGCCTTCAGATTCAGCTTGCCGCCATTGAGAACCGCGTCCTCCTGCGCCCGGTAGAGATCTTCTTCCGGCTCTTCTTCCACAGCAGGTTCTTCTTCGAGCTCCGCCTCCTGTGTAGTCTCCAGTTCTTCTTCGATTACTGATTCTTCTTCGATGACCAGTTCTTCCTCCACAGCAGGTTCTTCTTCAGAAACGATCGCTTCCACAACTTCAGGCTCTGCGGAGACGAACTCCTCCACCGCCTCAGACACTTCGACGATCTGCTCTTCCGGTTCCTCTTCGAAAACTACCGGTTCTTCTGTAATCTCCGGTTCCTCAACAGCCAGCTCTTCTTCGACCACCAGTGCTTCTTCGGGAACCGGCGTTTCTCCGATCTCCAGAGCTTCTTCGGCAGCCGGAGTTTCTTCGATCACCGGTTCTTCTTCGATCGCCACAGTTTCTTCTTCAACAACCACGGTCTCTTCTTCTGCCGCCGGCTCTTCCGTGATCTCCGGCTCTTCCGTGATCTCCGGCTCTTCCGTGATCTCCGGCTCTTCGGAAATCAGCTCTTCGGCAACTGGTTCTTCCGTGACCGTTTCCTCCGGAACTTCTGCAGGCGGCTCCTCCGGAATCCTTTCTTCCCTTGTCGCCACAACCATTGGTTCTACCGGAACTGCCGGCGTTTTTCTGCGGCGCTCAGGAATGACAGAATTGCCGAAAATCAGATCCAGATGGAACTCCGGCTCCGCCGGAGCCTCTGCTGCTTCGATTTGCTCCTCTTCCGCCGTCTCTGCTCCGGCGGCTGTTTCTGCTTCAGCGGCCAGCTCTTCTTCCGCCGTCTCTTCTCCGGCGGCCGTCTCTTTTTCGATAACCGGCTCTTCTTCGGCCGGCTCTTCTTCCGCCCCGGTCTCTGCCGCTGATCCGATGGCGACCTTTCCTGCGGCACTGCCCGGATCGATCTCTTCGTAAACAGCGGTCTCCCCCACCACGGTCGGTGGAATCTGATCTTCCTCTTCTTTCAGTTCTTCCGAAATCCGGGCATTAATCTGCTCCACCGGAATAAACTGTGTGGCATCCACAGACTGTTCCTTCCGGAGGGGCTCTTCCTCCTGGATCTCTCCGTTCTCCATTTCAAAAGCAAATTCCGCAGCCCGTTCACCCAGATCTTCTCCGCCGTCGTCGATGGGCTCAATAATATCTTCCCTGTTCAGCAGCGGAACCTCCGGCTCAATCACTGCTTCCACAGGTTCATTTTCATCCGTATCATTTTCAAACTGCTCCAGAACCGAAGAATCGTGGCTGTCGTTGACCTCAGCCAGGATCTGTGCCGCCCGGTCTTCACCCAGCCGGTTCATCTCTTCCCGGTCTTCCACGGTCTGGTTCCGGAATGCCTGGAACATGGCTGACAAAGACAGCTGTCCTTCCATGCTCTCTTCATCTTCGTCTCCGCGATCCTCGGTAAAGGAATCCGGCACCGGAAGGACCACGACAGGCGCTTCTTCAGCCACCGGTTCTTCCGCTGTTTCCGCCGTCTCTTCTCCTCCGGTCATTTCAGACTCCGGCACTTCTGTTTCGGTATCCGCTGCCTCAGGCGCCTGAGCTTCCGGTTCTTCGGCTTCCGGCTCCTCTGTCTCATTGACTCCCGGAATGGCGAGGACATCTTTCATGATCTCTTCATACCGCGCCTGCTGGGAGGGGGTCAGGGCCTTATGCATATTTTTCAGTTCCAGGGCCTTTTTCTCATAATCCCCGTTGGCATACCACAGGATGATCTGATCGCAGACAGCGGCGCACTTCTCGTCGTCTCCCATTTCGTGATACAGCCTGGCCAGCTCATATTCCCATTTATCATCCATTTCTCTGGAATTATAACTCTCCAGAACATTGGCAAGATCGGAGATCGGAACTCCGCCTGCCTTGCCGATCTCATATTTCAGAAGAAGCCGCTGGCTGTCCTTGGGCGCCATTTTGCAGAAATCTTCATAGAACATGACCGCACTGTCCAGATCATTCAGTTTAATGCACAGGAGGGACAGATTGTAAGCGATCCGCTTTCCTGTCGGCGTTCTTTTATATGCAACAAGGAGCACATCCCGTGCCAGATCACTGCGTCCAAGCGCTTCATAGGCTTTGGCGATAATCTCCAGAATGCTGTTTTCCCGGATCTTCTCGACTTCCAGCTGATCTGATACTTCGATGACTCCTTCGTAATCTTTCTGCAGGTATTTGTTTTTTATATTTCTGATTAGTTCCCTGTATTCGACCTTATCCATGTTACGCCACTCTAATCCTTTTTAATATCAATTATTAAATCTCTGTTCTGCCTTCCAGGGCTCTTAACAGTGTTACCTCGTCGATGCACTCCAGGTCTCCGCCCACCGGAACTCCGCTTGCGATCCGGGAGACTTTGATCCCCGCCGGTTTCACCAGCTTGCTGATGTACATGGCGGTGGTTTCTCCCTCAAGGCTGGAATTGGTTGCGATAATGACCTCCTTCACGTCACCGCGAAGCCGCTCCACCAGTTCTTTCAGGCGAATGTCGGAGGGCCCGATCCCCTGCATCGGGGAAATCGCTCCCTGCAGGACATGATAGACCCCTTCATACCGCCCGGTCTTCTCATAGGCTGCCAGATCCCGGGTGGTCTCCACGACCATAATCGTGCTGTGATCCCTTAACGGGCTCCTGCAGATCGGACATTCCTCTTCATCCGTGATCGTAAAACAGGTCCGGCAGTATTTGATATTTTTCTTTGCTTCCAGAATGGAACCGGCCAGCTCCTCCGCCTGTTCCAGCGGCATTTCCAGAATATGAAATGCCAGTCTTGCGGCGGTTTTGGCCCCGATCCCCGGAAGCTTTGATAATTCCCCTATCAGTTTTGAAAAATGATCGCTGTAATAATTCATCAGAACAATCCGCCGCCGAATCCTCCGGTGATCGCACTCATTCTCTGGCTTGAGAGTTCATCCATTTTACGGAGTGCCTCATTGACAGCTGCCATAATCAGATCCTGCAGCATTTCCACATCATCAGGATCCACCACTTCTTTATCGATCACGATCTTCGTGACTTCCTTCTTGCCTGAAACCGTCACTTCCACGGCACCGCCGCCTGCAGTGGCAGTTGCCTCTTCCGTCTCCAGAGAAGCCTGGGCATCTTCCATCTGCTTCTGCATTTTCTGTGCCTGTTTCAGCAGGTTATTCATATTTGCCGGCATTCCTCCGCCGTATCCGCCGCGTCCTTTGCCCAATTTACCATTCCTCCGTTCCTATGTTTATATTGATGTTTCCGAGAAGATCCTCCGGAAACGCATTGCCCATATCGGAGGGCGCCGTATCCGGCCCGGCCAGAACCACCTGGACTGTCATGTCCTTTCCCATGGTTTCCGAAGCCGTCCTGCGGAGAATCTCCAGTTCCGTATCTTCCTTGATCTGTTTCAGTACTACTATATTGGGGGCATAAACCCGTACCACACTGTCCTCCGGAAAATCCGCCGAACACTTTCCGAGAGCGATCCGGATTCTGGGATTGCTGCAGGATCGGACTATCTGTTCCCACAGTCCGGAAGCATCTGCCGGGGCGGCCGGTGCAGTCGGAACGCTCTGGTAACCGGATCCCGCCGGCGCTGTCTGCCGGGCCGGTTCCGCCGGAATACTCTGATTGCCGGGTCCCGCCGGCGCTGTCTGCCGGATTGGTTCCGCCGGAATGCTCTGATAAGCGGGAGGCTCCGGTGCATTTGCCCAGAAGGGCTCCTGGGGAATATTCTGAAAAGCCGGATCTTCCTGTGGGAAATAGGGCTCCTGCAGGTCATTCCAGGGAATTCCGCCGTTTCCTCCAGGCGCCTTTGCGGGCCTGGCCGGCTGAAACTGTCCGGATCTCAGCTCCTGTTCCAGATGCCGGATCCTGTCTGCCAGGCTGGCCGTATCGGTTTCCATTTCCGGTTTTGCCAGTTTGATGATCCCGACTTCCAGAAGCACCTGTTTCTCCGAAGCATACCGGATCTGACCCAGAAGTTCCGAAAGAATCCGGATATACCGCATCAGCACCGGTTCTTCCGCGATCTGCGCATCCCTGACCAGCTGTTCCATATTCTCGGATGAGATTCCCAGGATCTCCGGATCCCGGATCCCCGCAGCCTTTGTCATCAGAATGTTCCTGACATACCAGATCAGGTCGGTCGCAAACTGGGTAAGATCCCTTCCTTCGCCTGCTGCCCGGTCAATCACCTGCAAAGCTCCGGCTGCATCACCGGAATATACAAACCGGAACAATCCGGAAAAAACCTCTGTATCCACGGTTCCCAGAGTGTCCAGAACTGTCTCATAGGTGAGCGTCTCTCCGAGGTTGAATGCAATGCATTTATCCAGCAGGCTGATGGAATCTCTCATGGACCCGTCTCCTGCCCTGGCGATATAACGAAGTGCCTTTCCGTCGGCGCTGATCCCCTCCCTGTCAGCAATATAGTTCAGGTTTCCCGCGATCTCATCCTGGCTGATCCGTTTGAAATCATATCGCTGGCATCTGGACAGAATCGTGATCGGCAGTTTATGAGGCTCCGTGGTCGCCATGATGAATACCGCATAGGCAGGGGGCTCCTCCAGCGTCTTTAAAAACGCATTGAATGCCTGGCCCGTAATCATATGGGCTTCATCAATGATGTATACTTTGTATCTTCCCCGGACCGGCGTATAGCGGACTTCTTCAATGATCCTGCGGATATCATCCACGCCATTGTTGGAAGCCGCATCCACCTCCGCCACATCGACAAAGCTGCCTGCATTAATGGCCCTGCAGTTCTCGCATTCATTGCAGGGCTCTCCTTCCTTCAGATGCAGACAGTTGACTGCCTTGGCAAACAATTTGGCCGCCGAGGTCTTGCCGGTTCCCCGTGTCCCTGTAAACAGATACGCATGACCGATCCGGTCAGCCTTTAACTGATTTTTCAGGGCTCTGACCACATGCTCCTGACCTTTTAACTGGTCAAAGGTCTGCGGTCTGAATTTTCTGTAAAGAGCAACATATGACATTGAATTCCTCGCAACGGCTTCTTTACAGACCACTACATAAACCGGCCTGCTTACAAACTACACCACAAGATATAGTAGCATATCGACATGTCAATATCAATTGGATTTCGCAAAATCCCCGGGATACATTGGATTCCTGAGAACCGGAAACAATGTCTTCGCACCGCCGGCCGTTTCTGCACGTTTTTTTCGGTTACGTTTGACATCTCCGGCTGTTTCTGCGCATTTTTTTCGGTTACGTTTGATCCTGCCAAACGTAACCGAACTTTTTGTGTCATTCTATCCGTGTTTTTCAAACGCAGCCGCCATTTTTGTGCAGCACTGCCCTCTTTTCGGAGCTCCGCCCCTCAGATCCGGGCCACGCCGCTCTCCCGGGCAGCCTGCGCCACCGCTTCCGCCACGGCCTTTCCCACCCGCGGGTCAAAGGCCGCCGGGATAATATAATCCTCGCTCAGTTCTTCTTCATGGATCAGGCCTGCCAGCGCGTTCGCCGCCGCGATCTTCATCTCCTCGTTGATCTTGCTCGCCCTCACATCAAAGGCGCCGCGGAAGATCCCCGGGAACGCCAGCACATTGTTGATCTGGTTCGGGAAATCCGACCGTCCCGTCGCGACCACCCGCGCTCCCCCTTCCTTCGCCTCCTCCGGGAAGATCTCCGGCGTCGGGTTCGCACAGGCAAATACGATCGCGTCCTTTGCCATCGTTTCCACCATCTCCTTCGTCAGCATCCCCGGGGCGGAGACTCCGATGAATACGTCCGCGCCCTTCACGATCTCTGACAGCGGCCCCCGCCGCTTCTCCGGGTTGGTGATCCCCGCCATCGCCGCCTTCGCGCTGTTCAGCCCTTCCCGGCCTTCATAGATCGCCCCGGAACGGTCACACATGGTGATGTCCTTCACCCCGTAGTTCACCAGGAGCTTCGTGATGGCGGTGGCGGCGGCTCCCGCCCCGCTCACGGCGATCCGGATCTCCTCCTTCTTCTTCCCCACCACCTTCAGGGCGTTCATCAGCCCCGCAAGGGTGATCACCGCCGTCCCGTGCTGGTCGTCATGGAACACCGGGATGTCGCACCTCTCCTTCAGCTTCTCCTCGATCTCAAAGCACCGCGGGGCGGAGATGTCCTCCAGGTTGATTCCCCCGAAGCTCCCCGAGATCAGGTATACCGTGTTCACGAACTCCTCCACGTCCTTCGTCCGGATGCATAAGGGGAAGGCGTCCACGCCGCCGAACTCCTTGAAGAGGACGCATTTGCCCTCCATGACAGGCATGCCCGCCTCCGGGCCGATATCCCCCAGGCCCAGGACCGCGGTCCCGTCCGTGATGACCGCGCACAGGTTCCACCGCCGGGTCAGCTCGTAGGATTTCGACAGGTCCTTCTGGATCTCCAGGCAGGGCTGGGCAACCCCCGGCGTATAGGCCAGGGACAGATCCTCCTTGCCCTTCACCGGCACACGGGAGATCACCTCGATCTTCCCCCGTTTCTCTGCATGCAATTTCAGGCTTTCTTCTGCTACTGTCATAGAAAAACTCCTTTATAATTCAAAATACTGATATTCCAATGATCTTCTTAAGAAGATCTTCTAAAAACGGATCGCCTGCTTCGGACACAGGGACGCGCACAGGCCGCAGCATTCACAGAGGGCGGGATCCACCTTCGCCTTTCCGTCCTCCAGAGTAATGGAACGGCAGAACGCGATCTTTGCACAGGTCCCGCAGCCGACACACCGTTCTGTATCCACCTGCGCGGGAGGTCCGATGGTATAATCCAGTTCATTTGCCGGGATCTCATGCTTAAGCGCCAGTCCCTTCATCTGAGAGATCGTATCATAGCCCTGCTCCTCCATGAACCGGAGCAGGAAGTCATTGAACTTCGGAATGATCTCAAATCCCTCCAGCATGATCTGCGTGTGCATAAAAATCAGATCCGCACCGAACATGATCGTTTCGATCGCATGCTCCGGTTTGCTGATTCCGCCTCCCCCGATGATCGGAAGGGAGGGCGCCGCCTTATATGCTTCCGCCACGATCCTCTGGGAGGGCTTGCGGATCCCGGGTCCGTTGATCCCGCCGAAGCTGCATTCCTGCATAGCCGCCATTTTCGGCCGGCCGCCCTGATAGATATCAATCGGAAATGCTCCCCGCGGACTGCAGAAGGCCACCATTCCGGCCGCGCCTGATTTCTGCGCAGTTCTGCTGAGGGCTGCCGTATCCGTGCCCTCCCCGGAGAATTTCACCCACACCGGGATCCGGACCGCAGAGGTCAGACCGGAAATCACGGTTCCTGCCAGATCCGGATACTGGCTGATGGAGGCGCCATACTGATATCCGCCCCCGTTATTTCCCAGCTTGTCCGGAGGATTCGGGCAGGCAAAATTAAGTTCTACGCCGTCCGCGCCTGCCTGTTCCATCAGATCCGCCAGGAAGATCCAGCTGTCCACATTGGCTCCGTCCCCGAGAATATTGACAAGGACCGCCATATCCGTAGTGTCCTTAATGGCTTTTACCATATCGACGGTTTCCCGGTAATCCAGTCTGGTATCGCTGGGATTGAAGAAATATCCGCCCCGTTCGGCGTACATTTTCCGCACTCCGGGCCGGGGCTGGGAAAAGGGTGTCTGTTTGATGCTCACCGCACCTGCCCCGCAGTCTGCCGCTTTTTTCAGAAGATCCAGTCTGCCGGTCAGCGGGCCGGCCCCCACGGTTACGGGGCTTCGAAACACAATGCTGCCAATCCTTTGCTGTAATGTACTCATATCATCCTCCGAGGTAGATTTCCCGAACCTTGTCGTCATTTGCAAGTTCCTTTGAGGAGCCGCTGAGAGCCACCGTTCCTGTTTCAATCACATAGGCTCTGTCCGAAAACTGAAGGGCCAGATTGGCATCCTGCTCCACCAGAAGGATCGTGGTTCCGCTTTTATTGATATTGGCAATTGCCTCAAACAAAGATTCCACCAGCACCGGAGCAAGACCCATGGAAAGCTCATCGATCAGGAGAAGTTTCGGTCTGGACATCAGGGCCCGGCCCACTGCCAGCATCTGCTGTTCTCCGCCGGAAAGGCTTCCTCCCTTCTGGGAAAGACGTTCCTTCAGCCGGGGGAATATCCCGAAGATCAGATCATAGTCGCTGCTCAGATCCTCCTTCCGGGAACGGGTATAGGCTCCCATTTTCAGATTCTCCATGACACTCAGCTCACTGAAGATCTGCCGGCCTTCCGGGACCAGGGCAATGCCCATTTTCACGATTTTATCGGAACCGGTGCGGGTGATGTCCGTGCCATGGTAGCTGATCGTTCCGTCAGATTTCGGCATGACCCCGGCAATGCATTTCATCAGGGTCGATTTGCCGGCACCGTTGGCGCCGATTACAGTCACGATCTCGCCCTCCTGCACTTCCAGGGAAACCCCCTTCAGCGCTTCAATACTTCCGTAATGGGCCTTTACATTATCCACTTTCAGGATCACACTCATTGCCGCACGCCTCCTTTCCCGAGATAGGCTTCGATCACCACCGGATCATGCTGGACATCCTGGGGAATCCCCTCCGCGATCTTCTGTCCATGATCCAGTACGGTCACCATGTCGGAAATGCCCATGGCAACCCGCATATTGTGTTCAACGATCAGTATGGTGATGCCGTCGCTTTTGATCTTGCGGATGATCTCCACCAGTTCTTCGCTTTCCGAAGGGTTCATTCCGGCGGCGGGCTCATCCAGAAGCAGCATGGACGGATCCAGGGCCAGGGCCCGGGCAATCTCCAGAAGGCGCTTTTTGCCGTAGGGCAGGCTTCCGGCCTTCTGGTTCGCCGTTTCCTTTAATCCCACGTAATCCAGCAGTTCCAGGGCCTTCTCTTCCGAACCCCGTTCTTCCCGGAATGCCTTCGGGGTACACAGGATCGTCTCCACCAGGGACTGTCTGGTTTTCAGGTGCCGCCCGATCATAACATTTTCCTTTGTCGACAGATCGTCGAACAGCAGAATGTTCTGGAAGGTCCGGCCGATCCCCAGGGCCGCAACCTCATGGGATTTCAGATTTCCGATGGACTGTCCCTTGTAGATTATGGAACCGGAGGTGGGTGTATAAATACCGGAGATCATGTTAAACAGGGTGGTCTTTCCGGCACCGTTCGGTCCCAGAAGTCCGTGGACGCTGCCCTCTGCCACATTCATGTCCACACTGTCCACAGCGATGAGGCCGCCGAACTGCATGGTCGCTTTCTCTGTCTGCAATATCGTTCCCATACCTTACGCCTCCTTTCCCTGATCCGCTGCCGGTTTTTTGTTTTTCCGGAAAAGTGCTTCCAGTTTATCCAGGCCCAGCTGAATCGGATAGATGATGCCCCGTGGCATGAACCTGAGGATCACGACGATCAGAGCGCCGTAGATCGTCAGCTCATAACGGCTGAAATTCCGTAAGAATTCCGGCAGAAGCCCGGCGATCACAGATCCCAGCACGCCGCCGCCCAGATCGCCCATTCCGCCGATGATTCCCATGGTAAGAATCTTGAAGGACATGTTATTGACAGTAAATGCTTCCGCCTGGATATAGCGGATATTGAATGCATACAGGACGCCGGCCAGTCCGCACATGGCGGATGTGATGGCGAAGATCAGCAGCTTGTACCGGTTGACATTGATTCCCATGGCTGCCGCCGCGATCTGATTGCCCTTGATGGCCTTCAGTGCCCGGCCGGTTTTGGAATTGACCAGACGGAAGCAGATGAACAGTACGATCAGCACAAAGGCCAGTGTCATCAGATAATACTGCAGCTTAGTCATGTTCTGGCCGAACCACTGAACCTGCCGGATCCCGGTGATTCCGGAGGCTCCGCCGGTGAACTGGGAATTGTTGATGATCAGATAGATGATCGTATTGATTCCCGCCGTAGACAGTCCCAGGAAAATGAAGTTCAGCTTGGTTGCCGGGAACCCCAGGATAAAGCCGACCAGGAAGCACAGCACAACGGCCGCGATCAGCGCAATCGGAAACGGAACTCCCAGGTTCATCACCAGAAGAACCGAAGTGTAGGCACCGATGCCGTAGAAGCCGGCGGTTCCGAGGGAGATTTGCCCGGAGTACCCGATCAGCAGATTCATGGAGGAACCCAGGATTACATAGATGGCCAGATTGATAAATATATTCATATAGTATCGGTTATCCCGCATGATGACCGGAACAATGATGGAAGCCAGGATAACGATCACTATGATAATTTTCGTTCTTAATTTTACGGATTTGATCATATCACGCATCGCATTTCCCTCCTTATACCTTGAATATGCTCTTGCGTCCCAGGATACCCTGCGGCCGTACGAAGAGGATAATGATCAGGAAGATAAACGCGAAAGCGTCCTTATATGCCGAAGAGATATAAGTAGCGCCCAGAGTCTCTATCAGACCCAGAAGAACACCTCCCAGGATCGCACCTGCTGAATTGCCGAATCCGCCCATTACCGCTGCGATCAATGCTTTCAGGCCGATGCTGGCGCCGACGGTCGTGGTCACCGTGTAGATCGGTGCGGTGAAAACGCCGGCGATGGAAGCAAGAGCCGCCGCGATCGCATAGGTGATCACCGTGATCTTACTGTAATTGACGCCCATAAGAGACGCCGCGAAAGCATTCATGGAAACCGAAGACATGGCGAGGCCGGTCTTGGTCTTTTTCATGAAGATAAATAAAGCGGCAACTAATATCACAGCAACCCCGATAATGATCAGATTCTGGGGCATAATGCTGATATTTTCTGTGATCTTGATCGGTGTGCTTCCGAAAAGCGCCGGGAAAGTGTGGGCTTCCGTACCGAACACCAACTGTGCTGCGTTCCGGAGAAACGTTGCCATACCGATCGTCGTAATAAACAAATATAGAGAAGATACCTTCAGGATCGGCCGGAAGATCCCGCGTTCCAGGAGCAGCAGGACGATCACTGTAATAATAATGGAAAGAATCAGGGCGATAACAAACGGCAGAGCAGCTGTTACATAGAAGGTAAAGCCCAGGAACATACCGATCATATAGATATCGCCCATGGCGAAGTTCGCTGTTTTTAAAGTTCCGAACAGGATGGTATAAGCCAGAGCGATAATGGCATAGATCGCACCGACGGATATACCGCTGATCAGGCATTGAATCAAAATACTCATATCAAATCCCTCTCCCTTTGATTATGCCTGCAGGTTTCCCTGCAGGCATATCATTGACAAGCTGTTTAGTTGCCGGATTATTTGATCAGTTCTTCCACGCCTTCAGCGTTGTAGCAGACAATGTAGGACTTGTCCAGGCACTCGCCATTTTCAGCCGGAGTCAGGGTTCCCTGAAGGCCTTCCACAGAAGATGCCTTGATGGCTTCATTTAACTTCACTGTGAAATCGGATGCATTGACATCATACGGTCCCATGTTGTTCAGGGCAGTTGCCAGCAGGTACATACCGTCGTACTGACGAACGGTCACCGCGCCGGGTGCCATATGCTGATCATCGATCTCCTTGAACTCTTCGATGTATTTCACGGATCTTTCATCTGTAAATGCGGAAGACCATGCAACCGGATAGATAACGCCTGCGCGCTGTTCCGGTGTGGTAGCTTCGATGAAGGAAGCGTTGGAGAAGTTTCCATCACCGCCGACCACGGTTTCTGTACCGATCAGCTGCTTGATCTGATCCATCATGGTAGCACGCTGTGTTACTTCACCGCCCCAGATGATCACGCAGTCAACCTCTTTGCTCTTCATGCTGAGGAACTGTCCTGTATAATCGCTGTCGCCGACCACATAGGTCTGGGCATCTGCAAATTCCATTCCAAGAGCGTCCAGAGCTCTCTTACAGAATTCATAGCCGGACTGTCCCTGGTCATTGTTGCAGTACATCATACCAAGTTTGGTCTTTCCAAGATCATTTACCAGGTAGTTCACCAGAGAAGCTGCCATGATCCTGTCCTGCGGAACGCAGAGGTATACATATTCATAACCGCTGTCAACAACCTTTTCGGAAGATCCGGAAGGAGTAAAGCAGGGAACCTGTGCCTCTTCATAAACACTGATACCGGCCAGTGTAACAACGGCATTCAGATGTCCGAACACAGCCTTGACACCATCCTGATAGACCAGCTTGTTCGCAACGGAAACTGCTTCCGTAGCATCATATTTATCATCGCCGGTGATCAGTTCAAAATCATAATACTGGCTGTAGCCGCTTTCATTGATCTCATCCAGCGCAACCTGAAGACCATACAGCTGGGTATTGGCTCCACGTGCACCGTCACCTGTGAAACAGGTTGCAAGACCGATCTTGATGGTCTGCTTCTCCTGGGCTTCCCCTGCAAATGCAGTCATAACGCCGAGGATCATGGTAAGTGCCAGACAGATCGCAACGATCTTTTTCAAATTCTTCATACTTTTTCTTCCTTTCCACATATAGTTTTTTTACAGTTATCAAACTCTTTTTTACGTACTGTACACTTTGATACTACCCGCCGATAAGTCAAAAAGCAAAGTATACATTTGCATACAAAAGTCCACCTGATTATTAGCATGTATAACTTGCGCTGCCTGTTTTTCCCTGCCTATAATGACTGTATCTATAGAAGAAAATCTGCAGAAGGAGAAGGGCAAATGCTTGATACAAGCGGACTTGGATATGTAGACGGAAACAGGGGCCGGATCGGTCTCATCACGCCTGCTCCCGGCAGTTCCACCGAGTGGGAGTTCAATCATTACAAGCCGGAAGGTGTAGCCGTGCTGACCACCCGGGTACCGCTGTTCGGGATTTCCTACGATGGGATCGCCAAAATGATGACTTATGTGGATCAGGCTGCCATGATGCTGGCAGAAAGTTCCGTGGTGGATATGATCCTGTTCAGCTGTACTGCAGGCAGCTTTCTGGAAGGCGGCAATTTTGATGAAGAGCTGACCGCACATCTGGAGGAATTGACCGGCGTCAGGTGCACGACCACCAGTTCCTGCATCAAACAGGCAGTCCGGGCACTGAATGTCAAAAAGCTCCATGTGGTAACTCCCTATTCCGCAGAGATCAATCAGCTGGAGAAACGGTTTCTGGAAGAGATCGGGATCGAAGTACTGAGTATCTCCGGTGCTCTTCTTACAATATCCCAGAACACCCCTAAAGTTCCCGCTTCGGTCATGGCACAGTATGCCAGAGAAGCGGATACCAAAGAGGCAGATGCCATGTTCATCAGCTGCACGGGACTTCATGTAGATGGGATCATCTGTTCTTTGGAAGAAGAACTTGGAAAGCCGGTGATCACCAGCAACCAGTGCGGATTGTGGGGATCATTGCGGCTGTTGGGAATACAGGACAATATCCCGGAACTGGGAGGACTGTTCCGGTTCTGAATACCCTGACTCAAAAAGGAGAACGCAATGGGAGACAGATTCACAGACGGATACAGAGGACGGATCGGGCTGGTAGCGACTGCCCCGGGAAATGCCACGGAAGCGGACTTTAACCGGTACCGTCCGGAAGGAGTGGCAGTTATGACCACTCGTACTCCTCTTTCCAGTTCCACTCCCGAAGGGATCGCGCAGATGAATCAATACACGGATGCAGCCGTTCGTATGCTGGCAGAAAATGCTTTCTGTGATATCATTCTTCTGAGCAGCACTGCCGGCAGTTTTCTGGAAGGAGAGGAAGCGGACCGGGCAAAAGCTGACTTTCTCAGCCGGGAAACAGGAACAAAAGTGATCACCTCGGCAGGCTGCATGCTGAAAGCGCTTCATGCCGTCGGTGCAGAAAAGATCACCTTGATCACTCCTTCTTCTCCAGCCTTGAACAAAGTGGAACAGGGCTTTCTGGAAGCAGCAGGGTTTACGATCGCAGCAGTGGGAGGGTTTTCTTTTTCCAGCCCCAGACAGATCCTGTGCGTCTCCCCTGAAGAGGTGATGCAGATGGTCCTGGACACGGATGTCCCGGGATCGGATGCAGTGCTTCTTAGCTGTTCCGGCCTTCATGTCATGGAAATGATCGATCCGTTGGAGCAGACACTCGGCAAATGTGTTCTGGCCAGCAACCAGTTCGGATTATGGGGATCTGTGCGTGAACTCGGGATCACAGACCGGATCCGCGGCTGCGGCAGATTATTTACTTATTAGTATGTGGCTTGTACAAACGAAAGGAGAGTCATGAAAGCAGAACTGATCAAAAAACAGGTGATCACCGGCAAAGATACCTTATATGTTTTCCGATGCCCGGAGATTGCTGAAAAAGCCTTGCCCGGACAATTTGTGGAAGTAAAACTGTCCGCCGAATTCTTCCTTCGAAGACCTGTCAGTATCTTCGACTGCGACGGCAGCGAGACCATTTCCCTTCTGGTAAGATCCGTCGGTAAAGGCACTGAATATATGCTCTCTCTGGCTGAAGGAGAGGTTCTTGATATCCTGGGACCACTGGGACAGGGATTTTCTCTTCCGGCTGAACCTGGCAAATGCCTTCTTGTCGGCGGAGGAATTGGCCTGGCGCCTTTGTATTATCTGGCGAAATGCCTGAAGAAACAGGGAAATGACGTGCAGCTGTTCTTTTCTCCCCGTCGGGATGCACAGCTTCTGGATGCGATCGACAATGATCAGTTCCCGGCAGTCATTGCCGAAAACAGAAAGGATATTGCCGACAGGCTCCCACAGTCCATCGAAGGTATGCAGTATGTCTTTTCCTGCGGGCCGGAAGGGCTTCTGGAGCAGACTGCCCTGGAATGTATAAAAAAAGATATCTTCTGCCAGGTCTCTATGGAACGCAGAATGGGCTGCGGGATCGATCTGTGTAAAGGATGTGTCGTTGCAGTCTATACAGAAAACGGTCTGGAATATAAAAAGGCCTGCTGTGACGGTCCTGTATTTGATGCAAAGGAGGTGGCTTTCCATGAAAAACCTTGAGACAAAACTGGGACGGGCAGTTTTCCGCAATCCACTGTTCGGATGTTCGGGATGCGTAGGGCATGCCTATGAACTGGCTCCTTATACCGATCTCTCCCAATACGGTGGGCTGAGCCTGAAAACGGTCACCTATCTTCCGAGGGTCGGCAATCCTGCGGACCGGATCTGCGAAGTGACCGCCGGATGCATCAGTTCAGTCGGTCTTCCCAACAAAGGGCCTGACGACTATTTTGCCAACGTGGTTCCCAAGGCATTGAACGTGCTGGATCCGGATCAGGCGATCGTCAGTGTGGCCGGTGATTGTGTGGAAGAATACGTGGAATTATGCGAACGGGTCCAGGATCTGTTCGGGAACAGGATCGCAGCCATTGAACTGAATGCTGCCTGTCCCAATGCAAGCCACGGGATCGGCTACTTCAGCCGCGATGCAAAAGCAGCATCCGAATTGATCCATGCTGCCAAAAGTTCCGTAGATCTTCCGATCCTGTACAAATTCAATACCAATTTCGAAAACTATCTGGAAGTCGGAAAAGCCGTCAGCGATGCAGGTGTGGACGCGATCTTTACCACCAGTACCCCGATGGGGATCAAGATCGACATCAAGACGAAAAAACCGGTACTGGGCAATACCATCGGTCCGGCATGCGGACCGGCTGTACTGCCTTTCGGCATGCTGCGGATCTGGAATCTGTACAAAGAAGTGGAGGTGCCCCTGATCGCCAGCGGCGGAGCCGCATCCTGGCGGGATGTGATCGAATATATGCTGGCAGGTGCCAGCGCCGTAGGCATCGGAAGCGCGCACTTTGCCACGCCGGATATCGTTCCCGGTATCCTGGCAGACCTTAAGGAATATATGGAAAGAGAAAAACTGGACAGCCTGACCGGACTCATTGGGGCTGCGCACCGATAATATATCTTTATCACATCTGATAATACTTGTACAAAAAAGGAATGGTCGCCGAACCCCGGAAACCATTCCTTCTTCTTATACGTTATCTGTCTCTATTCTGATATTTTTTTCAGCCGGTCAAACACTCTCTGCGAATGCTTCAGTGAAATCCGCAGTGCTTCTTCCGAATCGTGCCTTACAAGGGCATCGAACATGTCCTTGCGTTCCTGGTCGGCCTCCCTGCTGTAGGCTTTCATCATTTCCTGCAGATTGACGGTCTTGAAGATCACGTTCATCAGTTTATCCAGCCGGTCATAGCACTCGATCAGATAATGATTGTCTGCGGCAACGCAGATATATTGATGGAATTTCTCGTCCAGCTTGAACCTCTCCGATGCGCATTCATCCGGGTCAGGGTATTTCCCGGGCAGTGAATCGATCTCTTCGATGATCTTTTTCAGCCGGCTGAGGTCGATCCGGCTGATCCTCTCTGCCGCCTCTTTGGTAGTGATATTGCGGAGCAGTTCCATGGCCTGGATATAATCATAGATCTCTTTCAGGGTGAATTCCCGTACGCAGATACTTCCGTGGGAAGAATAGACCGCCAGTCCTTCCGCCACCAGCTGACGGGTTGCCTCCCGGACAGGGGTACGGCTCACCTCCAGGGTATTGGCCACCTCCACCTCCAGGATTCTGTCGCCTGGTTTCAGGATGCCTTTTTCAATCGCTTCATAAAGGACATGAAAGACGGCATCTGTAACAGTTTCCATAAAGAAATATTTCTGTTTCAGTTCGACAATCGAGTCAGCCATAACGTTTCCTTTCCCACAGATCATCGGATCTTTTACAGATTTCCTAAACCTACCTACTATTTATATATAGATTTTTTCTTTCTGTCAATCCGTATGGTCTGCGAAAGATCAGTACCCTTTACGGCTCATCTGCACATACTCTCTTGCAAGATCTGCTGCCGATCCGGCATAAGCCACCGGATCCAGAAGGTTGTCGATCTCTTCCTCCGTAAACTGACAGTTTACTCTCTCATCTGCTTTCAGGAGCTGCGCCAGGGGGATATCTTCCCGCACTGCTTTTGTGGCCAGCTCTGTAATGACATCCTTTGCGGACATTTTACCGATCTTTTTGCCCAGCTCCAGCATAACGTGCTCAGACTGCATCGCTCCCTGCAGGATATCCAGGTTCTTACGCATGCGCTCCTTATCTACATACAAAGTGCTGATCATTTCCATGCTGCGGTCCAGAAGATCTGCCATGGTAAGTCCCATATGCTCCAGGGTTGTCCGCTCATCATTGAAATGGACCAGGTTGTGCTCATGATCGATCGCCATACATTCAATGCAGTGAGCGGCATCATAACGAAGGAACCTGGCATCGCCGATGATATGCTGGCAGTTGATGGGGTTGATCTTGTGCGGCATGGTAGAAGATCCGACGATCCCTTCCCGGAATCCTTCTGCCAGTTCCCGGACCTCCGTTCCCATCAGAAGATACACTTCCTGCGCGATCCTGCCCATCGTCCCTCCGATGATCGCCAATGTGCAGGCAGCTTCCGCGATCCGGTCTCTTGCTGCATGCCAGGAAAAAGCAGGCGCCTTAAGACCCAGCTCTTCTGAGATCTTCGCTTCCAGTTCCTTGCCTCTGCCTTCAAAGGATGCCATGGTGCCGGCTGCTCCGCTGAATGTGCCAACAAAAATACGATCTTTGGAAGTCTCCAGCCGTTCGATATCCCGATGGATCTCATCGGCCCATACAGCTGCCTTCCACCCGAATGTGATGGGGAGCGCCTGAATGTTATGGGTTCTTCCCGCCATAACGGTATCCGCATGATCTTCTGCCATTTTCACGATACGGCATTCCAGATCCTTCAGTACCTCGGTCGTGATCTCCCACAGTTCCTTCAGGGAAACCATTTTTGCCATATCCACGATATCATGAGTGGTTGCGCCCACATGCAGGTATTCCCCGGAAGCGCCTATCGCCCTGCGGTAAAGCCCTAGAAGCGGCACCAGCGGCTGTTTTGCCTCGATATATTTTTTCCGGTATTCTTCCATGTCAATATTGGCAACATCTGCTTTTGCTGCAATATCCTTGGCAGCCTGCTGCGGGATGATCCCCATTTCCGCCTGGCACTTCGCAAGGGCAGCTTCCACATCCATCCACAGCTGGAGTCTGTGCTCATCCGTAAAGATCCGGCTGATTCTCTCTTCGATCGTACTCATACGCTTCTCCTTTTATTGTTTTTTTAAATATGCAGTTCAGGCAAGTTAGATACCTTAAACTGTTTACTGAATTAACTTGATTTATAGACGATCTAACGCCGAAACAGATCCGTAAAAACATTTTCCCATAATCAACTGTAAATAACAGTGGTTATATGGGAAAAAAGATTGATTTCCCATTCTATCCCTGTGTTTTTAAAGAAATATGGGAAAACTTCTAATAGTAAGCTTGTTTTCCCATGCAAGGTGTTCTAATGGACGGTTATATGGGAAATAAAACGTTTTTCCCATATATTCATCTGAAAACACTCCCGAAATGGGAAATAGCCACTTTACTGAATAGTGTTGCGGTAAACTGAAATTATCCGAGAAACAGATCCGCAAACAGTAATTGACCGAAACCATCAGACAGATTCATCCGGCGGAGCATCTCCGCCGGATGAAGAATGGGCTTATCTCCATGTTAGCATGCGGCAGCCCTCATTATTCATTACAGGCTGCAGTCTTCCGGGCGGATAAACTTGCCATAGCCGCGCGCATCCGCGACTTCATCATGATCCATGATGACTTTGCCTCTGACGACAGTATACATAGCCTTTCCGTGCATTTCCCTTCCGACATAAGGCACACACTGATTCTTGCAGTATACCTTGTCATCCTTGGAAACAGTCCAGTTGTAATTGGTATCCACGATCGTGAAGTCTGCATCGGAACCTACTACATTGGAACCCTTGCGCGGATAGAAGCCAAATGCTTTCGCCGCATTGACGGATGTGATCTCTGCCAGTTTCTCCAGGGAGAAATCTCCTTCCATGGCGTGAGAGATCAGCATATTGCCAAAGTAGTCTGCATTGCCGAATCCGGCGGAGAACTTCGGATTGTCATTGGCTTTCTGATATTCCTCTACGCTGTGAGGCGCATTGTCGGAACCGATGGCATCGATCGTGCCGTCCCTGACGCCTTCCCAGATCGCAGCCATATCCGGCTGATTGTCATGCGCGCACAGAAGCCATTCCTGGGTCGTCTGGGACCAGATATAATCAGAGGGTTCGATCGCCGGCATATATTCAAGGCTGGAGAACACTTTCATATTGCCTCTTGCCTTGACACGTCTTACCAGTTCGATGAAATCCTTATGCCATGCATGCATTGCATACCAGGGCATGCCGGCATTTTCCGCCAGGAAGGAAAGCTGATAAGCTGCGGAAGTCATCTCTTCATTGGTATAGGTCCTTGGACGGACATGTTCCATCTTCATCGGAAGACCGTCATCTTCTACGCTCTGCACTGCGTGCTCATAGAAATACTGGTCAAACGGATGAACAGAACAGAATTTCCCTTCTGCTGCACATTTCTTGAAAGCTTCGAAGATCCGGTAGGTATCCAGTGTTCCGGCCGCTGTATTATAGGGATACGGAGCTTTCTTCTGGAACAGCTTGAACCAGGCAGAACCATATTCAGACATTTCATGAACTGCATTGGGATCTTCACCCAGCGGACATCCGGGAGGATTGAAATCGATCACGGAATTGGCTTCACCGGCTTCGATCTCCTGCTTATATGCATCCAGTGTCAGCGGCACCGGATCCAGGTTCGGCTGCGGGCAGATCATGGTAATACCGCTGTGTGCAAATGCACGGGATCCGTGATAAAAGTCTTCCTTATGAGTAAACCCGGGCTCTCTTAAATGGCAATGTACATCGATAAATCCGGGAAATACATGCATTCCTGTGGCATCGATCACTTTTTCCGCTTCTACTTCCTGATTCGGACAGATCAACCCGGCGATCCGTTCTCCTTTCACAACAATGTTCATCGGATAGAAGCCCTGCTCGGTATAAACAAGACCGCCTTTTATGAAAAGATCATACATAAATACCTTCCTCCTTCTGCTGTTTCCAGTGTGATAATTAACGTATTATTTCTGTTATTTTGATTATAGATATGAGATTTTCCAAAGTCACGGTATTCCTGTGTATACATATGTGCTCTTCTTCGCCAACTGGGCACTTTTGAACAATATGGAGTTAATATGACCGAAGATGGAAATGTTCCCTTACCTCTGCCGGTGTAGCGATCGCCCGATTGGAAAGTTCGATGAATTTCCTGCTCCGTTCCACAAAATCCACATTCTTTTGTGCTTTTACCCCGGCATCCAGATAGATGTTATCCTCAAAACCCACACGTATATTTCCACCCAATGCCAGTGTGCCCAGAAGAATGGGAAGGTGGCCTCTTCCTCCGATCCCGAAAGCCGACCAGGAAGCATCTTCCGGAAGCAGATTTTTCATCAGGACTAGATTATCCACCGTTGCCGGCATGCCATTGTGCATGCCGAGGACAAACTGAAAATGAGCAGGCCCATCGATATACCCTTTCTCAATGAATCTTAAGGCAGTATAGATCATGGACAGATCCATCACTTCCAGTTCTGGTTTGATATGCAATTCCTGCATCCTGCGGGCGCCGTCTTCCAGAAACTGCAGGCTGTTATGGAATACAAAATCTCCTGCTACATTCATAGATCCCATATCCAGAGTGGCCATATCGGGCAGCAAATCCAACGGTTTGATCCGGTCCTCATTCGATACGCCGAATCCTCCTGCTGTTGTCATATTGATCACAATGTCACACTTATCCCGGATCCGTTCGATCGCTTCCTTGAATTTCTCATAGGACATGCAGGCTTTTCCCTGATCATCCCGCACATGTAAATGGAGCACGCTGGCTCCGGCCTTCCAGCATTCATACGCATCCTCAGAGATCTCCTTCGGCGTCATAGGAAGATTCCGCGCCTGAGCACGGGTCGTGGAGGAACCGGTAGAAGCAACTGTCAGGATTACTTTATTATTCATATTAGGCATATCTGTCCGCCTTTCGTTGTTTTATAGATCCATATATTTCTTTTTCAGGAGATAAAAAGCTGCTGCCATAACAAAGACCAGAATAATATCTCCAATCAGCAGGGAAACAGATGATCCGGCTCCAAGCATCAGTCCTGCCAGGACCAGCAGGATTGCTCCAAATCCAGTCTCTATTTTTCCCACTTTTTCTGTATATTCCTCGATCCTACTAACATGATCCTTTACGGTTCCAGTCAGATCATCGGGATTCTTCTTTTTCATGATACTGATCCCTCTGGTCAGAATGATCCCGCCCACGATCACATTGATCATAAATAATACTGTCAGCATACCTGCCACTCATCTTCCATTTCCGGTATCTCCTCCGGAATGATCAGCTGACAATCTGTGATATTCTGCACATCCTGCGCAGAATACCCTTTTGCCAGTTTGATCAGTTTCAATCCTTCCGGCACCGTTTCCAACACACAGTACTCAGTCACGATATAGTTCACTTCCTCTTTGCAGGTCAGCGGATAGGTGCATTCCTCCATGATCTTGGATCTTCCATCTCTGGCGCAGTGCTCCATAGCCACGATCACGCATCTGGCGCCGATACACAGATCCATAGCACCGCCCATCCCTTTAAGGGCTTTCCCTGGCACATCCCAGTTGGCCATACTGCCATGGCGGTCAACCTGCATGGCTCCCAGGATGGTGACGTCGATAAAACCTCCCCGGATCATACCAAAAGCCGTCTGGCTGTCAAAGCATAAGCCATCCTCTTTCAGGGAAGCATAGGACGTATCCGGCGCGATCAGTGTCCGAATGATCTTATCCGGATCGGTCACCTTGGGGCCTGCCCCTATGGTACCGCATTCAGACTGGATCATGATCTCACTGTCCTGATCGATATATTCCGTGATCAGGAACGGGATCCCTGCTCCGAGGTTCACCAGATCTCCCTTTTTCAGAAGGGGGACAACATTTTTCGCAATAAAATGTCTTTTATCGGTCATAGTACGCTTCTCCTTTGGGAACAGGGACAATCATATCCACAAAAACCCCGGGAACCATGATCTCACAATCTTTCATTTCACCGATCTGTACGATCCCTTCTTCCGGTACTTCCACAATCGTATAATCCGCCGCGCCGGGGATCACTGTATTATAATTGCGGCTGTTATAGGAAAACATCAGATTGCCAAAGGGATCCGCTTTTTCCGCCCGCAGGATCGCCACATCTGCCCGAATGGGAAGTTCCAGAAGGTAATCCCTATCATTGATCCGAAGGACCTGTTTGCCCTGCGCAACCACCGTGCCGACTCCTGTCGGGGTCAGAACGCCTCCCAGTCCGTAAGCGCCTGCCCTGACCCGCTCCACGTAAGTGCCCTGGGGCATAGCTTCTACCTCCATCGCTCCTTCATTAGCCAGCTGCCCCACCAGAGGATTATTAGCAGCATGAGTCAATCTCAGGCACTTGATCCTTCTTTCTTCCAGTAATCTGGAAAACCCGATATTAAAGGGAGCAGAAGCAGGCGCCACGCCCGAGGTGATCACCGTCAGGTCCCGGCAGTCTGTTTCATACAGCCACTCATACAGCATGGTTGGAAACCCGGCAGGCCCAAAACCGCCGGCCAGAAGCGACATACCGGAAGAAAAATGGGCAATTGCTTCTTTTCTGGATGCTATTTTATGGTGTGATATTTTTCCCATACCTTCTCCTGCTCAGTTTCGTAACGGCGCAAAGATCTCTTCATTCACCTGTTTACATGCTTTTGCCAGAATACCCCTGTCATTGGAATACGCAAGATAGCGTACCCCCAGATCGTAATATTTTTTCATGGCCTGCGGACTCCCACAGAGCATGCCCATGATCTTGCCGCCGGCCAAACCTCTTCTTACGATATCGGCGATCTTTTCTTCCACTTCCGGATCTGTCAGTTTTCCGGGCTTTCCCATGGAAAGGCTCAGATCTCCGGGGCCTACAAACAACACATCGATTTCAGGAATCTGACAAAGTTCCTCCACTTTGTCAGCCATTTCCAGGCATTCCACCTGCACCACCCGCAGTGTTCCTTCTTTGATCGTCTGCATGTATGGCTTTTCCTCTGACCACAAGGTGAAATGACCTGCCCTGACAGCCGGGTTCGGACTTCTCTTTCCGGCTGGGAACAGAGCTGCTTCTTCAATACAGTCGGCGGCATCCTGCACGCTGGTGATGCTTGGTATCTGAACACCAATGGCACCGCTTTCCAGGGCATGATGCACGTAATTCGGATCCGGGCCATTGGTCCTTACGATACTGGCAAGACCGCTGACCTGGCATCCCCGGATCACATCTTCAATGCTCTTGAAATGAAAAGCGCTGTGCTCTCCGTCTATGATGGCAAAATCAAATCCGCTGTATCCCAGGATCTCTGCAACATTCGGATCATCACTTTTCAGAAATGTACCGAATACCGCCTCTCCGGCCATTAATCTTGCTTTCAGTTCAAATGGATTCTTCATCATGCTGTATTACTCCTCTGTCACCTCATCGGTGATTCCCTTGTCCCAGTTTTTGTGCCCAAGATCGCAGATACGCGGGGTCTGCTTGCGGTCGGAACGCTTCGGGGTAAAGATATCAAAATCTATGACATACATATTGCCTTCTGCTTCAATGCCATGTTCCGCATTGGGTGGGATCACCATAAAGCAGCCTGCATCCAGTTCATAATCGATACCGTCACACCAGAATTTACATTTTCCTTCCGGTACAAAAACAATCTGCTCATATTCATGTCTGTGAAGTCCCACTTCATGAGGCTGACGGATCTGGCACCACTGCAGAGTCACATTTTCCGAAGCCTGGATCACTTGCATACGGCCATTTTGCTTGCCTTCCATAAATTTGTGTTCTTTCAGATCGTATAAGACGGGTTTCTGCGGTACATATTTTTCTTCTGACATGATAATAATCCTCCTTCTATATTGATCATTCCTGATTCATGATCTTAGCAGGGTTTTCCTTGCACAGCATAGTCAGTACTTTCTCATCAAAACCAAGCCAATCATTTAACAGATTCAAATATTTCAGATAGCCATCCACCGGATGAGGTGAGATTGACTGCCCGAAATCGGTATCCACGAACATTTGCTCTAAAGGTACACCGGCGTCCAGATACCGGTTCCAGATATATATTGAATTAAAACGGGTATCATCATCCCAGATCACCTGTCCGAATTCACAGGCAGTCTTTTCGATCCAGGCACCCATTTTTGCCCATCTGGCAATGACATCTAAGGGGGCGTTGATCTGAAAACTGGGATGATTGACAACGATATTCTTAACGCCCAGTTCCAAAGCCGCCGGGATCAGCACGTCACTTTCCTGCCACGAAATATGTCCTGTGGAGATGGTAATATCACCCTTCTCTGCCGCATATTTCAGAATCTCCAGACATTCCGGGACCACTTTCCCATCCGTTCCCAGCACATCGATGGGCTCTTCCATAGCTACTGTCACCATATTTCCGGATCCGGTAAACTTCTTACCTTTATGCCCATCTATATGAAGACGGGAAGAGACTGTGGGCATATAAACCATTCGGGTTCCCATATTGTAGGCAGCATCCACAGCTTCCAGATTGAATCCCCCGATGGAATTATTGCAGGCAATGGAGCTGAATGCTTTGCACGAACCATCTCCCAGGAACTTTTCCACGAGGAGACATCCGTGGGCGGAAGGGACATAATGATCTTTCACCAGAAATCCTTTGTATCCAACTTCCATCGCTGCTTTCATCATATCTCCCGCATCCACAAGCCGGTTTGCCACAGACGGGCCAGTGTGGATGTGAAGATCATATGCGCCTTGTAAAAATGATTTATCCAACATAATTTACTACCTTTCCGGCTTTATAAATATACCGCCAAAATCTTCCAGTTCTTTTGCTTTTTCCCTGATCCTGTCTTTGTTCTCAGCTGCAAGTTTATGACTTGCACCGATCTCGCCGCGGTGGTCATTTTCTCCCCATACAGTAAAGCGGTTATGCTCCATGATATCGTCTGCCCACCGGATCCTGATCTTTCCATTCTCTATCGCAAGCTCTCCGGTTGCAGCGCAGTATGGGCAGCGAACCTTGCTGCCGCCGGTCATCTCCAACAGACTGATATGGCATACAGGACAGATACCTTCATCGCCTTCATAGCCGAAGGACTCTCCCCGCTCTCTCTTCAGCAGCGCTTCTCCGACTCTCCGCCCGAGCAGTTTTGCCCGCTCCATCAGGTCTTCCCGGCAGCCGACCATGCCCGGAGCTGTATTATGCCCTGCAATCAGGCGGTCTACAACCTGTGCACTCTTGCTGAGATTGCAGAGAATCAGGTTTACAATGGGTTCCGTAAAATCGATCCAGTCCGATCCTCCTATAGATATGACTGCACCGACCTTTGGATTGCTCCTGCACGCCTGCTGAAAATCTTTTCCCACGCCGAGAGCCCGGTTGACCAGATTCACCATAGCGCCGGATGGGATCATATCGTAGACCGGAGCAGTGACCAGGAATCCGTCTGCCTCCAGGATATGCTCCTTCAGAAATCCCAGATCATCATCCTGGTAGACACAGTCTCCGTTTCCTCCGGTGGTAAGTCCTCTCATACACGTTTCACAGCCGGAGCAGAAATGCAGCTGGATATCTTTCATCCGGATCACTTCCACCTCCGCACCTGTTATAGCCTTTGCTTCCTTCAGTGCAGCTTTCAGGAGCAATTCATTATTGCCGCCCGCTCTTCCACCGCTGATAGCCAGTATTTTCATATCTTGTTCCTTTCCAATGGATTATGATGTGTAGCCGAATACCTTCGGAAGCAGCAGGACTACATCCGGCAGATAGGCCAGTATAAATGTTGTAGCAAACGAGGCGATCACAAAGGGCCAGATATTTTTGACCAATGGCTTAAATCCAACCCCTGAAACATTACAGGTGATAAACAAAACCTGTCCTACAGGTGGCGTGATCATACCGATCGTGATCATCAGCGAGAAGATAATGCCAAAATGCACCACATCCATCCCGATTGCCTGGATCAGCGGGAACATGACCGGGATAAAAATCAGGGTTGCTGATGACATATCAAGGACACATCCTACCAGCACAAGTATAAAGAGAATCAGTAAAATGATCAGATATTTGTTGGTGGTAAGAGAGGTAATGGCAGAAATGATCTTGGTCGGGATATTGTCTTTGGCCATGGTCCAGGCAAGAAGATTGCCGAACGCAATGATCATAAAGATCGCGCCAGTAGAGATTGCTGACCGGAACATCATTTCCGGGATCTTTTTAAAGTTTAGTTCCCGATAGATCAGGCTGGCGATAAACGCTGCCACAACCGCTACTGCTCCGGCTTCCACAGCCGTGCAGAATCCAGTCAGAACGCCGCCAATGATAATGGTCGGCACCAGAAGAGCAGGAATGGCTTTTACAAAGGAAAGCAGGAACTGCTTCCAACTGAACCGGCCTTCAGGTTTTTTGATGTTCTTTCCGATCTTCCCGTTTTTCCTCGTCGTGATGAAGACCGTAATACAGTACGCAAGTGCAAGGATCACCCCGGGGATGATACCTGCAATAAACATATATTTGATAGATACTTCCGTCAGATAGCAGTAAAAGATAAACATCGTGCTGGGCGGAATGATAGGACCCAGCACAGAAGCGCCTGAGATCAGGGCTCCTGAGAAGGATCTGGGATAACCATCTTTTTCCAGTTCTCCAGGAAGGATCTGATTAAGCAATGCTGCATTGGCCTGGGCAGAACCCAGAATTGCTGCCAGGATCGCAGAAAGCGCGATCGTACAATAGGCTAATCCCCCACGAACATGGCCCAAAAAAGAACGAAGAAACTCCAGCAGTCTTTTTGTGATGCCGCCTCCGTTCATGATCTCTCCTGCCATGATGAAAAAGGGAATACAGGATATACTGATAATATTGACCGCATTGAACATTCGTCCGATGATAATACCGAAATAGGAAGCATTTCCCATCATGGCGATATGTGCAACGCCAAACATTCCCAACGCAATGGCGATGGGCATGCCGATACACAGGAGAACGGCAAAAACAAGAATCGCAACGATCATGACGTTATTACCTCCTCTTTCTGATCAGCATTCATTTTCTTCAGGCTGATGATATTTCCAATGACCTTTTCCACGGTAAACAGTGTCATGCACAGAAATCCAATGGGAATCCCCAGGTAGATCCAGCGGATGGATATTCCCCCCAATTCAATACTCTTCTGATTGACAATAGATGGCTTGAAAAATGTTTCCGCCCCCATTTGGGTCAGCCAGAAGGCAAATGCCAGGATCAGAATATTAACGATGATTTCAAAAATAAGCTTCTTCTTTACCCCGAACTTCTGTACCACCAAGTCAAAACTAACAAGCTGTCCCTTTCGGAAAGCAGCTGCACCGCCCAGGAACGTACACCAAACGATCATATATCTGACCAGGACTTCGGACCACAGAAACGTCTGTGAGAAGAAATATCTCCGGATCACTTCCACAAAGGTCAGTAATGTCATGAAAATCAGCAGCGCTGCCACAAAGTATTTCAGGATTGTAAATATACAATCGCATATTTTAGATAGTATTTTCATAACTCATCTTCCTTCTGTAAGAAAAAGCATACCGGATGTTTCCATCCGGTATGCAGTTAAAGCGAGTTTTTTTATTCGGCTTCTTTCAAAGCTTCGACCGCGATAACGAAATCCTTCATCAGAGGATCCACATCATCTCCGGTATACTTGTCGATCAATGGCTGAACAGCTTCTACCCAGGCATCATAATCTGTCAGTTCGCTGACCACAACACCGTTTTCTTCCATTCCCTTCTTGCAGAAGGCATCTCCCTGAACGACAGTCTCAGAGAAGAATTTTTCCATGCACTCGTTCATAACGCCCTGCATGAAATCCCAGTAACCTTCCGGAAGAGAGTCTACAAAGTCTTTGTTGAATACATGGAAGGACGGATACGGATACATACCGATCTCTGTCCAGTTGGTAAGAACTTCAAAATGGTTCTGGAAGTAAGCAGAACCGTAGTTTACGTCTTCACCGGTAACCTGACCATTCTTTAATGCAGAGTATACTTCTGTGTAATCTACCGGGGTTGGATTGCAGCCTAACAGCTTGAGGGCTTCGGTTAACATAGCAGAGGAAGCCGTACGGATCTTTTCGCCCTGGAGATCTGCCAGACAGGTAACCGGCTTGCTTACCATACCGATATGACGCATACCGGAGTCGATTGCACCGCAGATATAAACTGTGCCAATATATTCTTCTGTTTGTTTGAGAATAGCTTGCCATTCCGGAGTATTCAGAGCCTTCCATTCCAGGTCATAGCTGGTGATCAGGAAAGGCAGCTGGAAGATCTCACAGTTCGGATTATAAGACTGGTAAGTTGCAATACCTGCTGTACAGCCTTCGATCTGTCCGTCGATAGTCTGCTGGAAGGTTTCATATTGATTACCAAGAGCAGCACCGGGCTGATAATCCACAGTGATCATGCCGCCGGATTCTGTCTGGATCCTGTCGATCCACTCTTCGATCATAGAAGAATCGGTAGAACCTTGCTTACCTGCGGATGCAAAGGTAAAGGAAACCGGGGTATCAAAATTGACTGCCGGGGCTTCTTCCGCAAACGCCGGAGTAATGCCGGCAACCATGACTGCTGCCAGAGTAACTGCCATTATTCTTTTAAAAAGTTTCATTGTTATCCTCCTTATGGTTTTATTTATAAAGCACCTCGCTTTATTATTATTGAATGGGTGACATGGGCATAGCTTCCCAAATGTTACTGTCAAAATCCAGCAGACAACAAGACAGCTGTTTATAGGCCTGGCTATATGCCGCATCTTCTCGTAATACTTTTATAGTTTCCGTCCGTTCCTGCAGAGATCGGTACGCCCGCATCTCAAAGATACATTCCGGTCCGGAATCGCTGGTAAAATAGCCCAGTGTATATGGAACAATCTTGTCTGCCAGAGGATAAAGACTGTCCCGGAATATATCCAGGGCTTCTTCCCGATAACCTGGCTTTATGAAATACGTATTCCATTCGATCATTCTTTTTCCCACAGCTTCATCACGAAACACCGGATTATCCGGATTCCGGTCTTGGATAGGAGAAAAATCGGTGGGTATGATACAGATACTTCTCTGGATCCTGATGCAGCCATCCGCTCCCTCTTCTCCGTTAGTGAACGCCTGCTTATCCATACTGGACAGATAGTTCCGCCGGCATTCATCCCGGTGATCATGGTCTTCATAGGCAAATAATTGGATTGTTGTATTGACTTCTTCATTCGAGCGGGTAAAAAGCCCCATGTTAAAGCCGAGAAATCTGGCGGTGATCGCATAACCCGATTCCTGATAGATCTTCAGAAACTTCCGGTAGTGATCTGGTTTATGGGTATAAGTTCTCATATCGATGATCATATTCTATCTCACCTCTTGATAAATCCCAGATGATTCGTGAAATCAAATATTGTATATTTGATTTATTTACTATATAATCTGCCTGATAAAAATTCTATTCGTAAGAAAAACAAAATTCCGTCGAATTGTTGGTTTATTTTTGAAATTAGAATCAAATCTTAATCAATTTGCGAAGATTTGATCAGAAAGATTTTGTATGAAAGAGACTCTTTCTAAAAACGAGTACGCCTATCAGAGATTAAAGGAGGAAATCACTTCCGGGGTTTTTATACCCGGTGAAAAACTGGTAGTCGGCTCGATCAGCAAAAGATACCAAGTATCTCCCATGCCCGTGAGAAATGCTATTAACAAGCTTCAATCGGAAGGATTTGTAGCTGTCACCCCCATGTGCGGCGCCCGTGTGCATGTATGGAATTATGATACATTCTGCAGTCTGATGCAGATTTCCACTGTTCTTGAGAAAACCGCCTCAAGACTCGCGGCTCATTATGTGACGGAAGAGATTCTGGAAGAACTGCGGTCCATCTGCAAAAAAATGGAATCAGCCGGGTTATCACGGAATTTCCAGCTTTACGAGCAATACAATCATTCCTTTCATTTTCTGATCTACCGGCAATGCAGAAACGATGATCTGTACGAACATATACAGGAATTGCATGAAAAGACGTATCCCTACACTTCCATCTCTTTTCATATCAAAGGCAGGATCCAGCTGTCTATGGCTCAACACAAAGAATGGCTGGCGGCTTTGGAAAACCATGATCCGGACGCCAGTGAAGCCATCTGCAGTTTACAACGTGTCCAGTCCTACAGCAATTTTCTGACTCATTTGGAAAGCTGTCTGGAACACCTTGACGACGGAGAAGCATACTATTATATATATGGGTTCGGAAGCACTTTTGCGAATATGTCAGTAGAGGAGATCAAAGAAAAACTATCCTCTTACCGAGAAGCAATGGATATCCTCCGAAACTGATCGAAGCGATTTATGCTTCTCACAGGAGCTCCGCTTGATATTCTGTGTAACACAAACTTTGACCTTATGAGAAATGGTCCTCCAGAATATACGCCTCATCCACCTTTGCTTCATCAATATCCATGCCGATCCCCGGCGTTTCCAGCGGCGTGAAGAATCCGTTTTCCGGGCGTACCGGATATTTCAGGAAATACTGGGATGCTTCCCCCACCAGCATCAGATATTCTTCAATGGGAACCACACTGGTGGGATAAATTGAGCTCATATGCGTTCCGACTCCGGGCAGGCTGTTATGGATGGATGCCAGCCGGTCATAGGCAGAGATCAGATCAATGATCCGCCTGCACTCGGAGATTCCCCCACTCCAGGCCGGATCAGGCTGATAAAGCGCGCAGGCGTCTTTATCCAGCAGACTCTTATAGCCCCACCTCGTATATTCATGTTCCCCTCCGGAAATGGGAATACAACAGTGTTCATTGAGATAGGCATAGCTGTCCGTAAGATCCGGCATCATCGGTTCTTCGATCAGACAGACATTCAGTTCCTTCAGTCTCTGTGCGATCCGCAGAGTATAGCGTACATCCCAGCTGCTCCAGGCATCCAGCATAATGGAAATATCCTCCCCTACGGTTTCCCGGAGTGTCCGGAATATCTCCACGGTTTTTTTCATTCCTTCTTCGCCCTGCGCCGGCCCATAGGCGATCCCCCATTTGATCGCTGTGAATCCTTTTTCTTTTAGATCTTTTCCTGCCGTCCGGACACTCTCAAGATCCTGGGGATACCCGGCAGTATTGGCATAAGCGCGGATCTGTTTCTGTACTTTCCCGCCCAGCATTTTATACAGCGGAAGTTTTGCTGCCTTGCAGCGGATATCCCACAGAGCACAGTCCACATAACTGATTGCCTGCATATTCTCGCCTTTTCGCCCATTGATGCAGCTGCGGTACATAATGTCCCATAACCGGTCCGCATCCCATGGATCCTGTCCCAGAAGGATCGGTTTCAGATAGGTATAAATATAGAAAGGAGGCATGGGATTGCTGATGGGTCCCACGACTCCTTCAATATTGGCATCTGTCTCGATGACCAGGAAATGATGTGTGATCTTGAAAGTGCCATCAGGCTGCGGCACATGGGTCACACTGATATGACCTTTTTTCTTATGATATTCGGGATGGATATCTGTCGGCGCAACACGCTGCACCTTTTTGTTGTCGTAGATCATTCCGCCGGGATGCTCGTCAATCCCGACCAGTGTTCTTATCTTAACATCGGTGATTTTCATAATGCTCTCCTTTATCCAGAAAAAAACGGGGTGTGGATCCTGTTTGGATTATATCCACATCCCCGTTTTACGTCACGGTATTCCTATGTATACATTTTCAGGCTGCCCTGTCCCGGGTCAGATTCTTCATCCAGTTGAACCGGTTGATCTTGACGACAGCCACAAAGCACTTCAGGATCTGATCGCATTTGAGGCAGGCGAACACGACCCAGGGCGGAGCGCCAAGCAAAAAAGCGATGATCGCGGAAGGCAGTACCACAAGAAACACAAAGATGGCATCATTTTTGAAGACAAAGCTGATATCGCCGCCGGACTTGACCAGGCCGAACAACCCGGCAGCCTGATAGCAGGTACCCACCGATGTTACAGACAGCACCAGGCAAAACTGTGCGGCGTACTGCGCAGTCTCGGGGGCAATTCCCCGATACAGGGAAATAAACGGCAGACGAAGAAGAAAGACCAGCAAACCGGTCACCAGCCCAAGTCCCAGGAACAAAACCTGGGTGGTCCGGGCATATTCTTTCATCAGTTCGGTCTTGCCCGCACCGACGGTCTTGCCCGTGATGATCCCGACAGCAGCTGCGCTGCCGTTCATGGTAACATAAGCCAGTGAATTCATGGTATTGGCAATACTGACCGCTGCAATGACATATTGATCAAATCTGCCCATGATGGCAGAATTGCTCATTAAATTGATACTCCAGACGACCTGGCCTCCGATCAGGGGAAGTCCGTAACGGATAAAATCCTTTCGCAGCACCGGATCTGTTTTCAGCAGATCGGAAAGGTCCATCTTAAGTTTCTGGTCCTTTTTAAAGACATACAGGAACATAACGGTCGTTTCCACGATCCTGGAGATCAATGTCGCGATCGCAGCACCCTGGATCCCCATGGCAGGGAGTCCCAGTTTTCCGAAGATCAGGATATAATTGAGGCCGATGTTCACGACCAGGGAAATACCGGAAACGATCATTCCGATATTGGCTACCTCCACGCTGCGCATGGCAGCGATCAGAGACTGGGTCATACAGAAAAACAGATAGGAAAAACAGACGATCCCAAGATATAAAGCACCATCCCGGATCACGGACGCTTCATGAGTAAAGATCCCGATAATACTTCCCGGCATACAGACACAGATAATGGTCAGGAGAGCTCCGAATCCGATAGAAAAATGGATCCCGATGGAAATGATCCTTTTGATGCTTTCCCTGTCCTGCCGCCCCCAGTACTGTGCAGCCAGGATCAGGATAGCGCCTTCGATCCCTGCCGAGAACATCTGCAGGAACGTCTGGATCTGAGTCCCCATATAAACACCGGAAATGGCGGAATCCCCCAGGGTGCTCACCATCAGATTGTCGGCAAAGGTGACGGCAAAGGTGATCAGGTTCTGGAGCGCCACCGGTATCGCGAGCCGGATCAGCGATCGATAGAAACTCTTGTCTCTTGTTAAAAGCAGATTTCTCGGTTGATAAGCTGCCTGATTCATGTCTGTCCTGCTTTCCTGTATTTACAGATATCGTATCTCCATCAGGGTCAGTCCCCTTGCAGCCGCTTTCGGTGCGGAAAGACGGCGGTCACGGCTGTCCAGGATCTCTTTGACATATTCCGGCGGATAAACGCCCATACCGACTTTTTCCAGCGTGCCTGCGATGATCCGGACCATATTGTACAGAAAGCCATTGCCGGAGACTGTGATCCGGATCAGCTTCGGCGGGTATTCCTTATTGGAGACGTTTTGCTCTTCCGTTTCGGCAGCTGCTTTTGCACTGTTTACGATCCAATCTGCGTCCGGCTGCAGCCACTCACTTTCGATATCGATCCGGTCGATCCTTCGCACCGTGGTCTTTTGCTGTCCCCCGGAACTGGAAAAGGCAATGAAATCATGCTCTCCCACCAGATAAGACGCCGCCTGCCTCATTTTCTCCACATCCAGATAATAATACACATAGTCTGCGTACAGCCTGAAGGTGGGCACATTGTACCGGCTGTTCAGGATATTGTACTGATAAGTCTTGATACAGTCTGCATAGCGGGGATGAAAGTCCTCCGGCACTTCTTCCGAGCGGACGATCCTGATATCCTCCGGCAGTCCCTGATTCAGGGCGAGGCTGATCTTTTCCGGCGCAATCCGGGTCTGGGTATAGAATGTTGCCACATTTCCGCGGGCATGGACGCCGGAATCCGTCCTGCTGGCGCCGCATACCGCGATCTCTTCCTTCAGGAGCTTAGACAGATGTTCGTTGATCACCTGCTCAACCGCAAGACCGTTTTTCTGAACCTGCCAGCCAACATAAGCCGTTCCGTCATAGGCGATAATAAGTTTGATCTTTTTCATACGGTCAGATCCTTCCTGTCTGCAGACAGCGTTCCATGATAAGCCGCAGGGCAATGACCGCCAGCAGGAACACTAAGATCAGCACGTAAGCGATCTTATCCCGTTTCTGATAGGTCAGCGGATGCAGTCTGGTACGTCCCTGTCCGCCGTGATAGCAGCGCGCTTCCATGGCAGTGGCAAGATCGGCTGCCCGCCGGAACGCTGATACAAAAAGAGGGATCAGGATCGGGATCATTCCTTTTGCTTTCTTAATGAAGCCGCCGGTTTCAAAATCCGCTCCCCTGGCCAGCTGCGCATTGGTGATCTTATTGACTTCCTCCGCCAGGATCGGGATAAAACGAAGCGCAATGCTCATCATCATGGCGATCTCATGGGCTGGGAACCGGATAACCCGGAGATGGGAAAACACTTTTTCCAGTCCGTTGGTCAGGGTCGTGGGGGTTGTGGTATAGGTCAGAAGACCCGTACCCAGTATGACACAGATCAGCCGCAGCGCAAAAAATGCCGCCCTGAGGATGCTGCTGTATGTCAGTGTCAGGATCCACCATTTCCAGATAACGGTACCTGTTCCGGAAAACAGATTGAAGATCACTGCCAGTATGATCAATATCAATGCAGGCCGCAGGCCTTTGATCATATAGCCGACAGGCACATGTGACAGGCCGATCAGTACGGCCAGCACGCCTCCCAGAAGAAGGAAGCCCCATATATTATTCATGATAAACAGCGCGGCAATATACACAACAACCCCCAGGAGCTTTACTCTGGGGTCCAGTCTGTGGATCACGGAATCCACCGGATAATATTGTCCGAGCGTGATATTTCGAAACATCGTACTTCTTTACCGCACTACTCCGGAAGAATTGCATATTTCGCGCAGATGGCCTGCACCGCTTCCTCTATCGTGATATTGCCTTCCAGTCCCAGGGAAAGACACAGCTGTTCTGCCTGCGGGATATCAAGTCCCGCCTCCCTGAGTTTTTCCGGATGGGAAAAGACTTCATGGGATTCCCCATCCATCAGAACGAATCCGTTTTCCATGACAATGATCCTGGAGGCATACTCTGCAGCCTCGTCCATGTTATGGGTCACCATGATCACCGTGGAATGATTGTTCTCCTGATATCTTCTGACCAGATCCAGGATCTCTTCTTTTCCGAGAGGATCCAGCCCGGCTGTCGGTTCATCCAGGATCAGGACCTCCGGCTCCATTGCCAGGATCCCTGCGATCGCAGCCCTTCTTTTTTCACCACCGGACAGATCAAAGGGGGATTTTTCATAGGTCTCCTCAGGAAGTCCTACCTGCTGCAATGCCTCTTTTGCTTTCTCCAGAGCTTCCGGTTCTGACAGGCCTTTATTTTTCGGTCCATAGGAAACATCTTTCAGGACGGTCTCATCAAAGAGCTGGTATTCAGGGTACTGAAATACCACGCCAATCCGGCAGCGGATCTTCTGGAGTTCTTTCCGGTCATTTGCAAGGACGCTGCTATCATAACTGACGGATCCCGAAGAAGGGACCTTGAGCCCGTTCAGGATCTGGACCAGAGTGGATTTGCCGGACCCTGTACTTCCCGCAAGGGCGATAAACTCCCCTTCCCGAATGGTCAGGTTAACGTCCCTTAAAGCCTGTCTGGCATTGACCGTTCCCGGATTATATATGTAATTGACCTTTTCCAGTGTAATGATCATATTATGAATCTGATGTATTCAGGTTTTCGTTTTCTGAAATCCCGGTAAGGCAGGAGATCAGCTGCTGCTGCGTGATCACAGAAGCCGGGATCTTCATGCCTTTTTGTCGCAGCTCTTCGGCGATCTGACAGATCACCGGAAGCTTCAGCCCTGCTTCAAGGATCTCATCGCTTTTGCAGAACACTTCCTTCGGCGTCCCGCTCAGCAGGATCTTTCCCTTATGCATGACAAACACACGGTCTGCATGGACTGCTTCCTCCATGAAATGGGTAATGCAGATCATGGTGATCCCGTGTTTCCGGTTCAGCTCCAGGACGGTATTCATGATCTCCCTGCGCCCCTTCGGATCCAGCATGGCGGTGCTTTCATCCAGGACAATACAGGCGGGCCGCATCGCCAGGATCCCGGCTACGGCAGTCCTTTGTTTCTGTCCGCCGGAAAGATTGGCAGGATTTTCCTTTTCCAGGCCGCTCAGACCGACAGACGCCAGTGCTTCTTTGACCCTTTGTTCCATATCCTCTGACGGGAACCCGATATTCTCCAGCCCGAAAGCAACTTCCTCTTCGATCTGGGAAGCAACCATCTGATTGTCCGGGTTCTGAAACACCATCCCCACCTGGGCACGGATCTCCCACAGATACCGGTCATCCCGTGTATCCATGTCACCGATCCAGACAGACCCCTCATCCGGGACCAGAAGAGCATTCAGATGCCTTGCCAGTGTGGATTTTCCGGATCCGTTGCTTCCCAGGATACACAGAAACTGCCCCTTTTCCACCTCCAGGTCGATCCGGTCCAGGGCAGGCGGAAGGCTGCCTTTGTCCTTTGAGGGGAGTTCCTGCTCCGGCTCTTCCGTCATATCTTCCGTGTCCGTGGGATAGCGATATGTAATTTTATCAATCCTGATCAGGTTCTTCTGCATTTCTCGGGTATTCAAAGATGTCTTCCGGTTTCCCGGAAGACATCCCTTATCCTTTGTTCTTTCTGAAAACAATCTCGTTATACAAGCTCGATCATTACTTCCATCGCACCATCGCCATGACGCTGTCCGATTTTTACGATACGGGTATATCCGCCATTACGGTTCGCATACTTCGGTGCGATCTCATCAAACAGCTTTGCAACCAGATCCACCTGCTCGGTTCCGCGTTTTCTTCCTGCGTTTTTCTCAGGTACCTTCTTTACAGGATATAATACCTTGAGCATTTCTCTTCTTGCATGAAGACGGGACGGAGCGTCCTTCTTGATCTTCTTGTCCACTTCGTCAAATACAGTCACTTTCTTTCCGTCTTTGACTTCGGTAACTCTCTTGCCGTCTTTATCCTTGCGGGCTACTTTTGCTTTCACGGTTACTTCTTCGAAGTTATCCTTCTCTCTGACTGCCAGGGTGATCAGATGCTCTGCCTGTCTGCGGATCTCCTTTGCCTTGGCGTCAGTCGTAACGATCTTGCCATTGTATAATAAAGCGGTAACCTGGTTACGGATCAAAGCCTTTCTTTGTGATGCTGTTCTTGACAGTTTTCTATATCCGGCCATAACCTTTTGCCTCCTTGTTAATTAAATACTACATACTTACTGTTACGACGGTCTTACTCTCCGTCACTGTTTGAATTCTTTAACTCAAGACCTAATTCCTTAAGCTTTGCGAATACTTCTTCTAAGGACTTGCGGCCAAGGTTACGAACCTTCATCATCTCTTCCGGTGTCTTGCTGATCAACTCTTCCACCGTATTAATGGATGCTCTCTTAAGACAGTTGTAGGAACGAACCGAAAGCTCCAGCTCATCGATATTCAGCTCCAGCACTTTCTCTTTATTATCATCTTCCTTTTCCACCATGACTTCTGCCGTCTTGGCATTTTCGGAAAGATTGATAAACAGGCTTAAATGCTCTGACAGCACCTTTGCGGCAAGGCTGATGGCCTCATCCGGAGCGATGGCGCCATTGGTGAAGACCTCCACCGTCAGCTTGTCGTAATCCGTGATCTGTCCGACACGGGTGTTCTCGATCTGGATATTGACCCGCTCTACCGGGGTATAGATGGAATCCACAGGAATCACACCAACCGCCAGATTATCGGAGGCATTCTTCTCAGCACTTACATAGCCTCTGCCCTTTGTGATCGTCAGCTCCATGTAGAACTTGCTGTCCGCGCTGTCCAGTGTCGCGATCACCAGGTCCGGATTGATGATCTCAATGTCCTGGTCGACCTGGATATCCGCTGCTGTTACAATGCCTTCCCCTGTAAAATCGATATATGCGATCTTCGCTTCATCGGTCTTGCTGTTGTTTCTGATTGCAAGTTCCTTGACATTCATGACGATTTCGGTCACGTCTTCCTTGACGCCCGGGATCGTTGTAAATTCATGCAGAACTCCTGCGATCTTGATCTGGCTGACTGCACAGCCAGGCAGGGATGAAAGCATAATTCTTCTTAAAGAGTTGCCAAGAGTTGTCCCGTAGCCTCTTTCCAAAGGCTCTAAAGTGAATCTGCCATATTTCTTATCTTCTGAGATTTCACAAACCTCAATATTAGGTTTTTCAAATTCGAACATGAGCCCTCCTTGCTTCTTTTATTTACTGTACAACTCGACGATGAGCATCTCGTCTACAGGAACATCGATCTCTTCTCTGCGCGGCAGCGCATTGACGGTGATCTTCAGATTTTCCTGATCGGAAGTCAGCCATGCCGGGACCAGTCTTCCGCCTGTGACCTCAAGGATATCTTTGAATCTGACAGACTCTTTGCATTTTTCCTTGACTTCGATCACATCGCCGGCTTTGATCCGGTAGGAAGGAATATTCACGCCCTTGCCATTCACGAGCAGCTGCTTGTGATCGACGATCTGGCGGGCTTCCATACGGGTTCTTGCCAGGCCTGCACGGAACAGGACATTGTCAAGTCTGGATTCAAGGATGACCATCAGGTTTTCACCGGTCTGTCCCTTCATCTGTTTTGCCTTAAGATAATAATTCTTGAAGGGCTTCTCCAAAACACCATAGATGAATTTCGCTTTCTGTTTTTCTCTTAACTGAAGGCCGTATTCACTTTTCTTTGCAGGACGTCTGCCGTTTGCAGCGCCTCTGGTTGATTTTTTATCAATTCCTAAATAAATTGGATCTAATCCAAGTGATCTGCATCTTTTAAGAACAGGAACTCTGTTAACTGCCATTTTTACGCACCTCCCTATCAGACTCTTCTACGTTTCGGCGGACGGCATCCGTTATGCGGAACCGGTGTCACGTCGCTAATACTTGTTACATGAAGCCCGTTAGCTTCGAGAGCACGGATTGCTGCTTCTCTTCCTGAGCCAGGGCCTTTAACGAATACCTCAACATATTTGAGTCCGTGTACTAAAGCTGCTTTTGTAGCAGTTTCAGCTGCCATCTGAGCTGCATAAGGTGTAGATTTCCTTGAACCTCTAAATCCAAGACCGCCCGCACTTGCCCATGAAAGAGCATTGCCTTCTGTGTCAGTCAGAGTAACAATGGTGTTATTAAAGGATGACTGAATGTGGGCCTGTCCTCGTTCAACGTTCTTCTTAACGCGCTTTTTGGTCACTTTTTTCGTAACTTTTTTTGCTGCCATTTTCTAAACTAACCTCCCTTATGGGTCCCCGTTCCGGTCTCTATATAAACTTCGTTTTCCGGATAGGGTTACTTTACATTATTTTTTCTTATTCGCTACAGTTCTCTTCGGTCCCTTACGTGTTCTGGCATTATTCTTGGTGTTCTGCCCGCGAACAGGAAGGCCCTTACGATGACGGATGCCTCTGTAGCATCCAATCTCCTGAAGACGCTTGATATTTAAAGCGACATCTCTTCTTAATTCACCTTCAACTTCGTAACCTTCTTCGATCACTGCAGAAAGCTTTCTGACTTCTTCATCTGTCAGATCTCTGACGCGAGTGTCGGGATTCACTCCGGCGGCATTGACGATCCTGGTTGCGGATGTTCTGCCGATACCATAAATGTAAGTCAATCCAATTTCGATACGTTTGTCTTTTGGTAAATCAACTCCGGAAATACGAGCCATTTATTCTACCTCCATTAAAATTTTCAGGTAATTAACCCTGAACCTGTTTATGCTTCGGGTTCTCACAGATAATTCTGATCTTACCTTTTCTCTTGATAACTTTGCACTTTTCACAAATTGGTTTAACTGATGCTCTTACCTTCACGTCAAACTCTCCTTTCTTAAAAGTATTCCTACTTGTCCCTCCAGATGATCCTGCCCTTGGTCAGATCATAAGGTGACATCTCTAATGTAACTTTATCACCAGGCAATATTCTGATATAGTTCATACGCAGCTTGCCGGAAATATGGGCCAGTACAACATGTCCGTTTTCCAGCTCTACCTGAAACATAGCGTTTGGCAATTTCTCAACAACTTTTCCTTCAAGTTCAATTACGTCTGCCTTCGACATACTACCTCCTTATAGTGATAAAATCTCGGGTTCACCGTCTGTGATCAATATCGTATTCTCATAATGAGCGGAAAGACTTCCATCTTCGGTTGTACAGGTCCATCCGTCGTCGCTGAACACGACATCGCCGCGGCCGATATTGATCATTGGCTCAATGGCCAGGGTCATGCCTGCCATGAGCAGAATTCCTTTTCTTTTCTGGGGAAAATTAGGAATCTGTGGTGATTCATGCAATTCCTGGCCGATTCCGTGACCGACCAGATCCCGTACGACTCCATAGCCCCGCTCGATACAATAGTATCCGATGGCGTTGGAGATATCATGCAGGTGGTTTCCTGCTTTCGCAAACTTGATTCCTTCAAAGAAGCTCTGCCGGGTCACTTCGATCAGATCCTGCGCTTCCCGGGAAACCTCGCCGACTGCATGCGTACGGGCCGCGTCGCTTTGGTATCCCTGGTAGATCAGGCCGATGTCGAGACTTACGATATCTCCGTCCCTGATGATCCTGTCTTTTCTGGGAATACCATGCACTACCTCATCATTGATGGATACACACACCGATGCAGGATATCCCTCATAGTTCAGGAAGGAGGGGATGGAACCGGTTTTCCGGATCAGCTCTTCTCCCAGTTTGTCCAGGTCCCAGGTGGAGATTCCGGAGGCGACTTCCTCGCCCAGCCTAAGATGCACCTCGGCCAGACGTTTCCCCGCCTCTCTCATTAATTCAATCTCTCTGTGACTTTTGATTGTAACTCCGGACATTTCAGTTCGCTCCTAAAACTGCTGCAATTGCTTCAAACACTTCATCCATTTTGACGGTTCCGTCAATCTCCTTCAGGACTCCCTGACCGGTGTAATACTCGATCAGCGGCTGGGTCTGTTCATGATACACATCCAGTCTCTTCTTCACCGTCTCCGGCTTGTCATCGTCCCTTAAGATCAGATCGCTTCCGCATTTGTCGCATTTGCCTTCCGTTTTCGGCGGAATATTGACGATATGATAAGTGGCTCCGCAGCTGACACAGGCTCTTCTTCCGCCCATTCTGTCAATGATATGCTGATCCGGCACTTCAATGTCGATGGCATAATCCAGTGCCGTTCCCATTTCTGACAGGGCTTTGGTCAGTGCCTCGGCCTGGGGAATGGTCCGGGGAAATCCGTCAAGGACGAATCCGTCTTTCGTATCCTCCCAGGTCAGTCTGTCCGCCACAAGGTCAACCACAAGTTCATCCGGAACCAGAGCTCCCTGATCCATGAAAGTCTTGGCTTTCCGGCCCAGTTCGGTTCCTTCCTTGATGTTTGCCCGGAATATATCACCGGTGGATATATGCGGGATATGATATTTTTCTGAAATGATCTTGGCCTGGGTGCCTTTGCCGGCACCCGGACCTCCTAACATCACGATCTTCATATGCTCATCACTCCTTTGCCAGGAATCCGGAATAGTTACGAACGATCATCATGGATTCGATCTTCTTGGCTGTTTCCAGAATAACACCTACAACGATGATCAGAGATGTTCCGGCAAATGAAAGCGATGCATTAAAGATGCCGGAAACAAGCATCGGTACCAGGGCTACGATGATCAGGCCGACGGCTCCGATAAAGATCAGGTACTTCAGGATCTTTGAGAAATATTCTTCTGTCGGCTTGCCCGGTCTGATACCCGGTACGAAACCGCCCTGCTTCTTGATATTGTTTGCTACTTCCGTCGGATTGAAGGTAATCTGTGTATAGAAGTATGCAAAGAATATGATCAGAGCCACGTACAGGATAAATCCCAGCGTATACCGCATTGCCTGCGGTCTGAACCAGTAACTTGATGAGAAGTAATGGGTCCATTCCGGTGAGGAACCGCCAGTTGCGAAATTAGCGATCAGTACCGGGAACTGGAATAAGGATGCTGCGAAGATGATCGGGATCACGCCTGCGGTGTTAACCTTCAGCGGAATATGAGATGACTGTCCGCCATATCTTCTTCTTCCCTGCATCTTCTGAGAATACTGTACTGCGATCCTTCTTTCACCATCCTGCAGATATACGATGAACGCAACAACAGCGATCACAAGCGCAATGATGATGATTACCGCCAGGACTGCCATACCGACAGAGCTGGCGCCTTCTACAAACTGATGATAAAGTGACACAAAATCATTCGGCATTGTAGAGACAATATTGATCAGCAGGATAATGGAAATACCATTGCCGATCCCGCGTTCCGTGATCTGTTCTCCCATCCACATGATGAGTACAGCGCCCGCGGTAAGGATCAGAATATTACAGATAATGGTCCAGGTATAGGTGCTGCTGGTTCTGCTGCCAAACACACCCTGCCGTCCGAACCCGATTGCCATTGCCGTACTTTCCAGAAGAGCCAGACCCACGGTCAGATATCGTGTGATATTCGCGATCTTCTGTCTTCCGTCTTCGCCTTCCTTCTGCATTTCTTCCAGTTTCGGGAATGCGATGGTAAGCAGCTGGATAATAATGGATGCGGTAATATATACTGTAATATTCAGTGCGAAGATGGACATGGAACTGAAGGAGGATCCTGTCAGCGCATCGAAAAATCCAAATCCGCCTGCTGCGAGACTTCCCAGAACTTCCTTGATCACACTGGAGTCTGTTCCCGGAAGGGGAAGCTGGCAGCCGATTCTTACAATAACGAGCATTATTATGGTAAAGATCAGCCGGTCACGGATGTCTTTAATCTTAAATGCCTGTCCTATTGTCTTGAACATTATTCTACCTCACATGTTCCGCCTGCTGCTTCGATTTTAGCTTTGGCGCCTTCGCTGGTCATGACTTTAACTGTAAGCTTCTTTGAAAGGTCTGCATTACCGATGATCTTCACGCCGTCTCTCGGATTCTTTACGATCCCGAGATCCATCAGGCTGTCAACCGTCACTTCTGCGCCGTCTTCAAATCTGTCCAGTGCTGCAATATTCACAGCAACGATATCTTTGGTATTTCTGTTCGTGAAGCCTCTCTTCGGGAGTCTTCTGTATAAGGGCATCTGACCACCTTCGAAACCGATTCTCGGGCGTCCGGAACGCGCCTTCTGTCCTTTATGTCCCTTACCTGCAGTCTTGCCGTTTCCTGAGCCGTGGCCTCTTCCTCTTCTGAAATTGTCACTGTGCACGGATCCTTCTGCAGGTCTTAATGTAGATAAATTCATTTGATGGACCTCCTTTTGGTTCCTTAGGCTTCTTCAACCTTTACTAAATGTCTTACATGCCAGATCATTCCTCTTACAGCTTCGTTATCCGGAAGTTCCTTTGTCTGGTTCAGTTTGTGAAGTCCAAGGGCTTCCACTGTCTTTCTGTGCTTCGGGATAGAACTGATAGGAGATTTTACTAATGTAACTTTGATTGTTTTCTCTGCCATTTTCATACCTCCTCTTACGCTGTAATCTCTTCGACCGTTTTATCTCTGAGTCTTGCCACCTCTGCCGGGCTCTTCAGAGCCTTCAGTCCTTCCAGGGTAGCCAGAACGACGTTCTGCTTATTGTTGGAACCCAGGGATTTGGTACGGATGTTCTTGATTCCTGCAAGCTCAAGAATGTTACGTGCAGGACCGCCTGCGATAACACCGGTACCTTCAGGAGCTCTCTTCAGAAGAACGGTTGCTCCGCCGTAGTTGCCCAGAATATCATGGGGGATACTGCTGGTCTCGTCCACCGGAACATCAACCATGTTCTTCATTGCGTCTTCTTTTCCTTTACGGATTGCCTCAGGAATTTCAATTGCCTTTCCGAGGCCGACTCCGACACGGCCTTTGCCATTACCAACTACCACCAGTGCCGTGAATTTGAAGTTACGTCCGCCCTTTACAACTTTGGTTACACGCTTGATGGTAACAACCTTTTCCTGAAACTCGGGAGCTTCAGCAGGTGCGTGCATCTCGTCTTTGTTTCTCATGTGCGTTTCCTCCTTCTAGAATTCTAATCCGGCTTCTCTGGCCGCATCTGCTAATGCTTTAATCTTGCCGTGATATACATAACCGCCTCTGTCAAACACGACTTCGGTAATTCCTGCAGCCTTTGCTCTTTCAGCGATCACCTTTCCCAGATAAGCGGCTGCTGCAACATCATTGGTCTTTTCCAGTTCGGACTTAATGTCTTTCTGAACTGTGGAAGCAGATACCAGTGTTTTCTGTGCAACGTCATCGATGATCTGGGTATAAATATGCATATTGCTTCTGTACACACTAAGACGCGGTCTTTCGGCTGTGCCCTGGAAGCGATTGCGTAATTTCATGTGCTTTTTCACACGCACTTCTGATCTGGATTTCTTGCTAATCATAGTTTCACGCTCCTTTATTTACCGGTCTTGCCGACTTTACGTCTGATTGTCTCTGTCTCATACTTGATTCCTTTGCCCTTGTACGGTTCCGGTAATCTGTACTCACGGATCTCAGCAGCAACCTGTCCGACCTTTTCCTTGCTGATTCCCTTCACAATGATCTTGGTCTGTTCCGGAACCTCAATGGTGATTCCTTCCGGTGCCTTATAAACGATCGGATGGGAATATCCCAGTGACAGATTCAGATCACTGCCTGCCATGGATGCTCTGTAACCGACGCCGACGATCAGAAGGGTCTTCTGGAATCCATCGGTAACGCCGACAACCATGTTGTGAAGAAGCGCTCTTGTCAAACCATGAAGTGATTTGTTTCTCTTAAGATCATTGGGTCTTGTGACGATCAGCTCGGATCCTTCCATCTTAATGGTCATCTCCGGAGCAAACTGTCTTGAAAGTTCTCCCTTTGGTCCTTTTACTGTCACTAAATTATTTTCTGCTATATCTACAGTAACTCCTGCAGGTACAGCGATAGGCATTTTTCCAACTCGTGACATGCCCGTTCCTCCTTTTCTTAAATGAGTTTATCCCGCATCTGCACTGGTGGTGGTAGCACCGGCATTAACAGCGGATATGATTCGTACAGTCTTTCTCCTCGCAGTACTACCAGATGTAGCACAGCACTTCGCCGCCGATTCCTGCAGCTCTGGCTTCCTTGTCGGTGATCACGCCTTTGTCTGTGGAGATGATCGCAACGCCCAGTCCGCCCAGAACCTTCGGAAGTTCGTCTCTGGATGCATAAATACGAAGTCCGGGTTTGGAGATTCTCTTTAATCCGGTAATGATCTTTTCGTTCTTGTCTTTTCCGTACTTCAGATCAATATGGATCACATCAAATCCGTTTTCATCTTTGATGATGTCGTATTTTGCAATATATCCTTCATCCAGCAAGATCTTGGCAATCGCAAGTTTCATTTTAGATGACGGGACGTCTACGCTGTCGTGTTTCGCTGTGTTTGCATTACGGATTCTTGTAAGCATATCAGCAATCGGATCGCTCATTGTCATAACTGTTTCCTCCTTCTAAAATTTCAACTTACCATGACGCTTTGCGAACGCCAGGAATCTCGCCCTTGTATGCTAATTCGCGGAAGCAAATTCTGCAGATACCGTATTTTCTCAAATATGCATGAGGACGTCCGCAGATTCTACATCTGTTGTATTCCTGTGTAGAAAATCTTGCTTTACGCTGCTGTTTTACCTTCATAGCTGTTTTAGCCATAGTATCCTCCTTTATTTCTCAAACGGCATGTTGAACATTGTAAGTAATGCCCTTGCTTCTTCATCCGTGTTGGCGGTGGTAACGATGATGACATCCATACCCCTTACCTTGTCGATCTTATCGTATTCGATCTCCGGGAAAATAAGCTGCTCTTTGATACCAAGAGCGTAATTGCCTCTTCCGTCGAATGCGTTCGGATTCACACCTCTGAAGTCACGTACACGTGGAAGTGCCAGATTGATCAATCTGTCGAGGAAGTTATACATTTTATCGCCTCTCAGAGTGGTCTTGCAGCCGATCTGCATGCCTTCCCTGATCTTAAAGTTGGCGACTGACTTTTTCGCCTTTGTGGTCACAACATGCTGGCCGGTGATGATCTCCATATCATGTGCAGCGGCTTCCAGTGCCTTTGCATTTTCCTTGGCTTCTCCGACACCCATGTTCACAACGATCTTTGCGATCTTCGGAACCTGCATGATGTTCTTGTATTCAAACTTCTTCATCATCGCATCTACGATTTCAGAATTGTACATATCTTTAAGTCTGCTCATGTGCTTTTACTGACCTCCTTCCTTCATTAATCGATTGCTTCGTTTGCTGATTTTGCATAACGTACCTTCTTGCCGTTTTCATCAACATGGAAGCCGATTCTGGTAGGCTGTCCCTTATGAACGTACATTACGTTTGAAACATTGATGGGGCCTTCCTGGTTGATGATGCCGCCTTCCTGGGTCTGACGTCCCGGTTTCAGGTGCTTCTTGATCATGTTGACCCCTTCCACCAGAACGGTCCCGGCCTTTGCATTCACTGCCAGTACCTTGCCTTCTTTGCCTTTATCGCTGCCTGCGATTACCCTTACGGTATCGCCTTTTTTAATTTTTAATGTTGCCATTTACGCGCACCTCCTATAATACTTCCGGAGCGAGGGAAACGATCTTCATGAACTGTTTCTCTCTAAGCTCTCTGGCTACCGGTCCAAAGATACGTGTACCTGTAGGTGTTTTGTCGTCTTTGATAATGACTGCAGCATTTTCGTCAAATTTGATATATGACCCGTCTTTACGGCGTGCGCCCTTGGTAGAACGGACTACGACGGCCTTCACCACGTCACCCTTCTTCACGGTGCCGCCCGGTGTCGCGTCCTTTACCGTAGCAACAATGATATCTCCGATGTTGGCATATCTTCTAGTAGAACCGCCAAGAACTCTTATGCACAGAATCTCTTTTGCACCGGTGTTATCTGCAACCTTCAGTCTGCTTTCCTGTTGTATCATAACAATTCTCCTTTCTACTATTATTTTGCCTTTTCAACGATCTCAACCAGTCTCCATCTTTTATCCTTGGATAACGGTCTGGTTTCCATAACTCTGACTGTATCGCCGATGCCGCACTCGTTGTTCTCATCATGAGCTTTTAACTTGTAGGTTCTCTTCACGATTTTCTTGTATAAAGGATGTTCAACGTTGTCAACGACTGCTACAACGATGGTCTTATCCATCTTATCGCTTATCACCTTACCCACACGGGTTTTTCTAAGATTTCTTTCCACGTCTGATTCCCTCCTTTATTACTCGGCAGCCTTGGTTTTCGCAGAAATAACTGTCTGAATTCTGGCGATGTTACGTCTTACTTCTTTGATCCTGCCTGTATTTTCCAGCTGGTTCGTTGCATTCTGGAATCTTAAGTTGAAAAGCTCTTTCTTGGCAGAAACCAGTTCCTGGTTCAATTCAGCGACTGATTTCGCATTTAAGTTCTCTAAATATTTCTTAGTTTTCACTCGATTCACCGCCTTCCAGATCTGCTTTCGAAGCGATCTTGCACTTCACCGGCAATTTGTGAGTTGCAAGTCTCAGGGCTTCTTTTGCAAGGTTCTCAGGGATTCCGCCGATCTCGAACATGACTCTGCCCGGCTTGACGACTGCAACCCAGTATTCCAATGTTCCTTTACCGGAACCCATACGGGTTTCAGCAGGCTTTGCTGTGACCGGTTTATCAGGGAAAATCTTGATCCAGACTTTACCGTTACGTTTCACGTATCTTGTCATAGCGACACGGGCTGCCTCGATCTGGTTGGATGTGATCCAGCCCGGTTCCTGTGCAACGATTCCATAATCGCCGTAGCTGATGACATTTCCTCTCATTGCCTTGCCGGCCATGGAACCACGGAACTGTTTACGATGTTTTGTTCTTTTTGGCATTAACATAGTTATCTATCGCTCCCTTCCTTGTTTCCTTTTGTCGGAAGGACTTCACCTTTGTAAATCCAAACCTTAACTCCGACTTTACCATAGGTTGTGTCTGCTTCTGCAAAACCGTAGTCGATATCAGCTCTCAGTGTCTGAAGCGGGATGGTTCCCTCCGAGTAGAACTCTGTACGGGCCATATCGGCGCCGCCGAGACGTCCGGAGCAGGAAGCCTTGATTCCCAGTGCACCGGCTTTCATGGCACGGCTCATGGAGCTCTTCATTGCACGTCTGAACGATACACGGTTTTCCAGCTGCTGCGCGATATTTTCTGCTACAAGCTGAGCTTCTCTGTCAGATCTCTTGATCTCGATGATGTCAAGGGAGACATCCTTGCCGATCAGTTTCTTAACTTCTGCTCTGACCTTTTCGATCTCTGCGCCGCCCTTGCCGATAATCACGCCCGGCTTGGCTGCATTGACTTTGATCTTAATGGATTTGTTTGAAGCTCTTTCAATCTCAATCTTTGAGATACCGGCATTATAAAGTTTGTTCTTGAGGAACTTTCTGATCTTGTAATCTTCAACCAGATTATCTGCAAAATCGCCTTCTGCATACCACATTGAATCCCAGTTCTTTATAACACCAACTCTCAAACCATGAGGATTAACTTTCTGTCCCATATTTTCCTCCTATCTTTCTTCGAGCACGATTGTAATGTGGCTGAGTCTCTTTTCGATTCTGTAAGCCCTTCCCTGTGCTCTTGGTCTAACACGTTTCATCGTTGGTCCCTTGTTTGCGTAGCACTCAGCTACCACAAGATTTTCAGGATTCATGCCATTGTTATTCTGTGCGTTTGCAATAGCGGATTCCAGTAATTTTTTGATGATTGATGCGCCGTATCTCGGGTTATATGTCAGGATACCTAAAGCATCTCCCACTTTCCTGCCTCTGATTGCGTCCAGTACGTAACAAGCTTTCTGAACGGAAATTCTGGCAAAGGAAAGCTTTGCTGACGGACGGGTATCCTTCTTAGCATTTCTTTCTCTTTTGATTTGTGATCTATGACCTTTTGCCATGGTTTACCTCCTTTCAAAACCTGTTATCTGGATTTCTTCTCATCCTTGCCATGTCCTCTGTAGGTCCTGGTTGCAACAAACTCTCCGAGCTTGTGGCCGACCATATCTTCTGTTACATATACAGGAACATGTCTTCTTCCGTCATGAACTGCAATCGTATGTCCCACGAAGCTCGGGAAGATTGTGGATCTTCTGGACCAGGTCTTCACAACCTGCTTGTCATCGGCCTTATTCAGTGCATCGATTTTCTTCATCAGGCTTGCATCTGCAAAAGGTCCTTTTTTTAATGATCTTGCCATGTTCGCTCCTCCCTTACTTCATGTTGCGTCCATCACGACGACGGATGATTAACTTATTAGACTGTTTGTGTTTGTTTCTGGTCTTGAGACCCAGTGCAGGCTTGCCCCAGGGGGTTGACGGGCCCGGACGTCCGATACCGGTCTTGCCTTCACCACCGCCGTGCGGATGATCGTTCGGGTTCATTACGGAACCTCTTACGGTCGGTCTGATACCCATGTTTCTCTTCCGTCCTGCTTTACCGACATTGACAAGGCCATGCTCCACGTTGCCGACCTGGCCGACGGTTGCTCTGCAGTTAATCGGAACCATTCTCATCTCGCCGGAAGGAAGTCTCAGGATTGCGTACTTGCCTTCTTTTGCCATGAGCTGTGCGGCGTTTCCTGCGCTGCGGACCAGCTGTCCGCCCTTGCCCGGATACAGTTCCACATTGTGGATCTCAGTACCGATCGGGATATTCTCCAGCGGGAGGCAGTTGCCGACTCTGACCTCTGCGTTCGGTCCCGACATAACAGTCATTCCGTCTGTCAGTCCCAGGGGAGCCAGGATGTATGCCTTCTCGCCGTCTGCGTAATGCAGCAGTGCGATATTGGCGGTTCTGTTCGGATCGTATTCGATGCCGGCTACTTTTGCGGGTACTCCGTCTTTATTTCTCTTAAAATCGATGATTCTGTACTGTCTTCTTGTGCCACCGCCCTGATGTCTGACAGTGATCTTGCCCTGATTGTTACGTCCTGAGCTTTTCTTGTTTACGGTTAAGAGGCTCTTCTCAGGTGTTTTCTTGGTGATGTCTTTCTTATCAAGAGCAGTCATCTGTCTTCTGGAAGGTGTATATGGGTTAAATGTTTTGATTCCCATTATTCAGTTACTCCTTTCGTTTCCTGTTTCTTATCGGGCTTGTCTGCCCATAACTGGGCCCTTGCAAAGGGCGCTCCTGCTTACAGTCCTGCGAAGATCTCAATATCCTTGCTGTCTGCTGTCAGCTGTACGATCGCTTTCTTGGACTGGGCGGTCTTTCCGGAGATCCGTCCCCGGGTCCGGGTTTTCGGATGGCGGTTCATGGTGTTGACACTTTCCACCTTGGTTCCCTCGAACATTTTCTCAACTGCTTCCTTGATCTGGGACTTGGTAGCATCGGTGTGAACCAGGAATGTGTATTTCTTGTCAGCCATCATGTTCATGCTCTTTTCAGAGATCACCGGTTTAAGGATAACATCATAATATTTGATATCTGCCATTATGCGTACACCTCCTCGATTGTTGCCAGAGCTGCCTTGTCAATTACCAGCGCATCATATTTGAGAATATCAAAGGTATTGATGGTATTGGTAAGAGCAGTCTTTACTCCTTCAATATTTCTTGCCGAGCAGATGACGTTCTGATCATTGTCTTTCAGGACGATCAGCGCTTTGCCCAGATTCAGGGCCTTCAGCAGCTCAGCCATGGTCTTTGTCTTGATCTCTTCGCACTTGATCTCATCGATTACAAAGAGTTTTTCTTCCTGAACTCTGGAAGTCAGGGCGCCTTTCAGGGCTGCTCTCTTTTCCTTTTTGTTCAGTCTGATCTCGTAGTCACGCGGCTTCGGTGCAAAGATGATACCGCCGCCTTTCCACTGTGCGGCACGGATGGATCCCTGACGGGCATGTCCTGTGCCCTTCTGTCTCCAGGGCTTTCTTCCGCCGCCGGAAACTTCTGAACGTGTCTTTGCACTCTGTGTGCCCTGACGCTTGTTTGCCAGCTGTGCAACTACTGCTGCGTGAACCAGATGCTCATTGACTTCTACGCCGAAAACTGCATCATTCAGTTCGATGTCGCCGACAACTGCGCCTTTCATATTATATACAGATACTTTTGACATCTGAATTTCCTCCTTTCCCTGATTCCTTAGTTCGCTTTGACCGCGTCGCGAACTACTACCAAAGATTTCTTAGGTCCGGGAACTGCACCCTTAACCAGGATCAGATTATCTTCAGCGTCAACTCTAACTACTTCCAGATTCTGAACGGTCACCCTCTTTGCTCCCATCTGGCCGGGCATGTGCTTTCCTTTGAAAACACGGCTCGGATCGGATGCGGAACCATTGGAACCTGCATGTCTGTGGTACTTGGAACCGTGAGCCATAGGTCCTCTGTGCTGTCCGAATCTTCTGATCGCGCCCTGGAATCCCTTTCCTTTGGAGATTCCGCTGACATCGATCTTGTCACCTGCGGCAAAGATGTCTGCCTTGATCTCATCCTTTACCTGATAGTCTGCTGCATTCTCCAGCCGGAACTCTCTGATGAATCTCTTGTAAGGGATGTTTTCCTTGTCGAATTTGCCTCTGTCAGGAGAGTTGACCAGGGTCTCTCTCTTGTCTTCGAATCCAACCTGAACGGCATTGTAGCCGTCCTTTTCCTCTGTCTTGACCTGGGTTACCACACAGGGTCCTGCCAGAAGAACCGTAACCGGTGTTAACACGCCATCTTCACTGAAAATCTGTGTCATACCGATCTTCTTTGCTAAAATCGCTTTCTTCATTATTTAAATAACCTCCTGTTTCTTACAGCGGAACATTGATCGCAGGCAAAACGCCCCGTCGTCCCTGTTCATTCTAGAACAGTCGCTTACTGCTCCTTCATTTTCAGATTTACGTATACGCCGGCCGGAACGTCCAGTTTCTGGAGTGCTTCCATTGTCTTCTGGGTCGGTGCGATAACGTCAATGAGTCTCTTGTGAGTCCTCTGCTCGAACTGCTCGCGGGAATCTTTGTATTTATGGACCGCTCTTAAGATGGTGATGACTTCCTTCTTGGTCGGAAGCGGAACCGGCCCTGATACCTGAGATCCGTTCTTTTTCACAGTTTCGATGATTTTCTGAGCACTCTGGTCGATCAGCTTGTGGTCATATGCTTTCAGAGTGATTCTCATAACCTGGTTTGCCATTGATTGCCTCCTTGAATAATAATGATTTTTTGTGTTGTACACGCACCCGTGTGTATCGCATTTTTTCCATAAAGAAAATTGGCATAGTATGCCAATTCTTCCCTATGATCCGCCAGCCCTTCCCGCTCGTAAGTCCTGCTCCGTCGTCGGGGTGCCCCTCGATCCGTCAATCGAAAGGAACCGGTTGGCTCTTGTTCCTGCTGATCACACGTTGTTTCCGTCTCACTTGACGGACCTTCTGGTGTACTGATGTGTACCGGATCTGTCCGGAACTCGCTCCGCGGAATTACCTGCTTCATCTGCAGCAACTTCTCACTTCATCGCTATCACATCACAGCCTGTCTAGAATACAATACTTTTTCTGCAAATGCAAGCTGTTTTTCTTAATTTTTCAAAATTCCCGGGACAGGCCGGCGGGTATTCCCGGAACGCTTCCGATCTTACCTGGCGGCTGTCTTCCGTATTTTCTGATTTCAGGCTTTCTCGAATACGGTCTTCATGCATTTGTAAGTCATATAACAGTCAAATTTTGCCACGGTCTCGTAAGGGGCATGCATGCTGAGCACCGGAACACCCGCATCAATGGTCTCAATATTCCGGTTTGCCAGATCCAGGGCTACGGTTCCGCCTCCGCCGTTATCATTCTTCCCCATCTGGGTCATCTGCCATACCACACCATTGTCATTCATAAGCTTGCGGAGCTTTCCGACTGTCTCTGCCGATGCATCGGATGCCCCGGATTTTCCGCCGTGTCCGGTATATTTGCAGAATGCCACTCCATGGTTGATCTTGGAATCATTTCTTACCTCGAAGGCTTCGGCATAATTGGGATCGTAAGCAGCTGTCACATCCGCGCTGACGCAGAAGGAATGGGCAAAGCAGTCCCGGATATCCACCTTCTGGGCTTTGCAGAGATCTCCGACAAACCATTCGAAGGCTTCACTGATCATTCCGGTCACACCGACGGAACCGATCTCTTCTTTATCCGCGAAAATGCAGACTCCGGTCTTTTTCACCTTTCCGGCATCAAAAAGCCCTGCCATCTCTGCATAAGCGCAGACCCGGTCATCATGTCCGTATGCTGCGATCAGACTTCGGTCAAACCCGATATCCTTTGCCTTTCCCGCCGGAACCACCTCCAGTTCCGCGGAAATAAAATCTTCTTCTTCCATCCCGTATTTCTCGTTCAGAAGTTTCAGGATGCCCATTTTGACCCGCTCGGATTCCTCGCTCTTGCCGATGGGACGGGATCCCACCAGTACATTCAGGATTTCGGAAGGAACCGCCTGATCCAAGGGCTTCTGATCGGTTGATTTTTTCAGATGCGGCAGAAGATCTTCTATAATAAACTGGGGATCACCCTCATCCGCTCCGATATTGACTTTTACTTCTTCCCCATTTCTTAAGACCACCACTCCATGAAGCTCCAGCGGTCTGGCGACCCACTGGTATTTCCGGATTCCGCCGTAATGGTGGGTCTTCAGATATGCCATTTCCGCGTCTTCATAAAGGGGATTCGGCTTCAGATCCAGCCGCGGAGCATCCGTATGTGCCGCTGTCAGATTAATGCCCTGATCCAGGCTGTCGGAGCCGATCACCGCAAACATGATGGATTTTCCTCTGTTATTAAAATAGAATTTATCCCCTGCCTTGATCTTCTGCCCGAACCGGTATTCTTTGAACCCCTGCTTCTTTGCCAGCTCAATACAGTAATCCACACAGAGCCGCTCTGTTTTGCAGTGATCCAGAAAGTCCTTATATCCGTCGCAATATTGATTCATTTTTTTCTCTTCTGCAGCCGTCAGTTTGTCATATCCGTTTCCCGGCTGATAAAAGAGTTTTTCCTTGATCTCATTTTTCTTTTTTTCCGCCATATCGCATTCGCTCTCCATTCTTTTTATATCAGCTGATAATAAGCAGCTTTCCGCATTGTAGCACTCTTATGGTCAGCTGGCAAATCCTTCCGGGGCGAGACGCAATAACTGGTTCTTTTTCTGTGTCTATAAGTATCAAAAAAACAATCGCCGCTGTACCGCAATGCTCGATGTTTTTGACAACGACTGCCGAAATATTGCAGCATTGCGTGAGATTTTCGGCAGACAACCCCTAAAAGCCCCTATTTTACCGAAATATTGCAGCAATGCGTGAGTTTTTCGGCAGAAATGACTCTCTGGAAGCTCCATTGACGAAAAATTGCAGCATTGCGTGAGTTTTTCGACAGCACCTGCCGAAATATTGCAGCATTGCGGTAAAATCCCCTGCAATGGGGCTGCTCCGTGCTCCATGCTCACGCACTCCCCAAGGTCCATTCGGATTTCCGCGTTCTCCGAGCGCTCCATCCTCATGTCCTCTGTCCGAACAAAAAAATAAGGCCCCTGCTCGTGCGGGCACGGCAGGGGTCTTTTTTTTGTTCGGGCTTTTGTTCGGGCTTATCTGCCAAACTGGCAGTCGTTGTTTCCGGATGCGGTTACCCACATTTCGAGCATGTTGATCGGGTCGTTGAAGTCAGCGATCCAGCCTTCACGTGCGAAATCGAAGTTACCATTCTTACGTTCCTCAAGGAATACGTTCCAGTCCTGAACCTGGATGGACATATCAATACCGACTGCTGCAAAATCCTGCTGCATGGACTCGGCGATTGCAATGTGTCCTGAATTCTCGTTGGTCAGATATTCGATGGAGATCGGAGTCTCAGCGGATAACAGGCCGTCATCACCGAACTCATATCCTGCAAACTCAAGCAGTTCGATGGCTCTTGCTACAGTTGCGTCATAGTCATCGTTGATGGCGTACGGATCATAGTAGCCGGTTTCGGTATCTTCTTTGAAGATGCCGCCGTTGCCGTCTGCCATACCGATCGGGATATAAGCATTGGCTGCAACCTGGCCGGTCTGTCCGATGTTCTCGCAGATGTAGTCACGGTCGATCAGCAGGGAGAATGCTTCTCTCATTGCTGCTGCCTGCTCTGTGGTCTTGCCTTCAAACAGAGAGCTCTTTGCATTGAATGCTGCATAGTAGGTTCCCAGTTCGTCAACAATGTGGAATTCCGGATTTTCTTCCTCTAACAGAGTTGCGATCTCATCGGTCGGAACAGAGTCAGCAAAGTCGATGGATCCGTCATTGTAAGCGGCGTAGATTGCGGTATCGTCTGCGGAAAGCATGAACTCAAGCTTTTCAACAGTTACCTGATCAGCGTTGTACCACAGCGGGTTCTTCTCATAAGTCATGGAAGTGTCATGGCTCCATCCGGTGCAGACATATGCGCCGTTGGACGGGAAGCCCGCTTCCTGGCACCATGCGCCGGGAGCTTCTGCGGTTGCATGCTCTTCTACCCATGCTTTCTGAACCGGATAGAAGGTCGGGAATGCCATAAGGTCCTCGATGTAAGCGCAGGGAGCGGTCAGAACGAACTGCAGTGTGGTGTCATCCAGAGCCTTGACATTCAGGTCAGTGGTTTCACCTTCTACATATCCGTCAAATCCGGAGAACATGTAAGCGTAGTCTGCTGCAGTTGCCGGATCAGTAGCTCTCTTCCAGGAATACTCAAAGTCAGCAGCGGTCAGGTCAGTGCCATCGCTCCACTTCAGGCCTTCCTTCAGGGTAACGGTGTAGGTCAGACCATCTTCTGTAACTTCATAGCCTTCTGCACAGGCCGGAACGGTAACACCGTCAGCATTGTAGGTGTACAGACCAGAGAAGGAGTTGGCTGCCAGGCAGGCGCCGTCTACGGAACTGTTCAGAGCCGGGTCAAGATAATCCGGTTCGGAAGACAGGTTCAGCTTCAGGGTGTCGGAACCGTTAGCCATGGTGGTATACATAAAGAACTTGGTTGCAAACGGGTTGGAATAGATACCGTCCACATAGTCTTTCTGCATATAAACATCGTTGTAATAATAGATCGGAATGACGCAGTAGGTAGCCATGAGGATATCCTCAGCTTCATGCATCATCTCGGTACGTTTTGCCATGTCAGTTTCAGCCTTGATCTGTGTGATCAGCTCATCATACTGAGCCCAATCAGCGGAAGGATCGATCAGAGCATCGCTGACCATAGCTTCTGCTGCAAATACGGATGATGCCATTCCGATGCACATCACTGCAGCAACTACGAATGCAATTACTTTTTTCATGTTTTTCCTCCTAGTTTTTTTGCCCTGCAGGGCGTTATTTATATCATGGGAAAGGCTCCCAAAAGATATCGTTATTTATTCCAGCAGGCGCTGAAATGTCCGTCTCCCCGGTCTGTCAGGGGCGGCATTTCTTTGGCACACTGCTCGCTTGCATATCTGCAGCGGGTCCGGAACGGACAGCCGGAAGGCATATGCAGGGGACTCGGCACGTCTCCCTCCAGAATGATCCTGCTTCGTTCTCTTGCGATCTTCGGATCCGGAATCGGAACCGCGGACATCAGGGACTGGGTATAGGGATGCAGCGGATGATCCGAGATGGAATCCGCATCCGCCATCTCCACCATCTTGCCCAGATACATAACCGCGATATTTTTGGAAATATGGCGGACTACCAGAAGATCGTGGGCAATGAACAGATAGGCAACTCCCAGCTTTTCCTGCAGCTCCTCGAACATGTTGATCACCTGCGCCTGAATAGAAACATCCAGGGCGGAAACCGGCTCGTCACAGACGATAAACTGCGGATTGACGGCCAGAGCCCGGGCAATGCCGATCCTCTGCCTCTGGCCTCCGGAGAACTCATGGGCGTACCGTCTTGCATGCTCCGCATTCAGACCGACCAGTTCCATCAGATGCAGGATCTTCTCCCGGCGGTCCTTACGGCTGTCGTATAATTTGTGGACATCCAGCGGCTCGCCGATAATATCTTCTACCGTCATTCTCGGGTCCAGGGAAGAATAGGGGTCCTGGAAAACCATCTGCATTTTCTTCCGCATCTGCCCGATATTTTTCGCAGTGACTTCCTCTCCGTCAAACCGGACGATCCCCGCAGTCGGCGTATAAAGCCGCAGCAAGGTCCGGCCTACTGTGGTTTTGCCGCAGCCGGACTCCCCGACCAGTCCCAGGGTCTCTCCGGCATTAATCGAAAAGGACACGTCATCCACAGCCTTGAGGGTCAGTTTTTTGAAACCATCTGTTACCCGGAAATATTCTTTCAGATGTTCCACTTCAACCAATGGTCTGTTCTGTTCCATCAGTTATTCCCCTCCTTTCCGTCTGCAGCGCTGTCCGGTACGGATCCTTCCGGAAGTCTCAGGCATTCGGGAAGTTCTCCACCGAATTCCTCCGGAAGTTCCCCTCGCTCCGTCATCTCTTTGATATTCATCCAGCAGGAAGCCAAGTGATCCTGATTGATCCGGATCTCCTGGGGGATCTCTTCCAGGCAGATCTTCATGCATTCATCACAGCGGGCAGAAAATGCGCAGCCCTTCGGCATATTCAGCATGTTAATCGGAGTACCGGCGATCGGGATCAGCTTTTTCTTCATATTATTGATGCTCGGAATCGACCGGAGAAGTCCTTTGGTGTACTCATGCTTCGGATTGTAGAAGATCTCATCCGCGGTGCCCCGCTCACAGATCCGGCCTCCGTACATGACGATAATGGTGTCGCACATATCGGCAATGACACCCAGATCATGGGTCACGATAATAATCGCCATGCCCAGTTTCTTCTGCAGATCCAGCATCAGCTCCAGGATCTGCGCCTGGATGGTCACATCCAGAGCCGTTGTCGGTTCATCGGCAATCAGGATATCTGGTTCGCAGGCCAGTGCCATAGCAATCATATCACGCTGCCGCATACCGCCGGAATGCTCAAAGGGATACTGTTTCAGACGTTTCTCCGGATCGTTGATCCCGACCAGCTCCAGAAGTTCCCTGGCTCTGGCCTTGATCTCATCCCCCTTCTTGTCTGTATGAAGACGGATCGCCTCTTCAATCTGATTTCCGATGGTAAACACCGGATTCAGGGAGGTCATGGGATCCTGGAAAATAATGGAACAGTTCTTACCCCGGAACTGGGACATCTGCTTCTCGTTCCATTTGGTAATATCCTCTCCCTTATAAAGGATCCTGCCGCTTTTAATATAGCCGTTGTTGGCCAGAATCTGCATAATGGAATAAGCCGACACGCTCTTTCCGGAACCGGACTCTCCGACGATTCCCAGGACTTCTCCCCGGTCCACGTTGAAGGAGATTCCGTTGACAGCCTGGACTTCTCCGGAATCTGTCCGAAATGACGTATGCAGATCCTGAACGCTTAATAATACCTCACTCATATCGTCACCTCTTCAGTTTCGGGTCAAAGGCGTCTCTCAGGCCGTCACCCAGTAAATTCAGACTTAACACAATCAGACAGATCACAACCGCCGGAAATACCAGCTTATACGGGTAGCTCTGCAGTCCTTCCCGGGCAGCGTTGGCCAGGGAGCCCAGAGAAGGCATCGGAGCCTGCACGCCCAGTCCCACAAAGCTCAGATAGCTTTCGGTAAAAATAGCGGAAGGAATCTGGAGGGCTGTCGAGATAATGATTACCGACAGACAGTTCGGCAGAATATGTTTGCGGATGATCCTGCCCTTCTTCGCACCGATGGAACGGGCGGCCAGAATGAACTCATTTTCCTTGATCGACAGGATCTCGGCCCGGATCAGTCTCGCCATGCCGACCCAATACAGACATCCGAATACAATAAACAGGGAAATCATGTTGGTTCCCAGGGATGCCAGCAAGGATCCGCTCTGGAACACCAGGACCGTATTCAGTACTACGGACAGCAGGATGATGACCAGCATGTCCGGCAGCGAATAGATAATATCCACGATCCTCATCATGATCATATCCGTTCGTCCGCCGGTATAACCCGCGATACTTCCGTAGATCATTCCGATGATCAGAACGATGATACTTGCGAAAAATCCGACCACCAGCGAAACTCTGGTTCCGTATACGACACGGATGAAATAATCACGGCACTGCTCATCGGTCCCGAAGATATGGGGGAACCGGGTGCCTCCTTTGTCAATAAATGCCTGTTCATTCTTGCTGTAAGTAAATGGCGCCAGATTCTTGGCCGATTTATCCCGCTTGCCCTCCACGGAAAGGATCTCCGCATAGCCATAGGGAACGATAGCCGGAGCCACAAGGATGATGCCGACGATCAGCACCAGTACAACGATACTTGCAACCGCAAGTTTATTTTTAAACAGCCGGCGCATTCCGTCTTTAAAGAACGTGGTGCTCTCGCTCATGACGTCCTGCTGCCGTTTCTCCTCTTCGGTTGCCTTTCCGAATTTCTGCAGGTTCAGCTGCAGGCTGAAAGGAGACTTTTTGGGCATTCCATTCTGATCATACTGAATCATACGCATTCTCCTTTCTATTCATACTTGATCCGGGGATCCACGACTTTATACAGCAGGTCGCAGATCAGGTTCGCCACCACCATCAGCACCGCAAGGAAGATCGTCGTCGCCATGATCATGGTATAATCCCGGTTGTTGATGGCGCTGACAAACTTACTGCCGATTCCGCCGATGGTAAATACCGTTTCCACGACCATGGACCCGGTAATGATATATGCGATCTCCGGTCCGGCATAGGTAATGACCGGGAGCAGGGAGTTTCTGAGAGCATGTTTGAAGATCACCTTCCACTTGGCCACACCCTTTGCCTTGGCGGTCCGGATATAATCCTGGGAAAGCGCGTCCAGCATGCTGGTCTTGGCCAGACGGGTGGTATAGGCCATGGGATAGGCGCACAGAGCGATCACGGGAAGCACATAGTTGGTGCTGTTGGCGCTCCAGACCTGTACCCAGCCCAGCTTGATGGAGAATACAAGCAAAAGCAATGTCGCCAGGATGAAACTGGGCACCGCCGTGAACAGCGTCGACAGAAAGATGATGATCCGGTCAGGGAGCTTATTCCTCATCAGGGCCGCGATACTGCCGAAAATGGTGCCCAGCACCAGGGCAATGCTCACCGCCAGCAGACCGATCTTGCAGGAGATCGGGAAGGACTCGCCGATAATGTCTTTGATTTCACGTCCGTTCTTCAGGCTGACGCCGAAATCTCCCTGAACGATCCCCTTCATATACAGTCCGAACTGCACCAGGATCGGCTTGTCCAGATTATACCGTTCATTCAACGCCTGGATCGTAGCCTCCGACAGTGCCTTTTCCCGGTTGAACGGGCCTCCGGGCACCGCATTCATCAGAAAGAATGTGATAATGCAGATCAGAAGCACAGTAACGATCGCCAGGATAATACGTTTGATGATATACTTTAACACAATTCTACCCCTTTAATCTTTGTCGCATCTGGGGATAATCCTCCGGATATACCTCAACGCGTATATCAAATAATAATCTATTTGCAGGTATCATTCAAGCTTTTACGAAATCATTTTTTCAAAAATACAGGGCTGCCTGAAGGCAGCCCTGCAGATCTTCCCTGAAAGAACCGGGTTCCGATCAATAATTCATACTCGGACTTGTTAATCTCTCACTTTCGGAGTCCTCTTCTTCCCAGCAGATCAGTCCGCCGGTGATCTCCTTGCTCGGATGCGGGAATACGTATTTGTCATAGGCCTCCGGGATCTGCTCATAGGTAAAGGTGTGGCTGATCAGCGGAGTGACATCGAGACGGCCGTATTTGATCATGTTCAGATAGACCTTGATATCTTCATCACTGGTCCAGACATCGCAGTTCTTATAAGGAGCCAGCTTGTCTGCCATAACCGGCGGCCAGGTTCCCGTGATCAGAAGGTCTGCTCTCTTAAGCTTATACGGTTTGGAATTGACATAGGTCCCGATCAGGCTGGCACCCTTCTGCATGATCGGATCATCGATCGGAGGAAGATCCTCTCCGTGAGCCTGGGAGATCATGATCACGCGGCCTCTTTCCGCCACCAGCTGGCAGGCCTGAAGAAGGGCTGCTCTGTTGCCGGTTGCTTCGAAGATGACCGGAACGCCGCTTTCCAAAAGGCCCAGTTCTGCCAGAAGTTTTTCCAGTCCTTCCGGATCGGTCTTGGTATTGACAGTATAGTCAACGCCCATCTTCCTGGATGCTTCCAGTTTCTCATCATGATGTCCGGTCAGAATCACCGGGCAGGCGCCTGCGATCCGCGCAAGCTGTGCGGTCACAGCACCGACAAATCCTTCGCCCATTACGATGCAGGCCTCTCCCATCTGGATCTGGGAACGGCGCAGCGCATACATTCCGGTATGTCCGAGATTCCAGAATGCTGCCTGCTTCAGGTCTACGCCCTTCGGGCACAGAGTGCAGTTCAGTTCGGAGGTGATAATATACTGTGCATGCTCAATCGTGGAAACAACGTGATCCCCGACCTTGAATTCCTCAACTCCTTCACCGACTTCGATGATCTCGCCGGCCATGGCGTAGCCAATGTTGGTCGGCAGCGGAACGATGGCTTCATGAAGAAGACCGCATTCCGTACCGGGACTCATGGCACTGTACTTTGCCTTGATCAGGACTTCTCCCGGGCCCGGATGTCCCAGTTCCTTCTCTGCCAGTACAACCTTCCCCGGATGTGCTTGTGAATAAATTGTTTTCATTCGATTCTCCTTGTAAAAAATATTCCAATACTTTCTTCAGTTTTACATATGTTCAGAATTATTCTATCATTAAATTGCACAAAACTACAACCGTTCTTCCGAAAAAAACCGGTATCTTTGTTCGTACACAGGGTTTGCGGCGGACATCAGGAGCCCTGGTAGACTACCCGGTCCTCCAGCGCTGTTGTGACCGTATCATATTTGAAGACCATATTGTTATAGGCCCACATTCCGATCTGACCCACCTGCTCTTTATATTCCTGAGCCGTGGTCCCGGAGCCGAACCCGCTGCGGACATAGTCCTCCAGGCTGTTATCCAGATCTTCCACGGTATACCGGATCCCCAGGTCCATCATAACCTTGTTGACGATCATGGCACTGGTAATATAAGAAGAGGCTTCGGTCTGGATATAGGCATCTGCGGATTCATAGCCCATGGCAGCCGCATAGGAAGCGGCATCATAGCCGTAATATCCTGCTGTGCTGGACAGGGTCATCGCCGCATAATTCAGGAGCATCTGGGCCACATCCCCGTTATAGCCGGTGATCGTGGTTCTCTCCGCCAGATAATTAAAGATTGCTGCATGAAGCGCTGTCTTTTCCTGATACGCCCTGCAGTATTCCCGGAATTCACTGACGTTATTCAGTTTCTCCGGCAGATATTCTGCCGTAAATGTCTGCACCCACTCATCGGTTAATTCCGGTACCGTCACCACCGTCTTTGAGAGGATCTGTGTGGAAAAGCTGGCTGTTTTCCCGATCAGACGCTCTTCGCCGGAATAATCCTCCGGGAAAGTGATCGTAACCTGTACTGTACTTCCGATTTCCTGACCGGTTAACTGTTGTTCAAAGTCTTCGATCAAAGCTCCGGATCCCAGCTGCAGCGTCAGGGAGTCGGAGGTTCCTCCCTCAAAGGGTTCCTCTTCCCCTTCCAGGATTCCTTCAAAGGAGATCGTCACAATATCTCCTTCCTGCGTAACCCCCTCCGTGATCGTTTCGGAGGTCTGCTGTCCCTGCAGAATGGAGCGGATATAGCTTTCCACATATTCCTCACTGATCTCAACAGTGGCCGGATCAATCTCGATCACAGAATAATCCCCGATCCGGATATGATTCATATCTTCCAGTGCAAAGCTATAGAGCGCGGACGCTTCCCCTCCGGAATGAAGAATCAGAAGATCATCAACAAATTCATAGTCGTATTCCTCTTCTTTGCCGCCGGCTGTGATCAGAAGCGAGGTTCCGTCATAAGAAAAGGTCCCCTCCCGGTATTCTCCCCGGTCATAAAGAACTGCGGTTCCGTCTTCATTAAACCGATAGATCACAGTCTCCGCTTCCTCCGATGCCGCTGTCAGATCTGCCTCCGAGATGGTATTCAGCGATACCTTTTCGCCTGCTTCGGAATAATTGGCGATATAAAATCCCAGGATCTGCCGGGCGGCAGTCTCTTCCTGTGTGACAGTCTCCTCCTGGGCGGCGGCCTCTTCCTGTACGGAAGTTTCTTCCTGGGCTAGAACCGTACCGCCTGCCAGCATCACAAGCATTCCCGCCAGCAGAACTGATAAAATTTTCTGTTTCATAAAAAGTCCCCTTCCCGGGCCGCTTTCTGCGGCTCCGTCTTCTATTTTAGGTATTCTGCCGCATTTTTCAATCTGTTTCTCTCTGCAGAAGAAGATAAACTTTGAGGATCGCAGCAATCGTTTTGCCGTCACTGATCCGGCCGCTCAGGACCAGATCCACAGCCTCCTGAAGCGGCATCTCAAATACTTCCAGGAACTCCTCCTCGTCCAGATGCCTCTCTCCTCTGTGAAGCCCCCTGGCCAGAAACATGGTAACCCGTTCCTGGGTGTAGGCCGGTATGGAGATAAACTCCCCGATCTCAGTCCAGTGATCTGCCGTGATCCCTGTCTCTTCTTTTAATTCCCTTTTAGCTGCCTCCAGCCGGTCTTCATCCGCACGGTCCAGCTTGCCCGCCGGAATTTCCGTGATGACTCTTCCGATCGGGTACCGGTACTGCTTCTCCAGAATCACATTTCCCTCGTCTGTAAGCGCAACCATGCAGACAGCCCCGATATGCCGGATATATTCCCTTACGGCAGTTTTGCCGTCCGGCAGCCTTACTTCATCAGAAAATACATGCAGCAGCTTCCCGCGGTATTTCTCCGCCGAGGACAGCTGCCACTCCTTCAGATTCTCCAGTTGCATCTCATCCATAGTTTCTCTCCGATCCGTTTTGCTCTTCCGCTGATTATAGGAAAAACCCCGGTTTCTGGCAATATCTTTTCTCTGAACCGCTGGCCCTTTCCGGCCGGAATATGATATGATGGTACCAGGAAAAACAGGATGCAGGAAAGGGGATCTCCTTGAAGCAAAATGAAATCATAACCATCAGCGGAACGGATTATGTCCGGATGACGATCCGGCTTCTCCGGACAGCGGATCTTGCCGAAAAGATCCGGCAGAAGACACAGGGGAAGGAAGCGCCTCTGATCGGGATCAAACCGAATCTGGTAACCCCTTCTCCCGCGCAGTTCGGAGCAACGACCCACCCGGAGATCGTGGAGGGAATCCTTCTGTATCTGAAAGAACAGGGATTTCACAATCTCCTGATCCTGGAAGGCTCCTGGGTCGGGGATCAGACTGCGCAGGCCTTTGAATACTGCGGTTACCAAAGGCTGTCGGAACAATATGAAGTTCCTCTGTTCGACACTCAGAAGGATACCTCCTTTCCGGTTCGCTGTTCCGATTCCATGAAGGATCTGACGCTTCATCTGTGCAGCTGTGTCAGCCGGATCGATTTCCTGATCAATGTTCCGGTCCTGAAGGGACACTGTCAGACCCGGATGACCTGTGCGCTGAAGAACATGAAAGGCCTTATTCCCAATTCCGAAAAACGCAGATTTCATTCTCTCGGTCTGCACCGGCCCATCGCCGCTCTGAACAGCTGCATCCGGCAGGATTTTATTGTTGTTGACCATATCTGCGGAGATCCGGATTTCGAAGAAGGCGGCAATCCTCTGATCCGCAACCGGATCTTTGTTTCGGAAGACCCGGTGCTCACAGATGCCTATGCCTGCAGGGAACTGGAGATTGTCCCCACAGAGGTGGAATATCTGATGCTCTCCCAGTCCCTCGGGATCGGAAGCTGCGATCTCAATGAGGCTTTGATCACTGCGCTGTCTGACCCGGCGGAAGAAGACAAGTCTCAAACACCCCTTCCGGCCCTAATGCATAAGTCTCTCCGGCTGAATTATGCGACGGAAGAGCTGGAATCCTGCAGCGCCTGCTACAGTTGTCTGACCCAGGCCCTGAACCGCCTTGATGAAGAAGGACTTCTCAGGATCCTGACCGATAAGATGCACTGCAGATTCTGTATCGGACAGGGATACCGCGGGCAGTCCTGCAAGGATCAGGCTTTTATCGGTATTGGAAACTGCACCCGTTCCTTCCAAAAAAATATCCCCGGATGTCCGCCATCCGAGGATGATATTTATAATTTCCTGAAATCCTTTATTTCAGCTTCCTGTTAATGGAAATAGTATTCTGAACCAGCAAAACGAAGAGCAGGATCAGTTCATACAGCACACGGAGCACCAGAGGTCCTGCGATCAGAACCAGCAGTCCGACCCAGAAGGTCTTTCCGAATAACAGCAGGATACCGGTCCCGATACATCCAAACGTACAGAATACGTATAACAATTTACTGACGGACTCGATCAGCATTGTCTTAAAATTAAACACATCATGCAAAAATCTGAAAAATCCCGAAAGAGAGTTCTTTTTATTTTCAGGAATGAGAAACAGATAAGAACAGACCGTAGCCAAAAGCGCCAGGATCAGTCCGATAATCACCGCTGTCGTAACCGACATAATCAAAATCCTCCTTATTCATTTGCTTTAATACTTCTGCCGCTTTTCTTATAAAAATGGTAAAGCAGACCGGCCAGCAACGCCCCTGCGATCAGGCCCAGACTCACCCACTGGGATGTGGACAGGCCCCAGGCCATCCCCCGTATGGAATCATAGCGGAAAAATTCCAGGATAAACCGGGCGGTTCCGTATAAAATGCAGTACAGGATCGTGGTCAGGTACCGGGAAACCGTTCGGGAAGATACCAGCATCAGAATCCCGAAGATCACCAGGTTTACGCCGCTTTCTATCAGCTGCAGCGGCAGCAGGCTGATTCCCGCAGGAGCCCCGCCCGCCGGATGGGTGTAAATGACCCCGAGGGGACTGTCCGTCGGATGTCCGTAACAGCACCCGGCGCAAAAGCATCCGATCCTTCCGATCGCATGTCCCAGGGGGATTACCGGCACCACAATGTCCAGATATTCCCTTAGATCATCTTTTGCGATCAGGCTTCCGATAAAAGCACCGATCGCGCCTCCGATCAGGGCTCCGTAAAACACGATCCCGCCCCGGAGCAGAGGGTCCCAGCGGCCGGTCCGGATATATTGCCCGATCTGTTCCGGAGAATACGTCACCAGATCAAAGAACAGGATCCCGCCGATCAGGGCAAACAACAGAACCATTGCCGCAATAATGATCAGGTTCTCTCCAATCCTTCCCCGTTTTCTGGTCCGGAAAAAGGCGAGGACCGAACACAGCAGAAAGGCGACTGCCATCATCAGTCCATACATAGGGATATTCAGTCCGAATACAGAAAGATAAGGATACATCAGGGGCCTCTCTTCTCAAGCCATAAGCAGCTTTTGAACAATACCTGATTCTTTCCGGATTGTCAATCAATTGCCGCTTATAAAAAGGGAGCTTATAAAAAGACTTCTGCATCCGTCTCCCGGCACAGAAGTCTTTTCAGATAATTTTTTAATTCAGAATCTCTTAGTTGGCTGCGTCTGCGGCTGCATCGACCGCATCTGCGGCTGCGTCTGCGGCTGCATCAACGGCATCCTCTGCTGCATCAACAGCATCTGCGGCTGCATCGGCGGCTGTGTCAACAGCGTCAGCAGCTGCATTGGCTGCATCATTGACAGCGGATTCGATCTCTGCAATTGCATCATCTACTGCAGACTGAACTTCTTCTCCGGCATCGCCTGCCAGATTGCTTGCCGCCTGCTCGATCTGCTCTGTGTTTCCGTTTACAACACCGTCAACAAGATCGCTGACATTCTGCTTCGCACCGCCGCATGCGATCAGCATAACAATGCTGACAACAACTGCGATGATTGCCAGTACAAGACCTGCCACAGCCTTGCCGTGGCCTGCGCCCTTCTTCATGCCGATGGCGGCAAGAACGATCGCGATCACACCCACGATCAGCGCAACAATGGTAATCGTATTGGAAAGCGGATTGGCTGCTCCGACAATGCTTCCGATAATACTGAGAATACCTAAAACTAATGCTGCTATACTCATAATAATCGTCCTCCATTTGTATGAAATGTTTCAATTGCTGTGTCAATCCTGTGAAGCTTGATATTTAATAACATCAAATCCACAGGATTTCCACATACAACGCGGATTATATCCGCAATCTATATCAAAGTCAAGATAAATATATAATTAACAAGACTCCCGTGATCCGCCGCAGAAATTAATCCGACAGCAGCATCCGGTCATTGTCCAGCTCTTCCCCGACCCGGGTTTTGAATTTATCCAGAAGGTCTTTCACCGTGAGTCCCGACCGCTCTTCTCCGCAGACATCGTAGATGATCTTTCCCTGATTCATCATCAGGGTCCGGTTGCCGAGATCCAGAGCGTTCTGCATGTTGTGGGTAATCATCAGACAGGTCAGCTGATTCTCTCCGATCACATCCCGGGTGATCTTCAGGACCTTCTCAGCGGTTGCCGGATCCAGCGCCGCGGTGTGCTCATCCAGAAGCAGCAGTTTGGGGGGATGATAGGTGGCCATCAGCAATGTCAAAGCCTGTCTCTGACCGCCGGACAGAAGTCCCACCGGCTGGCTCATCCGCTCCTCCAGTCCCATACCAAGCACCGCCACCCGGTCCCGGAATTCCTTCTTTTCCCTGCCGGACAGGATCGACAGCCAGCCGCCTTTTCCTGCGGCCAATGCCATGTTCTCCATAATGCTGATGTCCGGAGCTGTCCCCAGCATCGGATCCTGAAACAGCCGTCCGATCATCCGGGCTCTTTTGTGTTCCTGCATCAGCGTAATATCCTGACCGTCCAGCTCGATGGTTCCCTCATCGGTAAAAAAAGATCCTCCGATGGCGTTGAACAGCGTGGATTTGCCGGCTCCGTTCGCTCCGATTATGGAAATGAAATCTCCCCTCCGGACATGAAGGGACAGCTGATCCAGCGCCTTTTTGGCGTTGATCGTCCCCGGATTGAAGGTCTTTGAGATGCGGTTAATCTTCAGCATGATTTTGCACCTCCCTTTCCGGAGGCGGATCGGATTCCCATCCGTCTTTTCAGCATCGGCATGCGGCTTCTTATATAAGGAAGAAAGATGGCAAGCACCACGATCACGGAGGATACCAGCTTCAGCATATAGGCAGGCATATTCAGCCGCAGAGCGATGGTATAGACCAAGCGGAAAATAAACGCGCCGATCACGGCTCCGACGATCTGCACCGGGATCTTCCTCTTTCCGAAAAAGGTCCGTCCGATCAGCAGCGAAGCCAGGGCAATGGTCACCATGCCGGTTCCGATATTGATATCCACGGATTTCTGGGCCTGTGCCATCAGGCAGCCGGATAATCCGGTAAATGCATTGGCCACGCACAATCCGATGATGGTGGTGAAAACCGGATTGATTGAGGAGGATTTTACCATGGCAGGATTATTTCCCGTTGCCCGGACCGCAAGTCCCAGTCTCGTTTTCAGGAACAGGATCAGGAAAACGCATACGAGCGCCACCGCGATCACGATCACGATCAGCTTGTACTGATCTTTCAGAAAGCTTTCTCTGACAAGATCCTTTACAATCGTGAACACCGTATCGGTTTTATTCATATTCAGGATCGAGGATCCGCTCATGATCGCAATATTGATCGAATAAAGGCCTGTATTGACGATAATCCCCGCCAGCAGGCTGTCAACCCCCATTTTCGTCTGAATAAATGCGGTGATAAATCCGGACAGCACGCCCGCGCCCATGGCCGCCAGGATCGAAAGCCAGGGATGTCCCGACAGAGCCACCACCGCTCCGACCGCCGCACCCAGGGTAAAACATCCGTCCGTGGAAAGATCACAGACATTCAGCATGGAATAGCTCAGAAACAGCGCAAGGACTGTCAGTCCTCCTGTCAGTCCCAGTTCCAGCGCTGTCTGAATTAATGGTAAGATCATACTCATAATTCTGCCTTTATGTTCTTTTTAATCTGAATGTTATTCCTGAACCTCGTCAAAACTTTCCGCAGTGACAATGGACTGGATCTTCAGGCAGTAGGGCTCAAATGCCGTCTCGATCTGTTCATAATCAAATCCGATGATCTCACAGGTCTCGGAATTGATCGTAGCGGTTCCGTTATCGAAGGTCAGAACCGGTGTTTCCGCCGGGCTCTTCCCATCAACCAGAATCTCCTTCACCATGTCGGCAGTCTCTTTTCCGAGTTCTGCATAATCCACGCCATAGCCCACGAAGGCACCGTTCAGCGCGAAGGAATCGGCTCCTGTATAGTGGGGGATTCCTGCTTCTGCCAGTTCTTCATAGATGGAAAGTTCTGCCGTCATGATCGTATTATCGGTTGGTGTAAATACGGCATCCATGCCGTCTGCGATCAGGGACTGCACTGCCAGTTCCACTTCGGCGACCGTGGTGCCGGTGTATTCCTTGTAGCCGATCCCTTTTTCATCCAGATATTCCTTTGCGGCTGCGATCGGAGTTGCGCTGGCATCCTGTCCGATGTCATATAATAATCCGATGTTCTGAGCATCCGGATCTGCCGCGAAGATCAGGTTCATGACTGCGTTGGTATCCAGATAATCGGAAGAGCCCGTAATATTGGAGCCGGGTGCTTCCAGGGATTCCACCAGTTCCGTGGAGATCGGATCAGACACAGCGGCAAATACCACCGGAATCTGATTGTCTTCGGTTGCTGCCTGCATTGCCATGGCGACAGGAGTTGCAACTCCGACCATCAGATCAACCTTGCTTGTGATGAAATCCGCAATGATCTGATTCATGATACTGGCATCCGCCTGGCTGTTCTGATATATAATCTCAAATGTGATCCCATTCTCTTCTCCCAGTTCTTCCAGGCGGGACTGAATATTGTCCACGATCTGGTTCAGAGACGCATCATCCACATAATTGCAGATGCCGACTTTATACGTATCCTTTGTCTCCTGTGTTTCCTGGGCTGCTGCAGTCATGGTAAGAAGCAGGACTGCGGATAAGATTGCGATGAAGATCCTTCTTGCTGTTTTTTTCATTTTCTATTCCTCTTTTCTATGTAATTTCTCAGTTGTGATCTGTATCTGTCTTCTTTTTAATGGTTCAAACCTTCGGAAGCTTTTCCAGGGATTTTGCGATCTGCTCATCCGTCGGGATCTCATCCGTCATTTCGCCGTCGTGGTATTTCTGATAAGCCACCAGATCAAAGTATCCGGTTCCGGTCAGTCCGAAAAGAATGGTCTTCTCTTCCCCGGTCTCTCTGCATTTCAGGGCTTCATCAATGGCCACACGGATCGCATGGGAGCTTTCCGGTGCCGGAAGGATGCCTTCCACCCGGGCAAATTCTTCCGCGGCTTCAAAGACACTGGTCTGCTCCACGCTGGTGGCTTCCATGAATCCGTCATGATACAGCTGAGACAGGATCGTGCTCATTCCGTGGAACCGCAGACCGCCGGCGTGGTTGGGCGAAGGAATGAAGTCGCATCCCAGCGTATACATCTTTGCCAGCGGGCAGATCATTCCGGTATCGCAGAAATCATAAGCAAATGTGCCCCTGGTAAAACTCGGGCAGGAGGCCGGCTCAACGGCAACGATCCGATAATCCGCTTCTCCTCTTAACTTTTCACCCATGAATGGAGCGATCAGTCCGCCCAGGTTGGAACCGCCGCCGGCACATCCGATGATGATATCCGGTTTGATCCCGTATTTGTCCATGGCAATCTTGCTTTCCAGACCGATCACGGACTGATGCAGGAGCACCTGATTCAGCACACTGCCGAGTACATAACGGTATCCCGGATTGGAGGTTGCCACTTCAACGGCTTCTGAGATCGCGCATCCCAGGCTGCCGGTGGTTCCCGGATGCTCTGCCAGGATCTTTCTTCCGATCTGCGTCGTATCAGAGGGAGACGGAACCACGGAGGCTCCGTAGGTTCTCATCACTTCCCGCCGGAAGGGCTTTTGCTCATAAGACACCTTTACCATGTAGACCTTGCAGTCCAGTCCGAAGTAGGAGCACGCCATGGAAAGTGCCGTTCCCCATTGTCCGGCTCCGGTTTCTGTGGTTACGCCTTTGAGGCCCTGTTTCTTTGCGTAATAGGCCTGGGCAATGGCGGAATTCAGTTTGTGGCTTCCGCTGGTATTGTTGCCTTCGAATTTATAATAGATCTTTGCCGGGGTTTTCAGCTTTTCTTCCAGGCAGTATGCCCTGACCAGCGGCGAGGGACGGTACATCTTATAGAAATTCCGGATCTCCTCCGGGATCTCGATGTATGCGGTCTGGTCGTCCAGTTCCTGCTCCACGAGTTCCTTACAGAATACCGGTTCAAGTTCTTCGGCGCTCAGGGGCTGGCCGGTTCCCGGATTCAGCAGCGGAGCCGGTTTGTTTTCCATGTCAGCCCGGAGATTGTACCAGGTCTTCGGCATCTCGTCCTCATTCAGGTAAATTTTGTAAGGGATGTTTCTGTCGCTCATTTTGTTTCCTCCTTTTGAAGATGATTTCCGAACAGGTCCCTGACACATAAAAAGACCTGTCCCTACATACACTGCTGGGACAGGTCTGTTATAAACCTGCGGTGCCACCCGGCTTGATACAATACTGTATCCACTCATGCATACCATCATATGCTGACCCTTGGTCACGGGAGGCCAATTCCCGTCGCCCATACTCTGTCTGTCAGGACATTTCTGTTTGCCCTCGAAAGTCCATTCCTCCCTGTGTTATCTGCTGCAATCTCACCAGCTGCAGCTCTCTCATAGATAAGAGGCAGGGGCTACTACTCTTTCTCATCGGTTTATTGCATTACTCTATCAAAGTTTTTCTCACCTGTCAACCATAATTTTTATTTTTTTCCGTTACCGGTCTGCGGCCTTTCCTCAGACGGTCCCGGATCTGGATCGCAGCTCCGAGGAAGATCCAGCTGTAATAGCACAGAGCTCTCCAGACCAGCATTCCCCAGAAAACAGCCCCGCCGGACAGGGTATCAAATACCATATAAAACGAGGCCTCCGCGGCTCCGGAATTGCCCGGAGTAAAGATAATCGTAATGGCCGCGTAAATATAAACCACTCTGCAGAAACATTCCACAAACCCCATGCTGGCGCCGAAGAACTTCAGAACAAAGAAGGGCATGCACATAAACGCCAGCTGATAGATCAGCGAAAGGCCGAATACAATGAATATCTGGCTGTTGCTTCTCCCGAAGGCCCGCAGAGCATCGGTATAGGACTGCAGGGAATGAATCGCCTTTTCGCTGGTGGCTTCCGGATCCTTGATAATATGGATCTTTCCGAGCATCCGGGTTCCCCATCCCACGATGGCCTCCAAAGGCTTAGGGGCAATAGCGAAGAAGATAATGCATGCAGGGATAAATGCATAGAACACGAGCCCGATAATCGCCGTCACCCGGACTGCGACCAGCTGTTCCAGGAATCGTTCTCCGAAGATCATGGTAACGATTCCGATCAGGACAAAGGCGAACTGCAGGCCCAGAAATCCAATGATCGGAAGCCCTCCGGATGTCCCCGGATCACATCCGTGGGAACTGAGGTAGTACATCTGAAATCCCTGCCCGCCAGCTCCTGCCGGTGTCAGATTGTCATAATATTTCCCGATCACAGCAACAGAGAACCCCAAAGATCTCCGGTGTTTCGCAATCTTTCCCCGAAGGAGGTAGGAATATTTGAGGGTTTCGCATAGCAGAGCAAGAAGAAAGCAGCCGATGGCGCAGAAAAGGAAAAGGACATTAAAAGAACCTTTTTCAAGATGTCTGTCCTTCTCCCCTCCGAATTCCATTATTGCGATCACAGCTACGACGACCAGACTGAAAGCAAAAAATGCAGCGGTTACGATATTGCTTTTTTTTGATTTTTTCCCGCTTTCTTCCTTCATTCGCACTCCAACCGGAAACTAAAAGATATTATATTATATCATAGTTTCCGGTGCAGTAAATAACCCGTTCCGGGATAAACCGTTAAGAAATCATGAAGAATCCATGACAATTTTTTATCAATTATCCAGAAGTTTGTCCAGCAGCCCGGAAAGAGTTTCCTTCTCTTCTTCTGTCAGCGCGGAAAACACATTCTGAAAGGCCTCCGCCCGCTCATCCTCGATCTCTGCCGCTCTTGCTGTGCCTTTTTCAGTAAGGAACAGCAGTGTGGCCCGTTTATCCGCCGGATCAACCTTTCGCTCAATATATCCCGTACTTTCCAGCTTATTGATCAGTTCTGATGCTGAGGACTGATTGATCCCCGCCTTTTGGGCGACTTCCTTCTGCCGGATCCCATCCGGCTGTTCTCCGATCAGACGCAGAAGAAACTCTCTGGACAGCGGCGGTCTTCTCATCATACCCGGGCCCCCACCTGCGGGCGGAAATCCCGGTCCCATTCCCGGACGCGGTCCCATCCCGGGTCCCGGTTCCATGCATGGCCCTGATCCCATACCCTGCTGTGGGAACTGGCCGGCGTCTCTTCCCGGATGAAAGCATCCATCTGTCCTGTGTCCGCCGGAATGGAGCCCCGGCTGCATCTGCGGATGGAATCCCGGTCCGTGTCCGGTCATCCTGCTCCGGGCCTTTCTCTGAAACAGCATCAGTTTTCTCATTAATTCCGCATCATTTATTTTTGACATCTGTAATCCTCCTGTATTCATTTATTTCGGTACCGATGCATTTATATCATAAACCGGCTTCTCTGTCAATATATATCGGTACCGAATCATCTATAGTTTATCAAAAGGCTGTTAGTTATATTTTACTTGACGTTTCCTAACAATGCTTATATAGTGTTCTCATGAGACAAATATTCCAAAAACTGATCGTAATTATTATGGCCGGAGGCACGAAAAAGTGCTCCGGCCTTTTTTATTGCTGTCATACATATTACACGGCCTGACAGGTCTGGTTTTACAAGAAGGAGAATCGCATGACAAGTATCCTGAATCTGAAGAACCGAAGTCTTTATCTGAAAAAAAGAATCAGAAAACCGGAACAGATCTTAGCAGTATCACCGCCTGGAAAACTTTATATCAAAAAGAATGGTCAATGCAGCCATATCGCCGGAATGAAAAATACCCCGAAGGGCTGAAATACTCTACGATTATCCCTGATCTGAAGGTTCGGAGCAAAGCAGAAGCTGATCTGGTCAGCAGGTATTGTCATTTCAATATTCCGTTCCGTTATGAAGAAGTGAATATCATAAACGGGGAAGCTTTGGCGATCGACTTCACATTGTTGAATATAGTCTCCGGAAGAAAACTGTATTGGGATCATCGGGGATTGTCGGATGATCCGGGATATCTTAAGAAAGTACATCATTGTGAAAAGCTATATCTGGAAGCCGGGATCATTCCCTGGGTCAACATGATCGTCACCACAGAAACAAAAGATGCTCCGCTGGATCTTCAATGGGTTGATACACTGATTGAATTTTTTCTATTGTCCTGAGCTGTTCTCATGTGGAATTCCTGCGAACAGGACTTCTTCTCATATTTCGCACACCAGCCGGCTGCGATATTTCAGGTTATGCCCATTTCGCACTGTACAAGACTGCGAAATATAGTTGTCTGTTATCTTCGCACAAAGTCACGTCACGCGGGGTTGCGAAATATTATTTCCACCCCTCTTCGCACAAAACCACACCGAGCGGAGTTTCGAAATACGATTTCCAGCCCTCTTCGCACAAAACATGGGAAAGCACAGCACTCGCCTTCCGTGCACATAAAAACAGCCGTACTCCTATGAGTACGGCTGTTTGTAATTTCATTGGATCACTCAATAATAGTAGCGACCTTGCCGGAACCAACGGTACGTCCGCCTTCACGGATAGCGAAGCCTAAGCCCTGCTCCATAGCGATCGGGTGGATCAGTTCAACTGTGATTTCTACGTTGTCACCAGGCATGCACATCTCAACGCCTGCCGGCAGATTGCAGACACCGGTAACGTCGGTTGTTCTGAAATAGAACTGCGGTCTGTAGTTATTGAAGAACGGGGTATGACGTCCGCCTTCTTCTTTGGTCAGAACGTAAACCTGGCCTGTGAACTTGGTGTGGCAGGTAACTGTATTCGGCTTGCAGATAACCTGTCCACGCTCGATTTCTTTTCTGTCAATACCACGAAGCAGGCAGCCTACGTTATCACCGGCCTGGCCTTCATCAAGGAGCTTTCTGAACATCTCAATACCTGTGCAGACAGTGCTCATCTTCTCTTCCTTGATACCAACGATTTCTACCGGATCCTGAACATGGATCACACCACGCTCAATACGTCCTGTAGCAACAGTACCACGTCCTGTGATGGTGAAAACGTCCTCAACAGGCATCAGGAACGGCTTATCTGTATCACGTACCGGATCCGGGATGTAAGCATCAACTGCTTCCATCAGTTCGATAACCTTATCCTGCCATGCTGCATCGCCTTCCAGAGCCTTTAAAGCGGAGCCGCGGATGATCGGGGTGTCATCTCCCGGGAATCCGTACTCGTCAAGAAGCTCTCTGACGTCCATTTCAACCAGCTCTAACAGTTCTTCGTCATCAACCATATCGCACTTGTTCAGGAATACTACGATGTAAGGTACACCGACCTGACGGGAAAGAAGAACGTGCTCCTTTGTCTGAGCCATAACACCGTCGGTAGCTGCAACAACCAGGATGGTTCCGTCCATCTGAGCAGCACCGGTGATCATGTTCTTAACGTAGTCAGCGTGTCCCGGGCAGTCAACGTGTGCATAGTGACGGTTCGGGGTCTCATACTCAACGTGTGCGGTGGAGATCGTTATACCACGGGCTCTCTCTTCCGGAGCCTTGTCGATCTGATCGAATGCAACGAAATCGCCCAGTCCGTAACGCTCATGAAGAGTCTTTGTGATAGCAGCTGTTAATGTTGTTTTACCATGGTCAACGTGTCCGATGGTACCGATATTACAATGTGTCTTACCTCTTTCGAATTTAGCTTTTGCCATTTTCCTGTTTCCTCCTTGAAAATTCATACCCTTACGGGCCATTGTTGGGACCCGCAATGGGTCAAATTCTTAAATAAGGCCGAATATCATTATATTAAATATTCACGCTGTTTTCAAGCATTTACATCGGCCGATTGCATTATTTTTTCACATTTATGATCTTGTCCTGAACAGATTTCGGGACTCTCTCATATCTTTCAAAGAACATGGAGTAATTTCCACGTCCCTGGGTCTTGGAACGAAGGTCCGTTGCATAACCGAACATCTCGGACAGCGGAACAAATCCTTTGATCATCCGGCCTCCGCCGATATCCTCCATGCCTTCGATCCGGCCTCTCCGTCCATTGATGTCGCCGATGACATCGCCCATATACTCTTCCGGTGTATTGACTTCAACCTTCATGATCGGCTCCAGAAGAACGGACTCGCCCTTGGACATTGCATCCTTGAACGCAAGGGATCCCGCAATGTGGAACGCCATCTCCGAAGAGTCAACCTCGTGATAGGATCCGTCGAAAACGGTTGCCTTCACGCCCAGAACCGGGAATCCTGCCAGGATACCTGCCTTGGCAGCTTCTTCGATTCCTTCGCCGACTGCCGGGATATATTCCTTCGGAATCGCGCCGCCGACAATCTCCGAATTGAATTCAAAGGTCTTCTCGCCGTTGGGATCCATTGGCTCGAAACGAACCTTACAGTGACCATACTGTCCGCGTCCGCCGGACTGCTTGGCGTACTTGCTGTCCACTTCCACCGTCTTGGTAAAGGTCTCTTTGTAGGCAACCTGCGGGGCGCCGACATTGGCCTCCACCTTGAACTCACGGAGCAGCCGGTCTACGATAATCTCCAGATGGAGTTCGCCCATACCTGCAATGATCGTCTGGCCGGTATCGGTATTGGTATATACCTTGAAGGTCGGATCTTCTTCGCCCAGCTTCTGAAGAGCTTCGCCCATCTTCTGCTGGCCTGCCTTGGTCTTCGGCTCGATTGCGACCTCGATAACCGGCTCCGGAAATTCCATGGACTCCAGAATTACCGGATGTGCTTCATCACAGATGGTATCACCTGTGGTGGTGTTCTTGAAACCTACGACTGCCGCAATATCACCGGAGTAAACCTTTTCCAGTTCCGCACGCTTATTGGCATGCATCTGCAGGATACGGCCGGCACGTTCCTTCTTGCCCTTGGTGGCATTCAGGATGTAAGATCCGGAATTCATGGTTCCGGAGTAAACTCTGACATAGGCCAGCTTTCCTACAAACGGGTCTGTCATAATCTTGAATGCGAGTGCGGAGAAGGGTTCCTCATCCGAAGAGTGACGGACGATCTCCCTGCCGTCCAGATCAACGCCCTGAATTGCCGGGACATCCACCGGTGACGGCATAAACTCGATGACTGCATCCAGGAGCTTCTGGACGCCCTTATTGCGGTATGCGGTTCCGCAGCAGACGGGAACTGCTCTTCCTTCGCAGGTTCCTTTTCTCAGAGCGGCTTTCAGCTGCTCGGTTGTAATTTCTTCACCCTCAAGGTATGCCATCGTCAGATCATCATCCAGTTCACAGATCTTTTCGATCATGTCATCGTGGTAGATTTCCGACTGATCCTTCATCTCATCGGGGATCGGAACGATAGAAATGTTGTCGCCCTTCTCGTCGTTGTAAATATAAGCCTGCATCTCGAACAGATCCACGATTCCGACAAAGGTGTCCTCTGCTCCGATCGGAAGCTGGATCGGGATTGCGTTCTTGCCCAGACGGCTCTTGATCATGCTGACAGCATTATAGAAATTTGCGCCCATGATATCCATCTTATTGATGAATGCCATTCTCGGGACATTGTACTTGTCAGCCTGTCTCCAGACGTTTTCCGACTGCGGTTCCACACCGCCCTTTGCGCAGAATACACCTACGGCTCCGTCAAGAACACGCAGGGAACGTTCCACTTCTACCGTGAAGTCAACATGGCCCGGAGTATCAATGATATTGATACGGTGCTCCAGCGCACCCGGTGCCGGTTTGGTTTCTTTTTCCAGAGTCCAATGGCATGTCGTTGCTGCAGAAGTAATGGTGATTCCACGCTCCTGTTCCTGCTCCATCCAATCCATGGTAGCAGTTCCTTCATGAGTGTCTCCGATCTTATAGTTTACGCCGGTATAATAAAGGATACGCTCGGTGAGGGTGGTCTTTCCGGCATCAATATGAGCCATGATACCGATATTTCTTGTTCTCTCCAGCGGATATTCTCTTCCTGCCATCTTTCCTCCTGATTAAAACCTGTAATGAGCAAAAGCCTTGTTGGCTTCTGCCATTCTGTGCATATCTTCTTTTCTTTTCACAGATGCGCCGGTTGAATTTGCTGCATCCATGATCTCATTTGCCAGTCTTTCTTCCATGGTCTTCTCAGATCTTGCCCTGGAGAAAGTGGTCAGCCAGCGAAGGCCTAAAGCCTGGCGTCTTTCAGGACGGACTTCCATAGGTACCTGATAGGTAGCGCCGCCGATTCTTCTTGCCTTTACTTCGAGCTGAGGCATGACATTATTCAGTGCCTGTTCGAATACTTCCAGAGCAGGCTTGCCGCTCTTTTCTTCTACTCGACCAAACGCACCGTAAACGATCTTCTGTGCTACGCCCTTCTTACCATCCAGCATGATCTGGTTGATAAGCTTTGTTACAACTTTGCTTCCGTACAGCGGATCCGCCAATACGTCTCTTTTTGGGGTATGTCCTTTACGTGGCACGTTTCTTCCCTCCTTAACTAAAAAATTAATTCATCGGTACTCACTTTTGGTGTCGGTGCCGGACATAATAGAAAGATAGGATCTATCTTAAGAACTGATCAATGTTCCGGATCATATGCGCTCCCCGAAAGGAGTGCATATGACGGCAGAGCATCTTTTATAAAGAATAATATGTTCCAGCAACCAATGTTCAATTGTAAGTTTTGCGTGGTTTGTTATCGTTATTTCTTCTTCGGTCTCTTGGTACCGTATTTGCTGCGGGCCTGCATACGTCCCTGTACACCTGCGGTATCCAACGTACCCCTGATAACATGGTATCTGGTACCCGGAAGGTCTTTTACTCTTCCGCCACGAACCAGTACAACGCTATGCTCCTGAAGGTTGTGTCCTTCGCCCGGGATATAGCTTGTAACTTCAATACCATTTGACAGACGGACCCTTGCGATCTTTCTGAGAGCGGAATTCGGCTTCTTCGGTGTCGCGGTCTTGACAGCTGTGCATACGCCGCGCTTCTGCGGTGACGGGGAATCCATCGTCTTTCTGCGAAGAGAGTTGAAACTCTTCTGAAGAGCAGGAGCAGTGGATTTCTTAACAGCGGTCTGTCTGCCTTTTCTGACAAGCTGGTTAAATGTTGGCATATTATTCTCCTTTCCTGAAGTTTCTATTCGTCGGCTTTGCGCACAAAAAAGCAGTGCGCTAAAGCGCGCGCCTCAATACTATACTTCATCCTGCGGATAATTGTCAATGAAAAAATGCTGTTGTTTATTAATTATTTCAGCATTTCCAGAATTTCTTCCTTCGGCCTGTAGCCGATGGAGGTTTCCACAGGCATTCCGTTCTTCATCAGGATCACGGTCGGAATACTTGCCACACGGAACTGCTGGGCCAGTTCAATTTCTTCATCCACATTGATCTTGCCGACTTTCACCTTTCCGGCATATTCCTTTTCGATCTCTTCCATGATCGGAGCGAGCATCCTGCAGGGACCGCACCAGGATGCCCAGAAATCCAGAAGCACCGGGATGTCGGACTTTACAACTTCTGATTCAAAATTATTCTTTGTGATAACCATCTGATTCTCCTTCTCTGTGATCTGCTGATCACTGCTTTGTTATGTCAGTGTTTCTTTATCATAGCCGCTGTTTATCCATTCTGCAAGAACGATTTCCCGCAATGCCGGAGTTTTCTGCAGACGCTGTCAAAAATACCGGGCACTGCGGCAGCCGGTATCTTTTCTGCCGGAAATCAGGTATACTGTCCGGAAGGAATTCTGTCCGGATACTATAGAATTCCGGAAGGGAGCGAGCTGCGAAGACATGAATGAGAATCCGATCCCCGCAGGCCATTTCAGAGACCTGGCAGAGCGGTCTTTCCGACAGAACATCTATACATTTACCGAATTTCTGGGAGACGCGCAGATCGGCCTTCTGATGAACCTGGAAAAGGAACTCTCCTATGCCGGAATCACGCTGTTCGGCGGAACCGAACATGCCGGCAGGGTGATCGCCCGGTTTGGCAGAGCGGCGGATCTCGGATATGAGGCGGAATTTCCGATTGTCTGTCTCGAGATCACCCCTTTATCAGAGAAATTTTCCGAGGAGCTGAATCACAGAGATTATCTGGGGGCTCTTATGAATCTCGGAATCCGCAGAGAACTTCTGGGGGATATCCTGGTACAGGATAAGAAGGCTTATCTGTTCTGTCTGGATCATATCGCAGATTACATAAAAGGAAGCCTGACGCAGGTCCGGCATACCAGGGTCCGCGTCACCCGTCCCGATAAAATTCCGGAGGAAGCCGCTGTGAAGCTGGAGCCTCAGCCGGTGATCGTCTCCTCCGAACGGGCGGATGCGGTCATCTCAAAATTCTGTAATCTGTCCCGAAGCCAGAGCCAGAATCTGTTCCGGGAGGGGAAAATCCTGATCAACGGGCAGGAGTGCGGGGATGGCAGCCATCTGCTGAAAAAGGAGGATCGGGTTTCTGTCCGGGGGTTCGGAAAATTCCTGTATTCCGGAGCAGTCGGCACCACCGGGAAAGGACGGATCCGGGTCCTGCTCCAGAGATTTTGCTGAACCGGCAGCCGGGTGGCTGCGCCGGATGGGAGTCCCCCTGCAGGAGGAAGGATGCCGGCCACCGAGAGCCTCCCTTCAGCCGATACTGAAGGTCAGGAAATAAACCCTGCGGGCCCCCGCCATCCGGAGGATCCTGGCACACTCCGAAAGAGTTGCTCCGGATGTAAAGATATCATCGATCAGAAGAACCGTCTTCTGCGCATATTTATTCCCGGGTTCCCGATCGGAAACCGCAAAGGCATTCCGGACATTTTTCCATCTCTGATCTCTGCTCAGTTCCTTCTGGGCAGAAGTTTTCCGGATCCTGACCAGATAATCCGGATCCACCGGAATGCGGAGCTGATAAGCCTCCAGATTTTCTTTCAGCTTTACAGCCAGAAGATGCGCCTGATTATACCCTCTCTGCAGTTTCCGTTTCTTATGAAGAGGAACCGGGATGATCACATCCGGATTCCAGTCCTTAAGGACCTGGTGATAGACCTTAGCCGCTTCCCACGCCAGCATATCCGCATGATCTCTTTTATTATGGTATTTCAGGTCATACAGAATCTTTCTTGCCGCATCATCATGAATCAGCAGCGCAGCCCCCTGATCGTAATATCTCTTCCGGCTTTGGCAGTCCGGACAATACGCCTTTGTTTCGTCAAACAACGGCCTGGAGCATTTCAAACACCTGGGTTCCTTCGGAAAAACCAGAGAGGCGTAACAGACACTGCAGATAAACGGATTGTCTCTGCAATAAGAAGAGCCTGTTCCCCTCGCGCCCAGAATGGAGCCGCATAAGGGACAGACCCTTGGAAATAACAGTCTGACAGCCAGGGTCTTTGAAACCCTGAGTCTGTGTTTGATCATTTTCAGAAACTCATTCATACAACATTTTTGTATGCTCTCATCGCCGGACATTATGCCGGCACACTGTGCCGAATCTCCTCCAGCCGGTCCTTCAGACCGCTGTATCGTTCCTGTTCGCGGACATTTGCGATCATGCGGTTCACAGTCTCCTCCCGGCCCAGGATCACGACACAGCTTTTGGCCCGGGTCACGCCGGTATACAGGATATTCCGGCTCATCAGGATCTCCGGACCGTCCAGCAGAGGCATGATCACTGCCGGATACTCGCTTCCCTGGGCTTTATGGATCGTAGTCGCATAGGCAAGGGTCAGCTCTTCCGCCTGTTCAAATTCATAGATCACATGCTTTCCGTCGTCAAAAATAACCTCCAGAAGGCGGGAATGCTCATTGATCTTTTCGATCATGCCGATATCCCCGTTAAATATGCCGGTTCCCCGGTCATAGGCAAATCCGGAGGGAGTCATCATGGTCCATTCCAGCTCATAATTATTTTTTATGTGCATGACCTTATCCCCTTCCCGGAAGATCATATCCCTGACCGGCATCTCTTTTTTGGCTGCGTCCGGCGGGTTCAGACATTCCTGGAAGAACCGGTTCAGTGACATTACGCCCAGCGGCCCCCGCTTCATCGGGGAAAGAACCTGGATCTCCCGGATATCTGCGCCAACGTAGGAAGGCAGCTTATCCCGGAGCAGTGTCACGGCTGCATTGGCAATGGCCTGGGGAGATTCTCTTCGGATAAAGATAAAATCCCGGCTTCCGGGCCGGAGGGTGATCTTCTCTCCCCGGTTGATCTTATGGGCATTGACGACGATCTCGCTCTCTTCTGCCTGTCGGAAGATCTTGACCAGTTCCACCGTAGGAAATCTCCGGCTGCGGATCATATCCTTCAGGATATTGCCCGGACCGACGCTGGGAAGCTGATTGACATCCCCCACCAGGATCAGCCGGGTCCCCGGCTTCACCGCCCGCAGAAGCGCATTCATCAGAAAAATGTCGACCATGGAGACCTCATCCACGATCAGGACATCCGCATCCAGGGGATGCTCTTCATTCCGGTTAAATCTTGCGCCTGCAGAAGAGTCCTCCAGTTCCGTCGACAGTTCCAGCATTCTGTGAATCGTTTTCGCTTCGCAGCCCGTTGCCTCCGTCATCCGTTTGGCGGCTCTGCCGGTGGGCGCTGCCAGCAGGATCTCCCGGGTATCCGATTCAAAATACCGGATCAGCGCGTTGATCGTGGTCGTCTTCCCGGTCCCGGGTCCTCCTGTAATGATCAGAACTCCGGAGCCTGCTGCGCCCCGTACCGCATCTCTCTGTCTTTCATCCAAAACGATTCCGGACTGTTCCTCCACCAGATGAATGCGTCTTGCGGTCTCATCTTCGTCGATCTGCGCCTTCAGATTCAGATCGGTCAGCTTTCTGGCAATCGCCAGTTCGGTATAATAATTCTGGGAATCATAAACCTGACGAATCTTCTCCTCTGTTCCCGGTTCCTGTTTGATAATCAGCCGGCTGTCCAGGACAAGATCCATCAGACACCGTTCCAGATCCGCCTCTTCGATCTCGCACAGGTCATCCACCGTCAGCGGTTTCAGCGTTTCCATCACTTTGCGCTTCAGCAGATGATCAGGAAGATAGACATGTCCCTGGTCCAACGCTCTCTGCAGAACATAGATCATACAGGCTTTGATGCGGTAATCGCTTCCCGGATTGACTCCTGTCCTGCGGGCGATCTCGTCGGCCTTCCGGAATCCGATCCCCGAAACCTCATCCGCCAGCTGATAGGGATTGTCCCGGATGATCTTATAAATCTCCTGATCATAGATCCCGTACAGTTTCACCGCCAGCGCATTGGAAATTCCATAATCCCCGAGATATATGCATACATTCCGGAGATCCTTTTTCTCCTCCTGCGTGGCGGCGATTTCCTGAGCCTTTGCCCTTGAGATTCCTTTGATCTCCGCAAGTCGTTCCGGCTCCTCGTCCAGGATCCGCATGGTATCCTCACCAAAGGCTTCCACGATCCTCCGGGCAGTGACAGCTCCAATCCCCTTGATGGCTCCGCTCCCCAGATACCGTTCTACGGAGGCCAGATCCTCCGGAATCAGGATCCTGGCCTGGGAGGCCTTAAACTGCTGCCCGAATCTGGGATGAAATACATATTCGCCGGTAAATTCCATAAATTCACCGGCGTTAATATCATGCAGACATCCCACACATGTGGTACTGATCCCGTTGTCTTCCACCCGGATCACAGTGTAATCATTCTGCGGATTTCGATATATGATTTTTTCGATATATCCTCTTAGCTTATCCAATCCCAGTCCTATGCCAGAGTCTTGTCCCCGCTGAGATACTCAACAAACAGACCTGTTCCGATGGCAACGCAAAGCATCGGATCCTCCGCGGTGATCGCGTTGATCCCGATCTTATCTTCGATGATCTGCTCCAGACCCCGCAGAAGGCATCCGCCCCCCGTCATCACAATGCCGCGGTCTGCGATATCTGCGGCAAGTTCCGGCGGGGTCTTCTCCAGAACTTCATGGATCGCTTCAATGATCTGGCTTACTGATTCCCTGAGAGCCTCTTCCGTTTCCGCGGAAGTTACGGTAACTCTTCTGGGCAGTCCGGATACCAGGTTCCGGCCCCGGACATCCATACTCATTTCTTCCCCGTCGGGATAACAGGTTCCGATCTGGATCTTGATCTCCTCCGCGGTCCTCTCACCGATCAGAAGATTATGTTTCTTTCTCATATAACGGACGATGGCCTCGTCAAAATCATCTCCCGCAATCTTGACAGATGTGCTGGCGACAATGCCGCCCAGAGAAATAACGGCGATATCCGTGGTTCCTCCGCCGATATCCACGATCATGTTTCCGCAGGGTTTGGTGATATCAACCCCCGCTCCGATGGCTGCCGCGATGGGCTCTTCAATCACCGCAACTTCCCGCGCGCCTGCCTGATAGGCAGCATCCTCGACGGCCTTTTTCTCCACTTCCGTGACACGGCTGGGAACACAGACACTGATCCTGGGCTTTTTGAAGGTTCTTTTTCCGATCGCCTTCTGGATAAAATGCTTTAACATTTTCTCCGTAACGGTATAATCGGAGATCACACCCTGCCGGAGGGGGCGGATCGCTACGATATTGCCGGGGGTCCTTCCGATCATGAGCCGTGCCTCTTCTCCGATCGCACGGATCTTCTTGGTATCCCGGTCAAATGCGACAACAGAGGGCTCCTTTAACACGACGCCCTTACCGGTAATATATACTAAAACACTGGCAGTTCCCAGATCCACTCCAATATCAGTGCTTGCCATGTGTGACTCCTTTCTGCTCTGACGGTCCTGATGATTTCAAGTCTTTTCTGATTTGACGGTAATTTATTATATACTGGGTATTTATTTTTTTCAACATCCCTTTCCGCAAATATAGAAGGAGCCGCCGCATCTGCGACAGCTCCCGCAAAACGATCTTATGAAGTAAACTGTACCGTACCCCGGATCAGAACAGCATGCTCAGAAGTCCTGCGCCCTCTGCCACGGCAAGGAATGCCGGAACAAATACCAGAGAAACGATCGTCATTAACTTGATCAGAATGTTGATGGACGGGCCTGAAGTATCCTTGAAGGGATCACCCACCGTATCGCCTACAACGGCTGCTGCATGGGCCGGAGAGCCCTTTCCGCCGTATTTGCCGCCCTCGATGTATTTCTTTGCATTATCCCATGCGCCGCCGGAGTTGCTCATAAAAATAGCCATCAGCACACCGGAGACCAGAGAACCGGCCAGAAGTCCGCCAAGCGCCTGCACGCCCAGGATAAAACCGACTGCAAGAGGAGCCAGGATCGCGATCACGGCCGGAACGATCATCTGTCTTAAGGCCGCATTGGTCGAGATCGATACACACTTGGTATAATCCGGTTTTGCCTTGCCTTCCAGAAGTCCCGGGATCTCACGGAACTGACGGCGCACTTCCTCGATCATGTGGTTGGCTGCCTTGGAAACGCTGCTCATGGTAAGGGCAGAGAAAATGAAGGTCAGCATACCGCCGATCAGAAGACCGATTACGACATTGGCATTCAGAATATCGATGGTCAGGGTCGTGGTCGTTCCGGAATCCACCTTGTCTGCAAAGGAGGTAAACAGTGCCAGAGCGGTCAGAGCTGCAGAACCGATGGCAAATCCCTTGCCAATGGCTGCAGTCGTATTGCCGACGGAGTCCAGTTTGTCTGTGATCTCACGGACATCCTCCGGAAGTCCGCTCATCTCGGCGATACCGCCGGCGTTGTCAGCGATCGGGCCGTAAGCATCAACTGCAACCGTAATACCGGTCGTAGACAGCATACCGACTGCTGCAAGGGCAATTCCGAATACGCCCAGCAGCATATAAGAAACGAAGATACCGATGCAGATCATGATGATCGGAAGCACCGTGGATTTCATACCAACGGAAAGACCGCTGATGATCGTGGTTGCCGCACCGGTCTGGGATTGATTTGCGATCTCCTTGACACTGCCGTACTTATCGGAAGTGTAGATCTCAGTCAGAGTACCGATCAGAAGTCCGACGATGATACCGGCCACAACGGCAATGGCGGGTCTGACATTGCCAAGCCAGGCAATGCTCAGGATAAATGCCACAATGATAACAACAGCTGCAGAGACATAAGTTCCGATATTCAGTGCCACCTGTGGGTTGGATCCTTCCTTGCCGCGGACGAACAGAGTACCAATGATGGAAGCGATCAGGCCGATCGCAGAGATCAGTACCGGAAACAGCACATAGGGACTGAATGCTGCATCGGTAACTCCCAGTGTCTTGGATGCATACACAACACCCAGTGTCAGAGCCGAAATCAGAGAACCGACATAGGACTCAAACAGGTCCGCTCCCATACCGGCAACGTCGCCTACATTGTCACCCACGTTATCAGCGATAACGGCCGGGTTCCGGGGATCATCCTCCGGGATACCTGCTTCGACTTTACCGACCAGGTCAGCTCCGACATCAGCAGCCTTGGTATAGATACCGCCGCCGACACGGGCGAACAGGGCGATGGAAGATGCGCCCAGGGAAAATCCGAACATCACATCCACATCACCGGTAATAAAATAGATTACGCTGACACCCAGGCATCCGAGTCCGGCCACGCACATACCCATAACGGCGCCGCCCTTAAATGCAATACCCAGAGCACCGTTCATTCCGGAAGTTCTGGCTGCGTTCGCAGTACGGACATTTGCCTTTGTGGCAACAGACATTCCGAAATATCCGGCAAGTACGGAGAATACTGCGCCTACCAGGAAGCAGACTGCAGTCACCCAGCTGATTGCCAGACCTAAGATTACCCCCAACACAATAACAAACACGATCAGAATCTTGTATTCTGAAAACAGGAATGCTCTGGCACCGGAAGCGATTGCGTGTGCAATCTCTTTCATCCGATCCGTGCCTTCTTCCTTTCTGGAAACAGTGACTGCCAGGATGATCGCATAGATGATCGCGATGATTCCTGCACCGATCCCACACCACATTAATGCATTCATTTCTTTTCTCCTTCCAAGTTAACGTGCTGCGAAGAGAATCATGCCATCTTATTGACGGCTTTTGCCAGTCTGGAGACCTTGCGGGAAGTCATATTCTTATGGTAAACGCCTTTGGTTTCCGCCTTGTCCAGTTCAACGGTCGCAAGTCTCAGAGCTTCCAGAGCGGCTGCCTTATCCCCGGCTTCAATGGCTGCATAAACTTTCTTTACAGCGGTTTTCGTCTTGGATCTGATTGCCTTGTTTCTTTCTGCTCTCTTCTGGTTTGTGATTACTCTTTTCTTTGCTGATTTAATGTTTGCCAATTTTCTTTCCTCCACATTTTTAAGCCATTCAACAACAAAAGAAACCAGCATGTCTTCTTACATCCTGTGTTTTGAATGGGCTTTATGATATTATGCTCTGATTCATCCGAGAGAGTGTTGGAATCCTCAGATCCATCCATCAGACCAGGCTGCGGACCTGCCCGGAATGATTCGCAGTTCATTGTAAAGCACAGGGCCTCCATTGTCAAGAAAATGGAGGCCCTGTTAAATCTTTAATTATCTGAATGATTCTCTCTTATGCAGCTCGCTTTTTCAGAAGATATATCACCGTTTTCATAAGCAGATTAACCAGCAGAATGATCAGGGATACAAACGCTGCGCACTCCAGCTGCATCTGGCCCTCAAACTGTGTAATCATCAGAGCCAGAGGTTTATTCGCTGCTGTCGCGAGAAATGATACAGCCGAAATCGTCATCATACAGTTTACGAAGAAATAACTCATCATCTCCAGGATCGTATCTTTCGACTGAGGCAGAACCACATCCTTAATCATGTTCCATTTCCTGATTCCCATGGTGGATCCGACATATTCAAGATTCTCATTGATCTTCCCGAATGTATTGTAGATCATCAGATAAGGAGATGCGAAGAAATGCATGGAGTTTACCAGGAACAGCATCGCAAAGGTTCCGTATATCAGGCTCCCCTTAAAAAACATAATATAGGATAATCCAAGCACCAGTCCCGGAACTGCCAGTGTGGTAATGGACATCAGATGCAGCACATAGGACAGTTTTGTTTTCCGGCGCCCTGTCAGATAAGCGTTCAGCACTGCAAGAAATGATCCGATAACAGAGACCGCAGCCGCAATAATCAGAGAATGAATCAGGTATTTCCCCGCTCCCATATTGATTGCCTGTCTTGCATTGGATAAGGAAAAGGACATATCCAGCGGATATTTCTCCACAAATCCAAGAACCGCAAAAGAACAAATCGGAAGAAAGATCAGCAAAATGACGAATCCGATCACAGCATAGGCTGCGCAGTCTCTTTTTCTGTTCTTTTTAATGTTATAGGGCTGTCCGACGAAGGCTCCGTTTCCTTTGTCCCGGTTCGTGATATCCAGAATACAGGCCACCAGTGCAGGGATCAGCAGAATCATACCGATCACACTGCCTTTTCCGAAATCCAGCATTCCTATGACATCCTGATACATCATCACCGGCAATGTTGTATATTTTCCGCCAATCATCAGAGGAACGCCATAATCTGTGATCACCATAGTGAATGTGGCAAACACAACGGATATCAGCGGCTTTCTTAAATATGGAAGCGTGATTGCAAAAAAGCGGTCCATCGGTCTCAGTCCCATCACAGAAGCAGCTTCGTAGGGGGTTCCGTTCTCATAGCGCAGAACATCAAACAGCATCAGATAGGCAACCGGAAAAGAATACATGACGGAACCCGCCACAATTCCCCAGAAGCCATAGATTCCGCTCTCCAGCCCCAGAAGTCTTGACAGCCAGCCATTAGAGCCCAGGATAATGATCAGTCCCATCCCATGGGAAATGGAAGGAATCAGCATGGGGATCGAAAGCAGGGTATGAAACACTGTCTTATGTTTCACGTTCGTCCGGGCAACACACCAGGACAAAAGCCCCGCAAGCCCGACGGAAATCATCGTTGCAGCCGAAGCAGCCGCGAGGGAATGTCCCAGCGCCCTGGAAAACTTTTTGGCTGTCAGCATCCCGATGACATCAACAGAAACCATTGTGGAAAGCATTCTGGCCAGGGGAAGAATGATCGTGATCAGCCAGAAAACACACAGCAGGATCTTCATTGCCGTGGAGGGAGTCCATTTCCGGATTATGAAATTCCTTTTCATTTACATATTCCCTCCGTCGGAACGGCAAACCGGATCAGGGAATGAATCTTGATCTCGATATTTTTAATAACAAAATTTCGGATATAATCATCTGCGGGATGATCAATGATATTTGCCGGTGTATCCAACTGATGGATTTCGCCTGCATCCATCACCATGATCCTGTCAGACAGGGCAAATGCCTCCTCCTGATCATGGGTAATATAGATCATCGTCGTGCCGAACCTCTTCTGCAGTTCTTTCAGTTCACTTCGCAGAGACAGACGGGTATCCACATCCAACGCAGACATCGGCTCATCAAACAAAATCACATCCGGATTCAGTGCAAGCGTCCTGGCGATCGCCACCCTTTGCTGCTGACCGCCGGAAAGCTGCGCCAGTTTTTTCTCCAGATGTCCTGAGAGACCGACAAGTTCCAGCATCTCCCTTGCTTTCTGGTTTGCCTCTTCTTTACTGAAGGTTCCTCTGAGTGTCTCGCTCTTCCTCAGGGCGTATGCCACGTTTTTCAGCACCGACATATTTTCAAACAGAGCATAGTTCTGAAACACAATCCCCATCTTTCTTTTTGAAGGAGAGAGCGATGTGATCTCTTCCCCGTCTTTAAAGATGCTCCCGCTGTCAGCCGTTTCCAGCCCGATAAGAATCCTCAGAATTGTGGTTTTTCCGCAGCCGGACGGCCCGAGAATGGATAAAAATTCTCCCTCCCGGACCGTGAAGCTGACATCATGCAATACACCTGTCTGCCCAAATGATTTCGTCAAATTGTTAATAACCAGTTTATCCATTGGTTCCTGATTAAAACTCCCAGTTTTCCAGAAGACGCTGCTTTTCCTCTGTCGTATTGTCTGACATATCCGCATATGGAATATCCGTCGGATAATTCTCTATTTCAAATGTAATATCTTTATAGATCTGTTCCGGATAGAACAGCTCCTTATCCTCTTTGACAAGGGTATTGTAGAAGAAATCAAAGACTTCTTTGACAGCAGGGTTTTCCTGCTTTCCTTCCGGCATTGCATATCCATACAGGGAATACGGGGATCCCTCTTCAAAGAACAGAAGTTTCAGATCAGCCCCATCATTGATCTGGGTTACAGCCTGTGCCGTCATACCAAGACCAATCGCTGCCTCTCCCTGTACCAGGGCATTCACAGGGCCCGAGCCTGAGGACGTGAACTGAAGAATATTTTCTCCCAATTCAGAGAAATAATCAAATGCTTCCTCTTCTCCCCATGCATTGACAAGGCTCTTCACGAACATGTATCCGGTTCCTGAAGACTTGGGATCCGGCATGGAAATCAGACCCTTATATTCCGGTTTCAGCAGGTCTTCATAACAAGTGGGTTCTTCCAGCCCTTTTTCCGTAAGAACTTCCGGATTAATAATAATGGCTCCGCCGTTTCTTGTCTCCGGAAGATATCTTCCGCTTGGTGCAATGGCGTCCTCCACAAAAATCGTCTGATCATATTCAGACAGATCACATAAATACTCCTCTACCAACCCGGCATAGCTGTAGTCCAGATCATAGATGATGTCGATATCTGTATCGGTTCCTTCTGCGGCCAGTTTCGCAGCCAGATTTCCGGTCGGCATATATTCGATCGTGATGTCATACTGCGGAAACTCCTGGGTAAGTCTCTGAAGGAAATATTCATTGCGGTATTCCTCCGCGCCGGAATAAATCACGACCCGATTATCCTGCGCTGCAGCTGCGGGTATCATACTTGCTGAAATCGTAACTGCCAGCATAGCGGCTGCAGTCAGACAAGTGAGCAGTCTTTTCATTTTTCAATCCTCCTTAAAAAGAAAATGTTCAATATCTAGTATATATAACCAAATATTGAACATTTGTCAAAGGAAAATGAACGTCTTTCAGATATCATAGGTTTTATCGATTGCTTTCAGTTCCCTGAAGGTGTCTATCTCCACGATATCCGCATCAAAGCATTCCCGTACTTCTACTTTATAATGTTCTCTCTTATAAACCAGGGGAACCTGCTCCCAATATCGTTCCTTGCCGCCCGGAGAATGGTAGACATCCTCAATATCCTGTGAAAGACGATGTCCGTCCGGCTCCGTCCAGTAAGAAATCCCGACCATCTGCCAGCAGTCTGTCCCGCCGATCTTTTCATCGGTAATGATCCCGTCCCGGACCTCGACACACCAGTCATCGGTCCGGTCTTTTTTGATCGCCAGAAAATCTGACCGGTAATGATACCGTTTCAGGATCTTCGGATTATACAGCAGGAGATCCGCTTCCAGCACATAGGCGTTAGACAGCATATACCGCGCAACCAGAGCGGAACTGATATTATTGGCTTCGTTATATGCCGGATTTTCGATAAAACGGATCATCGGATATTTATACAGCAGCTGATCAAACTGCTCGGCCAGATACCCTCTGACGATATAGATCTCATTGATCCCGATCTGAAGACACGCATCAATCAGATGATCAATGATCCGGGTACCGTGAACCCGGACCAGCGGTTTCGGCGTATTGAATGTAATCGGAACCATGCGGGATCCGAAACCGGCTGCAATGAAAATAGCCCGTTTTACCCGATAGGGTTCCAGCGCATTCAGTCCGCGTTCTGTAATTTTTCCGTCCTCCATCAATCCCTGTGCCAAAAGTTCCTTTACCGTTTTATTGATCGTTCCGAGAGAGTGCCCTGTAACCTTCTCCAGATCCCTCTGGGTCAGAACCGTTTTTTCCTCTGCCAATGCAGCCAGGATATTAAATTGTTTTCTGGTCAGTTCCATATCTTTTTCCCTTTTTTATTTTTCAACATTCTTCATTCATCCAGTTTTTCCCAGGCACTCTTATCGTAAATATTGCCGTGGTTCACCCACCACGCTCCGTCGGAAGTATCAAAGACATTTCCTCCGTTTTCAAAAATATTCCAGTTGTGGGAAGATGTAATCGGATAAGTATCCTTATGCAGTTCTTCTGTAATCGGCTGCCCGGTGTAGGGGTTGACCGGATCGTCAATCAGATCCTTCATGGCAAGATAAGGAACATCCGCCGTAGTCATAAACTCGTCGGAAACGGTATACTCTGCTGCTTCAAAATCCTTTACCATCAGCAGGGCATTGATGTTCATGGCATCCCAGTCATCCGCGACCAGAAGATCTTCAAATTCTTCCAGTTCTTCTCCATGATCGGAAACCAGAATGATCCGGGTATTGTCATAAACCCCCATTTCCCGCATATAATCAAACCATTCTCCAAGCTTGAGAAAAGCTGCCATGTTCACATGATAATGTCCCATCCCCCAGGTTGATGTGATCAGGGCGGTTCTTCCGTTCAGGGTAAACCGCTCCATATGTTCAAAGGGATCACTGGTCACCGTTGCCGCCGGTTCATATTCCGGCGTCTGAAGGATGGAAGGCCCGTGAGTCGTATCGTTTTCCAGCAGAAGCAGCTGATCCTGGTTTCCTTCCTGGATCTTTGTAAGCTCCGGCAGCTTATACAAAACGGAATAGGAATACAGAAATTCATCCGAGCAGGAAAGCGTCCCCTGTTCTGCCGTCGAATAATAGTTTCCGTTATTATAGACCGTATTCTGCAGGATCGTCGGAACAGAGCGCATCAGACTGTAGAAGAAAAAGTTTCTCTTCTGGGTCAGTTTGATTGCAGGGCTGAAGTTCTCCAGCAGTTCGTCGGCATAGGCTGCATAGGTATAATAGGTCGAGAGATGATCGATTCCGTCATAGATGGTGAAATCCGGCACATAGCTGGCATACCCGGCATAGGGCGGATCCGAGATTGTGACATGATAGCCCTCCCCGGAGAAGATTGCCGGCATCACTTTCAATGCTTCATTGTTCTTATCTCCAAGCCATTCGTCCGCTCTTTCGTTCATTTTCATCGGGGTATATTCATATCCCCCGAAGATGGACGGAGCGCTGAAATTGGTATGCCCCCCAAAGCTGGTCATATTCGGATAATATGTAAACCCTGCGAACTGCTCCTGAAGTTCCGGTTTTTCATTGAAAATATAGGGCACATAACTTCCGATGGCCCGATCCAGCATAAGAACGATCACATTGCGGCCTTCCCTGCTCAGCGTATAGATCTGTTCCAGATCTTCAATCACAGAACCGGAGTCTTTTTCCGTTCCGGACTGATTGTTCGCGGAATGGCGCAGTTTTTCCGCAGAATCCAACGTCTGTATCGTATTGAATATGCTGACTGCTGCCAGAACGATCACTCCGGCGATCAGAATAAAGTAAATAAAGTCCACGATCTTTCCCAGGTATTTCATGACCAGGATCAGTATGATCGCCAGCGCCGCCGCAGCCAGCAGATTGATCAGCTTCTCGGAGCCGGTGTAAAAGGGCATCTCATTAAACACCAGAGAGGTGGACATGACGCCGAGGCTCTTGGAAAACAGAAGGAAATCCAGCAGAAATACTCCGGAAAGAACAAAAACCGCATAGGTCAGGATATTCCGGACCTTTGTCTTTGACATGTAATAATAGATCCCAAGCCAGATCAGAAAGAATCCGGCGCAGATGCATACATTGTTCAGAACCAGCGTGAAGGGAGTCGCCATCCTGGTGGAAAACTCCGTCGGGGATGAACTGATGACCGACATGGGGATCACAACGCCCAGAAGGATCGTGATCAGAACGGATCCCAGCAGGAAAGTACGCAGTTTCATCGGCTTCGGTTCCGGGCGTTCCGGATGCCGTTTCCGGAACAGAGTAATCAGGGAAGGCGCCTGGCAGATCAGACAGATGATCACCGCCAGCAAAGCTCTCTTCGGCGTGGATAAAATCCCGGAAGCGAATGCCGCGATCAGAATCAGTACTCCGACAACGGAAAAGAAGAGATTGATGGTTCTTCTGCTCTTCACCAGTTTCATAAAGACATTCTTCAGCACAGAGAAGATCTGATTCAGCGTCCAGTAAAAGACCAGTCCGGAAGGACTGTCATACAGAAGCACCAGAAAGATCACGGCGATTCCGTAGGTCTGGATCTTGTCCTTCAGCGGAAATCCCTTCAGATAAATGAATGCGGAGACCACATTGATGAGGGTCATGATGACCGGCATGATATTGATGCTGAAGGAACCGAAAGAAAGCAGCTGATCCGGGGCTCCCAGATCCTTCAGAAACAGGAAGGAGACTCCGTTCAGAAGAGACAGATGGGACAGATAATGATATGCCGCAATGAAAAACGGCACCTGCAGAAGCAGCGGAAAGGTGCTGCGCAGCGCATAAAACGGTTTGTAATTCTGCTGCCGGTAGTAGGTCGTCAGCATCATATACCGTTCGTCCCCTTTAAAGGTACTCTTGATCCGGCCGACCCGATAGGCCATGGAAGCGACCTTGTCCCGTTCCTGCTCCTGGATCGCATCCGCCCTCCGGTACAGCGGAAGGGCAAGAAAATTCATGACAATGCTGATCGCAAAGATCGCCAGCGCCGGATGTTCCTGCAGAAGGAAAAAGATCACCTCAAAGATCAGTTCCAGAGGCATTATAAATAAATTAAAGAAAAAATCACCTATCATTACTTTTCCTCACCGGATGAAGGATCGCTCAGTTCCTTTAGTTTCCGTTCCAGATAGTCTGCGGTCCTTACGGTTGCCTCGCCGACATTTCCCCATACCTCCGGCAGAGTTTCCTCCCAGCCCGTCTGGTACCGGCTGTCGCGGATCACTTCGTCGATCAGATGCTTCATGTTTGAGATATCCTCTTTTTTCAGCTGTCGCCCGATCTTTTCCAGAGTCGCCAGGATCCAGGGAGTTTCCTCCAGCCAGTCCGCATCATAGGGAGATTTGTCGAATTCCGTATCCGTGTAGATCACCGGTTTCTGAAACACATAACAGAAATCAAAAATCACACCGGAAAAATCCGAGATTAGAAGATCTGATTTTCGGAGCACCTCAAAATTATCATTGTCATAATTCCACTCCAAGTGGCTGCTGTCCGGAAACAGGGTCTGCAGCCTTTCCAGCAGCTCCGGATCCGAAGTCTTTGACTGGGGATGGGGGCGGATGATGATATGATACCCGGTATCCACAAGGCCCTGAATAAATGCCTCGCCGTATTTATTGAGGATGCTGCTGGCTCCCCAGGAGGGAGCGCACAGAATCGTCAGCGCTTCTGATTTCCCGGCATCGGTTTCGCTCTCTTCCTTCCGGAGTTTCATCCCGTCCAGATAAGTGGATCCGACAATCTCGATCTCCCTGGCCGGAAGTCCCCGCAGCTGTTCAAGCCGGCGGAGCTTTCCGATCTGAACCGGTCCGGTAGCCAGAACAGCGTCATAATAATCCAGGCCGAACTGCCGGTATAATGTCCCGTCATCCAGCCCATGGAATACATGCACATACCAGTCCACATCCTTGGACCGTTTCCACTGAAGAACATCCAGTCCCGGTGTAGTCGCCAGACAAATCCGGGCATTCATCACATTCAAACGGGCAAAGGCCTTATTGCCTTCGCCGATGAATCTGCAGCTGATGTTCTGAAAGGTACTCTGAAGGGCCGGATCATCCTCAGAGGCGGTCCAGTATTCACACCGGATTTTTCTTTTATCCAGTTCTTCACAGATCGGACGGAAAACATTCCAGTATCTCTTGCTGTCTGTAAAAATGACAATCGGAAGTTTGGAAGCGCCGCCCTTTGCCTTTCCTCCGTGAAGGGCGAATTTGAACTTGATCATAACCCCCCGGAGAACAAAAAACAGGGTCGTGGCAATCCCGATCACGATCGTGAACAGCATGGAACCGGTTCCGGGATCGATATAATTCAGATAATGAAATAACTGCATAGGAAAAAGTCCTCATCTATGATTGCTGGAAGGAATTATAACATACCTGCATTTTTTGTTACATAAAAATATTGAAAAACACGGAAAATACCGATATTCTACAGAGTATGGAAGAACTGCTGTATTCTGTCAGACCAATTGCCCATATCTATACGGATTTTCATGAAAAATTCGGAATTCCCAGACAGTCCGGACTTTCAGAGAAACTGGAAGGCCGGATCGTATTTGAGGAAGCATTCCGCGACCGGAACAGTATCCGGGGGATCGAAGCCTTCAGCCATCTGTGGCTGATCTGGGGATTTTCCGAAACCCGGATCGACATGACCGCCGATCCGGTCCGGTGGTCTGCTCTGGTGACCCCTCCCCGCCTGGGCGGAAAAGTAAAGACCGGTGTCTTTGCCACACGGTCTCCCTATCGTCCCAATTCCCTGGGACTTTCCTGCGTCAGACTGATCCGGGTGGAACGGAAGGGCCCAAAATCCCCGGTTCTGATCGTCGGCGGCGCGGATATCCTGAACGGCACACCGATCTATGACATCAAGCCCTATCTTCCTTATTCGGACAGCCATCCCGAAGCCTCGGAAGGATTTGCCATCAGCGAAAAGGAAACGCTGCAGCTTGATTTTCCGGATCCTCTTCTGAAGAAAATCCCCGAAGACAAGCGGGAAGCGCTCTGTGAGATCCTGGTCCAGGATCCGAGAGGCGCCTATGAAAAACAACCCGGATACCCCTACGGGATCCGGTTTGCTGATTTCGATATTCGGTTCATCGTGGAAAACGGCCGGCTGCGGGTTTTTGAAGTCCTCCGGGTGGATCCCGCAGACGGACAGCCAAAGATCAAATAACCACCCGGTCAGATTCCCAGGATCCGGCTGCTGCTTTGTTTCAGATTGTCCAGCGCCCGCTGCACCTCTTCCACATTCGACGGAGTCGTTTTGGCCGGATTGTTGCGGGAGACTGCTTTCTGCAGCGCCGCGATGTCATTTTTCAGGAAATTCCGGTCTTCTTTTCCAAGGGATCTTTTCTGTTCCTGCATCAGGGACTGTACCTGATTCAGCAGCTGACCGGCCTGTGTATTCAGCTCTGCTGCCTGCCGCCTCATTCCGTCCTGTTCCGCATATTCCCGGGCATCCCGGATCGCCTGTTCGATCTCGGCGTCAGACATCCGCTCGTTGTCATCAATGGTAATCGACTGTGCCCTGCCCGTATCCAAATCCTTTGCGGAAACTCTCAGGATTCCGTTGACATCAATATCAAACGTCACTTCGATCTGCGGAACTCCTGCCGGAGCCGCCTTGATCCCGTTCAGACGGAACCTTCCGATGGACCGGTTGTCCCTGGCCATGGGCCGCTCCCCCTGCAGCACATTGATATCCACACTCCGCTGAAAGGCGGCTGCCGTCGTAAAGACCTGGGAATAATGCACCGGAAGAGTGGAATTGCGCTCCACCAGCCTGGTGGCGACTCCGCCGATGGTCTCGATGGACAGGCTTAACGGAGTTACATCCAGAAGCAGGATCCCGGATCCTCCGTTATAAAGCTGCAGGGTTCCTTCCGTCAGGATATCCCCCTGCATTGCGGCTCCCTGAGCCACACATTCATCCGGATTAATGCTGCGTTCCGGGTTCTTTCCGGTCAGTGCCCGCACCTTTTCCTGCACCGCAGGGATCCGGGTCGAGCCCCCCACCAGGATCACCCTGCCCAGCTCCGAAGCGGCAATCCCCGCATCATTCAGGGCGTTTCTGACAGGGCCCTCGGTTCTTGCCACCAGATCCTTCGTCAGCTCATTAAATTCCGTTCTTGTCAGCGTATATTCGAAGTTGACAGGTTCTCCTTTATTCATGGAAAGATACGGCAGATAGATCCTGGCGCGTTCCATGGAGGACAGCTCCTTCTTGCACTGTTCGGCGGCCTCCCGGAGTCTCTGCATCGCAGCCACATCCCGTTTCAGATCAATACCGTTCTGTTTCCGGAGCACTCCCTGCAGATGCAGCACGATCCGCTCATCAAAGTCATCTCCGCCCAGATGGTTATCTCCGTTGGTCGCAAGGACTTCGATCACATCTCCGCCGATCTCTATGACCGAGACATCGAAGGTTCCGCCTCCCAGGTCATAAACCAGAATCTTCTGGGCGGCACCGTTATTGAGTCCGTAAGCCAGGGCAGCGCTGGTGGGTTCATTGATGATCCGCTTCACATTCAGGCCCGCAATCCGGCCCGCATCCTTCGTTGCCTGTCTCTGGATATCGTTAAAATACGCAGGTACCGTGATCACGGCGTCTGTGACCGGTTCTCCCAGATAGTTCTCCGCGTCTTTTTTCAGTTTCCGCAGGATTATGGAACTGATCTCCTGGGGAGAATACTTCTTCCCGTCGATATTGATGGACCAGTTCGTACCCATATGCCGTTTGATGGAGCTGATGGTCCGGTCTGAGTTGACCGCGGCCTGCCGAAGAGCGGCTTCTCCTGTCAGCTGTTCCCCGATCCGGGTAAACGCCACAACGCTCGGTGTGGTGCGGTTGCCCTTCTCGTTGGGGATGATCACCGGCTGTCCGTTTTCCACAACAGCCGCACAGCTGTTTGTTGTTCCCAGATCGATTCCGATTGTCTTACCCATGGGTCCCTCTTATTCTTCCTGTTCTTCTTCCTGTGTCTCCGGGATCGCTTCCCCGGTTTCTTCCTGCTCCTGTGCCCGGCGCTCTGTCAGTTCTTCGACCGGCAGATCAAACCCCAGCAGTTCCGCAGCTTTCTGCAGCTGGATATCTTCTTCCAGGGAAATGACGCCGTCCTCGTAAACCTCCTCCGGGAATTCCACGACCACATCCGGAGCGATCCCCTCATCCTGGATCCAGTCTCCCTTCGGTCCGTAGTACTTCTCCGTCGTGAATTTCAGTCCGGATCCGTCGATCAGACGGAACAGGCTCTGGACGATCCCTTTGCCGTAGGTCTGGGTTCCCACGATCTGGGCCATGCCATAATCATGAAGCGCCATGGTGAACAGTTCCGCTGCCGAAGCGGTATTTTCATTAACCAGCAATACGATCGGAATCTCCAGGCACCGGGCATCGGAATTCTCCGTCATGATCCCGCCCTGCTTATCTTCCACAGAAACGATCACGCCCTCGGGAAGCACCCGGTCGCACATGGCGACGACAGAATCATAGTCTCCGCCGGGATTATCTCTGAGATCCATAATCACCGCTTCCATCCCCTGCTCTTCCAGAGAATCCAGGGCATCTGTAAACTGCTGTACCGTAGTCAGATTGAATTCCGAGATCTGGATATATCCGACGGTGTCAGTCAGCATCTCGCTGTAGATACTTTCGGTCGTAATGTAACGGCGGGTGATCGTAAAAGGGATCTCTTCCTCCCCGCGCAGGACGACCACATCCACATCCGTTCCCTCCGGGCCTCTGACGATCGAAACCAGATCATCCAGGGTCTCAAAGTCCCGGACACCGTCTGCTTCCACGATCAGATCCTTGATCCGGATGCCGGCCTCTTTGGCCGGGGAACCGTCAAAGACCTTATAGACCTCCACCTGGTTCTCGTCATTCATGACGATCTGGATCCCGATCCCGGCGTACTCCCCGTTCATCTCCTCCAGCATTTTGTCAAATTCTTCTTCGGTATAATATTCTGCATATTTATCCCCGATATTCTGAAGCAGTCCCCGGGCAAGAAGATCCCCGATCTCCTCTTCATTCAGATCATTCAGATAATAGGCGTCCAGATAGCTGAGGATCAGATCGATCTTCTCCTCGTAATCCAGGTGCAGATCCGCCGCTTCCGCCTTGCTGTTGCTGATGGAAGAGATTCCCAGGATCCCGGCGCAGATCAGAATGCCGGCCAGGACGCCGATCAGCAGCGCGGCGATGCTTCTGATCTTCCGGTCCCTGGATCTTCTGTCTTTCGTATTACGGTCATAATTTATGCCGGGGTCAGCATCGCTGACCATCCGGCCTGTTTCTTCCAGTTCGTCTGGATACTCTAGATATAAATGATCGAGTTCTCTGTTACTCATCCGCCTTATTCTCCTGTCCTTCGGATCCTGCCGGACCGTTTATTTCTTCTCCAGGTTTTCTACATAGTTCATATATTTGGATACCATAAGGGCGATCTTGAATGTCACCGCGTCATCAAAAATCCGCAGATCCAGCCCGGTAATCTTCTGGATCTTATCCAGCCGGTACACCAGCGTATTTCTGTGGATATACAGCTGCCGGGATGTTTCGGACACATTCAGGGAATTCTCAAAGAATTTATTGATCGTTGTCAGAGTTTCCTCATCAAAATCATCGATGGAAAAATCTCCCAGGATCTCTTTCAGATACATATTGCACAAAGGGATCGGCAGCTGATAGATCAGTCTTCCGATTCCGAGGCTGGAATAGGAATTGATATGATTCTGCGGGAAGAAGATCCGGCTGACTTCCAGCGCCATATTGGCCTCCCGGTAGGATTTGGAAACATCCTTCAGGTCCTTGATCACGGTACCATAGGAAATATAGGCTTCATCCTTGATATCGGACCGCAGGACATTATAAATACTGCGGGCCACCGCATCGAGGGTTTCCGGCGTATCCTTCTCGGTCACGCCCCGGATCACAACAATGGTACTCTTGCTCAGCGGGGTACAGAAGGTATCCTTGTCATTGATAAACAGATTCCGGATGACGTCAATCGCATCGTCCTGATTTTTCTTCTGAAGCTGGATAATATAGACAATCCGCTGCTGCTCGATCTCAATGTGCAGCCTCTTGGAACGGTCAAAGATATCCAGAAGCATCAGGTTATCCATCAGAAGAGATTTGAAGAAATTGTCCTTGTCAAACTTCTCCTTGTAGGCGGCAACTATGGTCTCGATCTGATACCTCGCCATGATTCCCACAAGAGTATCCGTCTCCTCCACGCCGGCAACCACCAGCACGTAAATATCCTGGCCGTCATCCCGGATCTTGAAGAAGGAATGACTCTTATCCCGGCTCTGCTCCGCCGATGTGACGGCAAAGGCAGCGATCTTGTCAGAATCCGCCATAAATGATTCATCAGTTCTTGCCGCATACCGGCCATCAAGATCCAGGATGGCCATATCTTTCCCCGTAATGTTTTTGATATCATCCAATGCTTTCTGCAACAGCTGACTGGAAATCATAAATTCACCTCAGTATTCTCTTCAGACGTAACATTTTTTTAACATTTCTTTTATTCTACCCTATAATTGTGCAAAATAAAAGAGATTTCTTCGTTTTTTTTGTGGCTTTTTTTAGTTTGTTCACAAAAATCTTCGTAAAAATTACCAATTGCAAAAAAAGAATTGACATTTCAGATACCGCAGTCTATAATGGGCTGTGCTGAAGGGATATCGCCAAATGGTAAGGCAACGGACTCTGACTCCGTCAGTTCCAGGTTCGAATCCTGGTATCCCTGGGTAAGCCGGTGTTTGCACACCGGCTTTTCTTTTGTTTATCGGTATCCCTCCCTGCCGGCAGAAACAAAGCTGTGGGTGACCACCGGTTTCCGGCAAATCACCCACAATCGGGAATCTCGTATCTCTTTATTCTAAAACCCGGGTGTTCTTACAGGCACGGCAATCCTGTACGGCAGTCTGCTTCATCAATACTCTTCGTATCCGCCGTCATAGTAATACAAGAATACCCAGCCGTGATGTCCTTCATAGGAGGTATACGCCCAGACCGCATTGCTGTAGGAATCATAGTAGTAAGCTTCGATCTGAATCGCTGTCCCCTCCGGAATCGGTCCGAAGGTGCTGTAATAGGTTCCCGGACCAGTCCGCAGCTCATTGCCGAACTCGGTATAGCCGATGGTATATTCTTCCGGTACCTCCAGTAAAGTTTCCGGCTGTTCCACCAGCGCATTTCCCGCAACCTTTGTGTATTCCAGCCAGATCCAGCCATCCTGCCCGTCATAGGTCGTATGGCCCCAGCCGTTCCGGGTTTCATCAATATGGACTTCCTCGTCCGCCGGAATGTAGAGCAGCCGCTCCGCATCATCTGTGGTATCGGATCTCATGGCCAGCGCATATCCGTCTGCATAGATCTGTACATTATACTCTGGTCCCAGCACTTCTTCCGTTGTCGGTTCTTCCGTCGTGGTCTCCGGTTCCGGCGTTGTCGGCTCTTCCGTCGTAGTTTCCGTCTCCGGTTCCGGCGTTGTCGGCTCTTCCGTCGTGGTCTCCGGCTCCGGCTCCGTTGCCACTTCCGTGGTTCCGAACAGGTTCGTTCCCAGAATCTCATTTACCTTATCCCGGAAGAACAGCAGGGCCACCGCGATCAGGATCAGCAAAATGAGAATGATAAACAGTGTGATCAGAAGGCCGGTGTGTTTTTTCTTTCCGCCTTCTTCTGTCTGAACCGCTTCCCCGGCTGCGGCTCCGCCTTCGGCCACAGCTGCGGCCGCTTCGGAAGTTCCTTCTTCGCTTGCTGTACCTTCCACTGTCTCTAAAGCGACAGTTTCTCCTTCCGCCAGTCCTGCGGCTGCGGCAGCGCTTTCTCCTGCGATCACGCCGGCAGCGTTCTCCTCTTCTTCTCCGGATGATTCCCGGTCAGCCTCTGCCCCGCTTTCCGGTGCCTGCTCTTCGCTCTTCAGAGTCTCCCGGAATTCTTCTTTATGGGGAGAAATAATATCCATGGCAGGAACCGTAAGCGGCTCCTCCGCCGGTTCTTCCTCTTTCTCCGGCCCGCCGGTAATGAAGTCTTCCAGATCCAGATCATCCGGATCAAACCCGACGGGAACGCTGTCATTTTCCTCCACTCCGGTCACATGCTGTACTCTGTCATCCAGCGGTTCCGGTTCTTCCGTCTCGTAACCTCCCGAATACACGGAAGCTTCATCCGGCATCAGGGTCCGCAGAATATTGGAAAAACTGGAAGCGGATCCCGGCGCAGCTTCCTTGGGCTGATAGAACTGATAATAGCTGATCAGGAGCCAGAGAAAATAGGGGATCGGCTCCATGCCGAACAGCGGAAGCCCGTTTGCGCTCAGCATATTGATGGAGTTCGTAATATTTCCCAGGGTATAGGCCAGAGTATAATTTACAGCCACCGGGCTGATTCCCAGCTTCCGGGAGATGCTGTTGATCGGATAGCCCTCTCCCCACAGGACCGCGCAGGCTCTCTGATTATCCGGCAGACTGGAAAGAACGGCTTCCAGACACTCCTGGATATAATCCGGTGACATATTCGCATTCATATTGATCTGCGGATCATAATCCGAAGCAGGAGAGATCTCTCCCAGATTGATCGCCTCGGCCGGAACTCTCTCGTTGAATACACCCGCCTCACTCAGCCTGGAAATACAGGTATTTTTACATACTTCATTTGCCCAAAGCAGGAATTTGGATGTGTCCTCCAGAGAATCCAGATGATCAAAAATAAAAACATAGGCATCCCGGATGGCCCGGTCCGCTTCGTTTTTATTGCGCATAAACGCATTCGCTTCTTTGTTGAACAGCTGGATCGTATTGTCATAGATAAACTGAATGGCACTCTGACTGCCCTGCTGTGCATCATAAATGCTGTCTGTAAAATCGATATTTGCCATTTGATTCCCCTTAATAACTAAAGATAAATAAGTTTCTGAATCTTAACTTCTATTATATGTAAAACATCCGTAAAATTCAACCGTCATTCCAAATGGCCGGATCACCAGCGGTAACGGCCGGATCACCAGCGGTGTTCATGAAGCTGACCCTCCAGGCACAGATCCGGAAACCCGTTCTGTCTGAGGGCCTCGTAAAGGATGACGGCAGCGGAATTGGCCAGGTTCAGACTTCTTTTTTCCGCTGCCATGGGAATCCGGATACAGCTTTCCCTGTTCTGCATCAGGAGCTCCTCCGGGATCCCGGCGCTTTCTTTTCCGAACAGAATATAATCCCCTTCCCGGAACGCCGCCTTATCATAGCACATCCGGGATTTGGTGGTTGCCATCCAGATCGCCGCTTTCTCCCGGTCAGACGTTTCCGGAAGCGAAGGACACCCGGCAGCTTCCAGTGTTTCCGGGGCAAAACGGATCTGATCCGCACGCTTTTGAACAAAGTCCCGCCAGCTGTCATACCGGGTCACATCCAGTTCGGACCAGTAATCCATACCGGCCCGTTTCAGTTGTTTATCATTCAGAAGAAATCCCAGCGGCCCGATCAGATGAAGCCTGCAGCCCGCAGCCAGACAGGTTCTTCCGATATTTCCGGTATTGGAAGGGATCTCCGGTTCCAGTAATACAATATTGAACATTATTTTAATTCCGCATAGGTGACTCCGGAATCGCCGTCACCATACTCTGCTTCGTAACTTTTCCTGACTCTTTTGTCCCGGTGGAGCTTCTGCCGGACCGCATTGCGCAGTACGCCGGTTCCTTTGCCGTGAACGATCCGCACCTTTTCCAGATGGGCCATACAGGCGTCGTCCAGATATTTGTCCAGTTCGATCAGCGCATCATCCACATTCATCCCCAGCAGTTTGATTTCCGTTGACACCCCCATGGCTTTGGAAAACTGGATCTGCCCGGCTCCCGTTCTGGCACCCCGGGCAAATTTCGGCATCTGCTCCTGTTCTGAAGACTTCTCCAGGATCTCCAGATCATCCAGCCGGACCTCCATATTCATGGATCCCAGCCGGACGCCGACCCGCTGTTTGCCGTCCGGCCCTGACGTGGCCACCCCTTCCATATTCATGGAAAGAACCCGGACCGGAGTTCCTGCGGTGATCTCTTCCGGCGCCGGTTTCTTTTTGACGGTCTTTTTCCCGCCGGGAAGATCGCCGATTCCGTCCAGGGCTTCTTTGACCTGTCTTCCCAGTTCCGTCCGGGTCCTTTCGAGAGCGGCCAGATTGACATTGCCCGAGACCTTCCGGATATCCCGGATCGTCAGATCCGCGTAATCCTTCGCCTGTTTCAGAACCTGCGCAGCCTCGCTTTTTGCTTCCCGCAGGATCTCATTTTTCTTTTTCTCCAGGGCGGCCTTTTCTTTTTCCAGATCTTCCTGCATTTTCCGGGCCTGTGTCAGATCGTTCAGAGCTTCCTCCCGCTCGATCCGGGCCTTCTTTTTATTGACCTCGATATCGGCCAGAATATCCTCAAAGGCAATATTGCTGCTGTCCAGCCGTTCCTTCGCGTCCTCGATCAGCCTCTCATCCAGCCCCAGTTTCTGGGAGATGGCAAAGGCATTGCTCTTCCCGGGCAGTCCGATCAGCAGACGATACGTGGGCCGCAGGGTCTGGACATCGAATTCGCAGCAGGCATTCTGAACGCCTTTGGTGGACATGGCAAAAACCTTCAGTTCCGCATAATGGGTCGTGGCCATGCAGCGGCTCCCGAACTGATTCAGCCGCGTCAGGATCGACTGGGCCAGGGCAGCCCCCTCTGTAGGGTCCGTCCCGGAACACAGTTCATCCAGAAGGACCAAGGAGTCCGCGTCCGCCCGTTCCAGAATGCGGATAATGTTTTTCATATGGGAGGAGAAGGTGGACAGATTCTGCTCGATAGACTGCTCATCCCCGATATCCGCGTAGATCTCTTCAAAGACACAAAGGCCCGATCCGTCCAGTGCCGGGATATGCATCCCTGCCTGTCCCATAAGACAGAGCAGACCGGTGGTTTTCAGGGAAACGGTTTTCCCTCCGGTATTGGGGCCCGTCACAATCAGCATGGAGAACTCCCGGCCGAGCTCCAGATCGATGGGAACCGCGGTCTTTACCGGGATCAGCGGATGTCTGGCCTTCTTCAGCTCGATCCGCTTCTCTTCATGGAATACAGGGGCATTTCCCCGGATACTCTCGGAATAACGGGCTTTGGCAAGAATAAAATCCAGCTCCGTCAGCAGCCGGAAATCCAGTTTCAGCGCCTCTGACCGGCCGCCGGCCATGTTGGACAAATGGGACAAAATCACCTGGATCTCCTCTGCTTCCGCCAGAGACAGTTCCTTCAGGTCATTATTCAGTTTTACCACTGCCATGGGCTCCACAAAGATCGTCGAACCGGACCCGGACTGGTCATGGACCATCCCCGGGACATGGGCTCTGTGTTCCTGTTTTACAGGAATGCAGTACCGGCCGTTCCGCATGGTGACCACACTGTCCTGCAGATAGGTCTTCATGGAAGTGCTGGTTACCATCTGATTCAGTGTCCTCTGTATCTGCAGCTTGGTCTGGTTCTGTTTCCGGCGGATATCCTTCAGTTTCGGAGAAGCATCATCCGCGATCTCGTCAATTCCTAAGATACAGCGTCTGATCTCACTGTTCAGCAGTTCACAGGGATCCACACTGCTGTAAAAAACAGAAAGAGAATCCTCCGGATCCTCTTCATTTTCAGGTCTCAGAAATTTACGGACAGACTCTGCCGTATCCAGGGTGGAAGAAATGGAAAGCAGATCCTCACAGCTTAAGATACTGCCGATCTCCAGTCTCATGACACAGGGCCGGATGTCCTTCAGCTGCGCGAAGGAAGGACCGGATTTTTTCCGGAGTCTGGTCACTGCGTCCGTGGTCTGGGTCTGGGCAGTCCGGATCGCCTCCAGATCCGTCATCGGCAGCAGCCTGAGGCACATCTGCGCCCCGGACTGGGAGCCCGCGTGTTCCGCCAGGATCCGGACGATTTTATCATATTCCAGTGTATGCAGTACTTTCTCGTTCATAATTTCACAGGCTCTGGTCTTTTTGTCAGACCGTCGGCCGGATATTGCTGTCAAACAGTTTGTTGAATCCCAGCCATCCTGCACCATGGGACGGCGTGGAAACGGTATTATCCAGAATCTCTGTAAAGGCCTCCAGCTTCGCGTCCGTATTATCCGCAAAATTCAGGGCGACGGCCTCGATCAGGGCCGGTTTTTTCGGGGAGCCGAACTCAAACTCTCCATGATGGGACAGGATCAGATGCTTCAGCTGGTTGGCCTTTGCAGCCGGGAATCCCCGGATCTGGGAGATCTTCTCATCAATCATCTCCACTCCGATCACAATGTGTCCCAGCAGCTGGCCCGCGTCTGTATAATCATTGGCGGGAAACTCGGACAGTTCCCTGACCTTCCCGATGTCATGGCACAGGGCGGCGCTGATCAGAAGATCATGATCAAGCTTCGGATAGGCTTTGCAGTAGAAGGCGCACAGATCGCAAACCGCGACCGTATGCTGCAGAAGTCCTCCCATAAATCCGTGATGGATCGTTTTCGCGGCGGAATGGCTCTTAAAGGCTTTGATAAAGTCTTCATCCTCCACGAAGAACTTGTCCAGAAGCAGCCTCAGATAAGGGGTCTTTACAGAACTGATATGGGACAGGAGTTCTTTATACATGGAGTCGATGCTCCTGGAAGAAACCGGCAGATAATCCGACTGGTCAATGGTCTCGGGATTGGCTTTCCTGGCTCTGTCGATGGACATCTGCAGGGCCCCGTTAAACACACTGATCCTGCCGTGCACCTCTACAAAATCATTCGGTTCAAACTCTCCGATCCCCATGGAATTGGGGTCCCAGATCTTGCAGCTGATGGTTCCGGTCTTGTCTGCCAGGGTAACATTCTCATAATCCTTGCCATTCTTGGTCTGGGCCGTGTTTTTCTGTTTGCACAGATAGATCCCGGTCACATTGTCCCCGTCATGCATCTCGTTGATGTATCTCATAATGCTCCTTTTACCCTTGTCTGCGTCGTTCGATAAAATGTCTGATCCTGGTAAGCGCTTCCTTCAGTTCCGCCAGAGAATAGGCATAGGAGATCCTGATAAATCCTTCTCCGCAGGATCCGAACGCCGTTCCCGGAACCACCGCCAGCTTCTCTTCCGCCAGAAGCTGTTCCGCAAATTCATCCGAACTCATCTGCAGGGACTGAATCGAAGGAAATACATAGAATGCCCCGAAGGGTTCGAAGCAGTGCAGTCCCATATCGTTCAGTTCATTTACCACATAACGGCGTCTCTGGTTATAGGACTCCCGCATGATCTCGATATCCTTATCCCCGAACCGCAGCGCTTCCAGACCGGCATACTGGGACGTGGTCGGAGCACACATAATGGCGAACTGGTGAAGCTTGACCATCTGAAGAAGGATCTCCTTCGGGCCTGCGGCAAATCCCAGCCTCCAGCCCGTCATGGCGTAGGCTTTGGAAAACCCGTTGATAATCACAGTCCGTTCCCGCATTCCGGGGAGCTGGGCTATGGTAACATGTTCTCCGGAATAGGTCAGTTCCGCATAGATCTCGTCGGAAAGGACGTAAATATCCTTTTCCATGCAGATCTTCGCGATGGGTTCCAGATCCTCCCGGGTCATGACAGCACCCGTCGGATTGTTCGGAAACGCCAGAACCAGCAGCTTGGTTTTCTCCGTGACGGCAGAGAGCAGTTCTTCCGCTGTCAGCTTAAACTCATTCTTTTCCTGAAGAGGAATGGTCACCACCTCGGCCCCGGTCATCCGGGCGCAGGGAACATAAGAAACATAACAGGGCTCCGGGATAATAATCTGATCTCCCGGATCCAGCATGGCCCGCATGGCCATATCAATCGCTTCCGATCCGCCAACGGTAATAAAGGTCTCTGTCTTCGGGTCATACGTAAGGCCGTGTTTACGACGGTAATAATTTGAAACTTCCTGTTTCAGTTCCGGAAGGCCTGCATTGGAGGTGTAGAAGGTTCTGCCCTGCTCCAGGGAATAGATTCCTGCTTCCCTGATATGCCAGGGGGTATCAAAATCAGGTTCTCCGACACCCAGTGAAATCGCGTCGGGCATCTCTGCCACAACATCAAAAAACTTTCTGATACCTGACGGCTGCATTGTTCGGGCAACCCTGGAAACCGGATCTTTCATATCGACATTTTCTCCCTGTTGTCTTTTTTCACTCTTCCGATTACGGTTCCGTAATCCTTATAACGTTTCATAATAAAATGCGTTGCGGTTCCCGTCACATGCTCAATGGGGCTCAGTTTGCTGGATACAAAATTAGCCACCTGCCGCATGGTCTTCCCCTCCAGAAGCAGAAGGAAATCATATCTGCCGGAGATCAGATAGCAGGACTTCACCTCATCAAACATATAAAACCGCTCCGCGATCGTATCAAACCCGAGATCCCGGGATGTATTCACATTAACCTCAATCAGGGCATCTACCATCTCTTCATCCGTATTGTCCCAGTTGATCAGGGTATAGTATCCGCAGATAATCCCCTCTTTTTCCAGATCCGAGATCTCATTGGCAACCGTCGCTTCATCCGATCCCAGCATCACAGCCAGATCCTTCAGTTCGATCCGGCTGTTATTCCGGATCAGTCTCAGAAGTTCTTCTCTCAGCATAGTTCATACCTCGTTCTTTCGATTCGCAATATCCTTGTTCTGTCTGGCAGGCGGGGTCAGATACCGGATCCCCCCGCTGCCGGACAGAATTCTTTTCTTGGAAAATGTTAATTTACCAATGATAGCAGATTGCCGGAGGATACTCAAGACCACTTCGCTCAGTTTCGGTTCCTGCTCCTCATCCCAGACGATCAGCCTGGCTCCCGGGGAAGGAACTTCATAGGGATTCTCCCGGAACAGTTCGCAGATCTCCGTCACCTCCTGCCGAAGGGGGATCCGGTCCGGATCGACCTCACAGCCGAAAGATCCGGTCATGTCCGGATCCTCTTCTGTCTCCTGTTCCTCACAGGCCCGCCACAACGCGCCGAAGATCCCGCCCTGTGAAATGGCTGTCACATAAAATCCGCTGCCTGTCATCTGATCCAGCACCTTCCGTTCCTCTGCCGTCAGTCCATGGACAGGAAGGGCTGTGACCTCCTTTAGAAAGGCTCGGGAAAAATGCTGCTCCAGTTCCTTTCGGTGGATCTCAAGCAGTTCCAATGCTTTTTCACATCCCAGAAGACCGGCCACCGCAATCTTCCTCACCGATACGCCTCCTTCTCTGTCCGGACGGCCGACGGGCACAGCTCCTTCAGGAAGCACCCCCCGCAGTCCGGCTTCCGGGCTGTGCAGATACTTCTTCCGTGAGCAATGATCTGAATATTCCACAGGATCCAGTGATCCTCCGGGAGCACCCGCTCCAGGTCATGCTCCACCTTCTCAGGATCCTCGCTGACCGTAAGCCCCAGTTTTCTGGAGATCCGACCCACATGCGTATCCACCACAATGGACGGAATGTCATAAATATTTCCCCGGATCACATTGGCTGTTTTTCTCCCGACTCCCGGAAGCGCCGTCAGGGCATCGATGTCGGAAGGAACCTGTCCCTGGTGCTCCTGAAGAAGCCTGTTCGCGCAGGCGATGATATTTTTGGCTTTGTTATGATAAAATCCTGTGGAATGGATATCCTGCTCCAGTTCCTTCAGGTCTGCGCAGGCGAAGGCCTGAAGGTCCGGATATTTGATGAACAGATCCCGGGTAACAAGATTGACCCGTGCGTCGGTGCACTGGGCAGATAGGATCGTCGCGATCAGCAGCTGCCACGCGGCATCATATTCCAGCCAGCATTTTTTCTGCACACTGTAATGTTCATCCAGCAGTTCCAGTATTTTCCGGATTCTTGTTTTTTCATTCATGTTTTCCGCCTGTTCTCCGGATAATCCCGCCCGCGATGACCAGATCCTCCTGATACAGCACAAGACTCTGTCCCGGCGAAGGCGCCTTTACCGGTTCATCGAACCGGACCTTCAGCGTGCCGTCCTCCTGTATGGATGCAGTGCCCGCCGTCTCGCGGGAAGAATAACGGATCCTGGCGCTGACCCGCATGGAATTTCCCGGTAATTCTCCGATGCTGACAAAATTCACCTGATCCGCCACCACCGTATCCGTAAAAAGATCCTTTTCCGTTCCCAGCACCACCTGATTGGTTTCCGGCCGTTTCTCACAAACGTACAGGGGAGCATCCGCGGAGATCCCCAGCCCCTTTCTCTGTCCGACGGTATAATGGATCAGGCCCTTATGCCGGCCGAGAAGATGCCCTTCCCGGTCTGTAAAATCCCCGGGAGCCAGTCCCGGAAGTGCCTGCAGGTCTCCGGTCTGTCCGCCCGATGTCAGCGTCTCTTCAATAAAACGGCCGTAATCGCCGTCCGGGATAAAGCAGATATCCTGACTGTCGGGAGCCTCCGCGTTCTTAAAGCCAGTATCCCTGGCCATCTGACGGATCTCTTCCTTGTTATAAAGTCCCAGAGGCGTCACCAGTCTGGCCAGCATCTCCTGGGGAAGGGAGTACAGCATATAGCTCTGGTCTTTTTCCCTGTCCCTGCTTTTTTTCAGAGTGAACCGGCCGGTCTCCTCATTATAGCCGACGACCGCATAATGACCGGTCGCCACCTTTTCGCATTCCAGTTGTTTCGCTGCCTGCAGCATCTGGGGGATCTTGACGTGACGGTTGCAGAAAATGCAGGGATTGGGGGTTTCGCCCTTCTGATAACTGCGAATAAAGTATTGCTCCACCTCCCTGAATTCCGGGCGCACATCAATGATGGAAAAATCGATCCGCAGTTTTCTCGCCGCTTCCCTGGCATACCAGATACTCTGGGGAAGCTTCCCGTTCGTCAGGGCAGTCTGTGAGATTCCGGCATCATTCATTCTCAGGATCGCTCCCTTGACACTGTAGCCTGCATTCTTAAGAAGCAGGGCTGCAACTGTCGAATCGACGCCTCCGCTCATGGCGACCAGTACTTTTCCTGAATTGTAATCTGTCATAAGATCTGCTCCTGTGATTCTCTGCTCTTATTTGTACATACTATCTGTGATAGTATATCAAAAAATTCCATTAAAGTCTTTCGGATTTCTTCCAGGCCGGAAAATGATCCGGCAGGAAAATAGGTAAAGCAGTTTTTACTCATATTATATTTCAGTTTATCTTCATTCCTCCGGATCACATCATAGATCTGATACCCTTCCGCCATTGGCGCCCGGTTGAACAGCGTGATTTTAAACTCTTTGCCGGTCTTGTTTTTGTTCTCTGCGATCTCCAGAACATACAGTTCATGGGCCCGGGCCTTGATCAGTGCAACCTCCAGCAGGTTCAAGGTGGCCCGGGGGATCTCACCAAACCGGTCAAACAGTTCCTGCCGGACGTCTTCCATATCCTCCAGGTCCGTGATCCCGGCGATCCGTTTGTACATGTTAAGTTTTTCCCATTCATCCGTAATATAGGAAGAAGGGATATACCCGTCCACATTCAGATCGACGGTGGTTTCAAAATCCTCCTGTACAGATTCCCCTTTCAAAGCGGCGACCGCCTCATTCAGCATCTTGCAGTACAGCTCATATCCAACAGCTTCCATATGTCCGGACTGCTCTGCTCCCAGGACATTTCCCGCACCACGGATCTCCAGATCCCTCATGGCGATCCGGATCCCGCTTCCCAGGTCGGAAAACTCCCGGATCGCTTTGAGGCGTTTTTCGGCTACCTCCCGGATCAGCTTATCCTTCTTATACATCAGGAAGGCGTAGGAGGTGCGGTTAGACCTTCCGACCCTTCCCCGCAGCTGATACAGCTGGGACAGGCCGAAATGATCCGCGTCATGGATAATGATCGTATTCACATTGGGGATATCCAGTCCGGTTTCTATGATCGTTGTGGATACCAGCACATCGATCGTTCCGTCAATAAAATCGAACATGATATTCTCCAGCTCCCTGCTCGCCATTTTCCCGTGGGCATAGGCAATATGAAGATTCGGAAGGAGCCGGCTTAAGTTGTCTGCCACCAGGTCGATATTCGAAGTCCGGTTGTAAACATAATAAACCTGCCCTCCCCGGGCAGTCTCCCGGGTGATCGCCTCCCGGACCGCCTCTTCGGAATACTCCATCACATAGGTCTGGATCGGGAGCCTGTCGATGGGAGGCTCCGTCAGAAGCGACATATCCCGGATCCCGGTGAGACTCATATGCAGCGTCCTCGGGATCGGCGTCGCGCTCAGGGTGATCACATCCACATTCTGCCGCAGCTGTTTGATTTTCTCCTTATGGACCACGCCAAAACGCTGCTCTTCGTCGATCACCAGAAGGCCCAGATCATGGAACCGGACATCTTTGGAAAGAAGTCTGTGGGTTCCGACCACGATATCCACCGTTCCGTCCGCCATGCCCTTCAGGATCTCCTTCTGCTCCCGGGCAGAGGCAAACCGGGACAGCATCCGGATACTGACCGGGTAATGCTCCAGCCTCCGGACCAGAGTATGATAATGCTGCTGGGCAAGAATCGTTGTCGGGGTCAGAAACGCCACCTGCCGGCTGTCCTGGACCGCCTTGAACGCAGCCCTTACCGCCACTTCCGTTTTCCCGAATCCCACATCTCCGCAGATCAGCCGGTCCATGATCTTTCCGGACTCCATATCTGCCTTCACATCTTCTATGGCATGCAGCTGATCCTCAGTCTCTTCATACTCGAAGCTGTCCTCAAACTCCCTTTGCCAGACCGTGTCCGCGCTGTAGCGGAATCCGTTCTGCATCTGCCGCTGCGCATACAGCTTTACCAGATCCCTGGCGATGTCCTGAACCGCACTGCGGACCTTCTCCTTCGTATTGACCCATTCTTTTCCGCCCAGACGGTTGAGCTTCGGCGCCGCACTGTCACTTCCCGCATATTTCTGGATCTTGTCGAACTGGGAAACCAGCACATAAAGATTGGCGTTCTGGGCATATCCGATCTTCATATAATCCTTCTCGATCCCGTCGACCCGGATCCGCTCGATTCCGAGAAACACCCCGACGCCGTGCTGTTCATGCACCACATAGTCTCCCGGACTCAGGTCCGTAAACTCCCGGATCGGATCTCCGGTGTATTTTTTCTTCCGCCGTCGGTTCTTGCGAACGCCGAAAATATCCACCTCAGTGATCAGGGCAAACCGGATCTCCGGATATTCAAATCCGATCCGGGCCTGACCGGTCCGGACGCAGATCTCCGATTCCGGAATGTGATACCGGGGATTGGCTTCCACCTTGCCCGCAAGGATATCGCTGTCCATCAGATTCCGGATCATCCGGTCCTTCCGGATGTCACCGGCACATTCCAGGATGACGGTGTATCCCTTTTCCCGGTATTTCTTCAGATCCTCCATCAGGTCATTAAACCGTCCGTTATAGGAGGGGATATTTCTGGCGTTCAGCCGGATCCGGCGGTATGCACGGATCTCCTCCAGCGTCTCCCCGAAGGAGGACAGGATCACGCTGGGCCCCGCCGTCAGCTCCTTCATGACAGACAGCGTGCTCCGGATGCGCTCTTCCGACAGATCCTCCGGAAGAACATCGTATTCTGTGTCCTGCGCGGAAAGAAGCGGATTCATCCCCATCAGATTCTTTATGATCCGGGCCGGCTCATTCAGTACAAACAAGGTCTTTCTGTCCAGGAAATAATCCCGGAAGGAGCCGGTATGCTCTTCATCCTCCTGCAGATTCTCTCCCGGGTAAATGACCAGCTCCTGCGCCAGTTCCACAGACCGCTGGCTCCCCGGATCAAAGATCCGGATCTCATCCACCTCGTCCCCGAAGAAATCGATCCGGAACGGGACCCTGGATCCGAAGGGAAAAATATCCAGGATGCTCCCCCGGACGGAGAACTCCCCGTGGCCGGTCACCTGATTCTCATGCACATATCCCGTTTCCACCAGCTTCTCACTGAGCACTTCCCGGTCAAAGGTCTGCTTCTTCCGGATGGTCAGGGTATCCCGGCGGATCTGTTCCATGGTGGCGATCCCTTCCTGAAACGCCTCCATGGTGGTCACGATGGTGCAAGGCTGCCCTTCCCGGATCTTCCGGATCACTTCCAGCCGCTGCTCCGACAGATAGCTGCCCTGGATATCCGCTTTATGAAACATGGGATCCAGTGCCGGATACAGCAGGACTTCCCGGTCAAATACCGCGATATTTCCCGTGATCTCCGAGGCATTCATTTCATCCCGCGCCACGATGACCAGGTATTCAAATCCCTGCTTCAGTTCTGTTAAAAGCTCTTCCGTCTGAGAGGGGACGCACCCCTCCAGCTGAATGCACCGGCCTTCTCCGAGATCTTCCGCCATGATATGAAATTGTGGAAGTTTCTGCGCAATTTCCATGTAACTGTCACTTTCCTGTTAATTGAACCGGTTCATTGCATGATCCGGACCGTTTTCAACGATATCAATGGCTGCAGCGGCAGCCCTGGAAAAGGCGTCATCCAGGAGAGTTCGTTCCTCGCCGGACGGATGCCCCAGGACAAAATCCGCCATATCCATCTCTCCGGGACAATGCCCGATCCCGATCCGGATCCGGGTAAAATCCTGGGTCCCGGTCATCCGGATGATGTCCTTCATTCCGTTATGGCCCCCCGCGGATCCGCTCTTCCGGATCCGGAGCCTGCCGGTATCCAGATCGGAATCATCATAGATCACGATCAGATGATCCTTTTCGATCTTATAAAAATGCATCAGCGCCTGTACCGCCTGTCCGCTGAGGTTCATAAAGGTCCTGGGCTTGGCCAGGATCACTTTCTCTTTTCCGATCATCCCTTTCCCGTAATAGGATTTATGAAGCGACCGGTTGATCTTTACAGACAGTTCTGCGGCCAGCAGATCGATGCAGTCAAATCCCACATTATGCCTGGTATGGGCGTACTGTTCCGTCGGATTGCCCAATCCTACAATCAGATACATCATTTTTCTCCGTTTTTCCGTAATGCTTTTATTATAATTTTTCTGATACCTTTGTCCATTCTTTTCTGATATTTTCTTCTTTTTCGGATTATTGAATTGTTTTTTATAAATACAAGTGATATACTTTGGGTACAATAAAATTTAATAAGTGTTAATTGCTTTCTTACGGACTTTCTTTGAGAAACACTAAAGGAGTTTTCATGAATATTACAGATGTAAATGTAAGGCTTATTAAGAAGGAAGGAAAAATGAAAGCGGTGGCTTCCATAACGATCGATGATGAGTTTGTTGTACACGACATCAAGATCATCGATGGGGAAAAAGGCTCATTTATTGCTATGCCCAGCCGTAAGGCTCAGGATGGCGAGTATCGTGATATCGTTCACCCGATCAATCAGGAGACCCGCTCATTTCTTCAGAACCTGATCCTGAACAAGTATGAAGAAGTAGTCAGAGAGGCTTCTGATTTCTAAATACAATCGTTATTAAGCCAAAAGCACGAAGGGGCTGCCCGGTTCACCGGCAGCCCCTTTTTCTGTCCTTCAGATCCCTTTTATGCTCTTGCATTATAATTGCTGATCAGTTCCTTGATCTTGGAAGCCGGGCTCAGCAGATCTCCGATGGAAGCATCATGGTTCAGCGTATCGATCAGGTAGGAAATGTATTTGAACATATCCACACTGATATAATATTCCCTGGTGAGAAGTTCCGGTGACTGATAGGTCAGATTGGTGGTAAGGATCTTATCAAAGATCCCCTTCTCGTAGGCTTTATCGAATTTCTCCATGCCATTGGTGAACAGTCCGAAGGTGGAAAAAATAAATACTCTTCTTGCGCCCCGTTCCTTCAGATCGCTGGCGGTATCGATCATGCTGCCGCCGGAGGAAATCATGTCGTCCACAACGATCACGTCCTTGCCGTTGATATCCGCACCGAGGTATTCATGGGCGACGATCGGATTCATGCCGTCGACGATGGTGGAATAATCCCTTCTCTTATAGAACATTCCCATATTGATGCCCAGCACGCTGGCAAAGAACACGGAACGGTCAATCGCACCTTCATCCGGAGATACCATCATCAGATGATCCGCATCAAAGATCACATCCCCGACATTTTTGCACAATCCCTTCAGGAACTGATAGGAGGCCCGGATCGTTTCAAATCCCTTCAGCGGGGAGCAGTTGATGACCCTGGGATCGTGGGCATCGAAGGTGATCACGTTCTCAACGCCCATGGCATAAAGTTCCTGCAGCCCCATGGCGCAGTCCAGGGATTCCCGCGCGGTTCTTCTGTGCTGACGGCTTTCGTACAGGAACGGCATAATGACGGTGATCCGTTTGGCCTTGCCCGCGATGGCTGCGATAATCCTCTTGAGATCCTGGAAATGATCATCGGGGGACATAAAATTGGTTTTGCCGCACAGGGAATAGGTAATGCTGTGGTTGCATACATCCACGAGGATGAAAATATCCTTTCCTCTGACGGATTCGTAAATAATTCCCTTTGCCTCGCCGGTTCCGAACCGGGGGTTGGCGGCTTTGATCAGATAGGAGTCCTTCTTGTATCCGGCCAGAGCCAGACTGTCCTTATAATCGCTTTCCCGGTGCTTGCGCCAGGAAGAAATATAAGAATCCACCTGTCTGCCCATCTCGGAACAGCTTACCAGGGGAATGATCCCCAGTTCTCCCACCGGAACGGTATTGATCTGAATATCTTCTCGCAGCATGATTATCCCTCCAATTTTTTCATAATTCTGATATCTTTGCCAAACAATTTGATGAATGTGTACTTTTCCGCAATCCGGGAAAATACCCGCTCTGAGTAACTGTTTCTGATCTGTTCGATTGACAGGTTTGTGGAAATAATCGTATGTCTGTTCCTGAGAAGCCGTTCATTGATACAGTTAAAAAACGCGGACTGTATAAATGCATTGGTATATTCCGTACCTAAATCATCGATAATCAGCAGATCGCAGGAAAACAGATCCTCCGCGATCCGCTCCTGATTTCTGCTGCCGAAGGTGTTGTCTGCCAGGATCCCGAACAGCTTGACCGCTGACAGATAGATGACCGGATGTCCCTGATCCAGGATCTCTTTGGCGATGCAGTTGCATAAGAAAGTTTTTCCGGTTCCGGTCTCACCGGTTATAAACAGATTATCAGAAGACTCTTCAAAAGACAACACAAAATCTTTTGCAGTTGAAACAGCTTTTTGCGCAATAAGGAACGGACTTTCCGAGGGTTTGCCTTCCAGAGGCTCCCGGGAATAGTACCGGAAGGAGAAGGTGCCGAAATTTTCCTTCTCCAGGATCTGCCTTAAATTGGACTGGTCATACAGTAAACTGATGATGGCGTTTTTAAAGCAGCTGCATTCCTTTCCGTCGATAAACCCGGTATCCCCGCAAAGGCTGCACTCGTACCGGGGTTTCAGATCCTCCGGGGTATATCCGGCATTCCTAAGGAGCGCTTCCTTCCGTGCGGTCAGGGATTTCATCTCCCGGTCATAGGCTTGTCTGTCCGCACCCCTTCCTCTAATACGCATAACAGCCATATCGACAGATAGCTGTGCGATACGGCTGTTTATCATGTTCAGTTCCGGTATCTCCCCCTCAATCCTGCGGGTTCGGTACCGGCATGCCTGAACTGCTTTCAACTGCTTCTCATCATATTCTCTTAATAACTGCTTATAGGCAGACTCTGAAATATTCAAGCGATTCTCCCGTTATTGATTTCCGATCAGCTTCTGCTCCAGGGCGCTGTAGTCATAGCTTCTCTGGGCAAAATTGTTAAATCTGGTATTGACTGCGGTCTGCTTCTCCGGGATCTCTTTGTGTTCTTTCCGGCGGGAGGACTGTTCGAAGACTTCATCCAGTTTCCGGACGTCTTCCGCCGTTGTCACCCCCCGGCTCTTCCAGTTCTTCAGGATCGCATCCGTATATTCAAAGCTGGGCTGATGCAGCTGATCCATGGTCTTGCTGCAGGCGAGCAGCACGATCTGCAGAGGGAACCCGTAGGAGAGGGTCCACCGGGACACGAACTCCGCTTCATTCCTGGTGGGCTGGCGGTTGTTCAGTCCAAAGGCGGCCAGCACCTGATAGCAGCCGTCGGTATACATGGAAGACATTAATTTGGCCGCATGGACGGTGCGGACCCCGTTCTCCGCCCAGTTCAGGGCGGTCTTCTCGATATAACGGATACTGCGGTGGTTTCTGGAGACACAGTATTCAAAGAGATATTCGATCAGATCTGCCGGGAACTTCAGGCCGTCCAGCAGATAAAGCACGGTATTCGTATCCTGCCCGGACAGGGGTCTTCCGAGATATTTCTGAATAATATAAAACAGCTGGCTGATCTCCTCCTGATCGGAAAACGCAAGGATCTCCGTCTGGGAATACTCCCGCTTCTTCGGGAGCTCAGGACCCTCCTTCACCGTATCCCGGGGCTGTCCCGGTACAGGGGCTCCGGTCACATTCAGGGTCAGTTTCTCCTTTACAGGCGCCTCCCCACTCTCCGTAAGATCCGTCAGGGAGACGATGTTTAGGGAGGTCAGGGTATTCTCCTCATCGAAGGTCAGCCTGAGCAGGCCCTTGCGCTGCCAGTATTTCAGGGCCCGGACCACATCCTTCTCGGTATTGTTGAAGGCGTCCGCGATCCGGGAGATCGACAGCTCGGATTTATTCTCATTCACACATTTCAGCAGGTAAATATAGATCTTTACGAACTCGCCGGCAGCATACGGCATAAACTGCTCGATAAAGCAGTTTGAAACCGTCGTATAACTGGCAAAGCCGTCCTGTTTCAGTGTGAAATTGCTCATTCCCATTCCCTTTCAAGTCTCCGGAAAGCGCTGTAATACGTATGCTGTCTTCCCGGAGCATGGGTTACTATATCATAAGGTTCCCCGTTTGAAAAGTCTCAAAAAACCGCCATTTTCCCCGGATTCCTGCCAAAGATTGATATGTGGAAAATGTGTATAATGTGGATAAAAAACCACTTGACAAAAAAGAACTTTTTTCCAAGTGGCTTTCCCGTTTTTTTCGGTCCTGTCTGCCGGGCGGATCCCCGGTTCAAAATTTTGTGGAAAGAGTGGAAAACTAGTTTCCGAGAATAAAATCGCCTATTAAAACAACATCCCCGGCTCCCATAGTTATAAACACATCTCCGCTGCTGCAATTTTCCAGCAAAAAATTTTCTATTTCATCGAATGTGGGGAAATAATAACATTCGGTTCCCAGACTGCGGATTTTCTCCATCAGTTCCCGGGAGGATGTCCCGTGGATATTCTTCTCCCTTGCCGCATAGATCTCCGCCAGGATCACCGCATCCGATCTGGAAAGCTGCTTTGCGAAATCATCCATAAAAGCTTCTGTCCGGCTGTAGGTGTGCGGCTGAAATACGACCCACAGCTTCCTGTGTGGGATCTTCAGCGCCGCATTCAATGTGGCTTCGATCTCATCCGGGTGATGGGCATAGTCATCGATCACCGTGATTCCCCGGATCTGTCCCTTATACTGGAATCTCCGGTCCACGCCGCTGAACCCGGATACACACTGCATCGCGGCTCTCACATCCAGTCCCATTCCGTAGGCGCTGGCGATCGCGGCGAGGGCATTATATACATTGTGCTCTCCCGGCACCTTCAGAGAGACTCTTCCGATCCGCTCTCCTTTCAGATACAGATCAAACTGCGGGCATGCCTCCTGATTATACGTGATCTCCTGTGCCCGGACCTCACAGCCTTCGGATTCTCCGAAGGTGATGATCCGGCAGTTCAGGCCCCCGGTAAAATACTCCGGATCCTCGATCTCCCCGTTGATCACAAGGACGCCGTCATCCGGAAGCAGGTGGGCAAATTCCCGGAAGCTGTGCCGGATATCCGCAAGGTCTTTAAAGAAATCCATATGGTCTTCCTTAACATTCAGAATCACCGCCAGAGTCGGGAAGAAAGACAGAAAGCTGTTGGTGTATTCGCAGGCTTCCGTAATAAAATGGCCGGACGCGCCGATCCGGGTATTGCCGTGGATCGACGGCATGATGCCTCCCACCATGATGGTCGGATCGGTTCCGGCATCCAGCATGATCTCCGACAGCATGGAGGTGGTGGTGGTCTTCCCATGGGTTCCCGCGACGCAGACAGAGGTCTCATAATTCTTCATCATCTGTCCCAGAAACTCCGCCCTGGTCACACAGGGGATTTCAAGTGCCCTTGCTTTCTTCAGTTCCGGATTTTCTTCGGAGATCGCCGCGGTGTAAACCACCATATCCGTATCCGGTGCGATATTGTCCCCGGACTGTCCGATAAAGACTGTGGCGCCTTCCTGCTGCAGCTGTGCGGTCAGTCCGGATGCCTTTGAATCAGAGCCGGTCACCTCAAATCCCCGGGAAAGCAGCACCTGGGCGATGGCGCTCATGCTGATCCCGCCGATCCCGATGAAATGTATTTTCTGTTTCCGGTTAAAATCAATGTTCTGTGCCATATTCTATTATTCCTCTTATCTGTTATAGATCGATATCCAGCTCCACAGGGCAGTGATCCGACCCGTAGACCTCTGTCAGTATTTTACTGTCTGTCATAGCCCCTGTCAAAGACTCCGAGCAGATAAAATAGTCGATCCGCCATCCGGCGTTTTTCTCCCTTGCGTGAAAGCGGTAGGACCACCAGGAATATACCTGTTCCAGATCCGGATAAAAATACCGGAAGGAATCCACAAACCCGGAAGAAAGCACCCGGTCCATCTTCTCCCGTTCCTGATCCGTAAAACCCGCATTCTGATGGTTGGTCTTCGGATTTTTCAGATCGATCTCCTTATGGGCCACATTCAGATCCCCGCAGAAGATCACCGGCTTATGCGCGTCCAGGCTCTTCACATACGTAAGGAATGCGTCCTCCCACTCCATTCTGTAATCGAGGCGCTTTAATCCCTCCTGGGAATTCGGGGTATAGACTGTCACCAGATAAAAGCGGTCATATTCCAGCGTGATCACCCGTCCCTCGTGATCAAACGCCTCCCTGCCGATTCCGTATGACACCCGGACCGGTTCCTGCTTTACAAAGACTGCGGTTCCCGAATAGCCCTTTTTCTCCGCGTAATTCCAGTACTGATGATAACCGGGAAGATCCAGAAGGATCTGTCCTTCCTGACATTTTGTCTCCTGCAGACAGAAAATATCCGCATCCGCTTCCCGGAAAAATTCTGAAAATCCCTTTCCGAGGCAGGCTCTGATCCCATTTACATTCCAGGATATGATTTTCATTCCGCTGTTCCCTCCTGCAGATCAATGAAACATCTTCCGCTCACATCGAAGATCTGATCCACGTCATCGTATGCCACAAGAAGATCCTCCTTTGTATCAATGTTGCGGAGCATCAGGTTGTCAAACAGGTCATACCCGCAGATCACATAGGTTTCGTCCTCCCATTCCCAGACCACCGGAACCTTCCGTCCGGTATAATAAAGCGCCTGGTTCAGATAGATGCCCGTAATATTGATCAGGGATTCCTGACGATATCCCTCGATGGCATGATTCACAGAAGAATTGGTCAGCTCCACCGTGGTCGGCCGGGAAGAACGCCTGTAAAAATACCCCTGATCCGTCACCACAACGCCTGTGGCATAATACGCCCTCATGATCGCCTCCGCCGGATTGGTCAGGATATCCACAATTTCGCCGGCGGCATAGACATAATATTTGCCGTTGTCGGAGATCATATCCCCCACATCCGTTGTTTCCTCGCTGGACAAGGTGATCTTCATGGTGTCATTGATCACGGTCGGCCGGTTGGGCTCCATGGTATTGACCACTTCGATATAGTTGATCGTTCTGCGGTCTTCATCATATATATTATAGGTAGAAGCGGAAGGATAGCTTTTCAGTTCCGTGGAGAACAGGGTAAACTCATCTCCCTTTTTGTATTCGCTTCCGACCCTTGCCACCCGGTTGATCACGACCCGGTTATACTCCACGACAGAGGTGACATAATATCCCCGGTTGGAGTGTTCGGAGGTCTGGATCACGTTATTGCCGTTTACGACATACAGATCGTCCATGAGCAGATACTCTTCTCCGTCCGCAGTCACATAGGTATGGCCGGTATCGCCCTCCCCGTATACCAGGTCGTTGTCCAGGAATCCGAGGACCTTGATGTTCCGGCCTTCCGCCGCAGTCACAAAGTAGGAAGTCTCATTTTCCAGATCCACCGTATTGATCCGGACCGCGGTATTGTTTTCTCCATTGTCCTGCCAGGCAATCATCCGTCCGTCGGCGGAGGCTTTGAAATTATTCTCGTTCAGTCCGCTGACAAACAAAGTTGCCTGATTGGCCTTGGAATCCAGGGCATAGACGAATTCATCCAGCATGATATACAGGATCCCGCTGTTGTTCAGATAGCACAGGTTTCCTACGGAGTTCTTCAGCATCTGGAACGGCAGGTAGGAAGGAATGAAAATATCTTCCTTCACTTCATTTTTTTCCGCGGAATAGGTATACAGTCCGATCCCGGCCTGCCCTTCATGCATTCCCCGGTTCATATAACCATATACGATAAACTGAAAATCCCCCTCGTCGGTGATCTTCAGCAGCTTGATATCATGCTGATCGTTGTTCTGACGGACATCCGTCGGACTGGTCTCAAAGGAGAATACCTTCTGCAGCGTCTTGGTGGAGGTATCCATAAACCATACGGCCTTATCCGCCACAAACACATTCAGATTGCCGTTCATGCTGGTCATGGTCTGAATATCCAGATCCTGGGCGATCCCAATCAGGACGGACTTGTTGCCGACCTGGCTCTCATCCGGAACAAACAGCTGATTTACGGTCCGTTCGTAACTCAGAATGAACTGCCGGTCCTCATACATCCGGGTTCTGTAGTATTCGGAAACATTATAATATTCCGTAATCCCTTCGTCATTGACCCTGCCGACCTGATATTTCAGGCGGAAGAAGGCAATGTCCCGGTCCACATCCACGATGCTGATGACCGGTTCCGTGATCACGCTGACGCCCATGGTGCCCCAGTACATGGAATTCAATGTGGAACTCAGGGAAATATCGCCGAAATTCGTACTGTCATTCACTGCCGAGTTCGGAGCCTGGAACTGCCGCAGATACTCGGTTTTGGACTTGTCGTACATGGCATTATGATGCTCCAGGGTCATCTGCATCATCTCCGGCACCGGCGAGGTGGTATTATACATGACTCTTGTATAATAATGGATCTCCCTCCCGCTGACATCCGTCAGAAGGATATCCACCGAATACTCCTGATCCGGTTCAATGATGTTATCAATCCTGAGGACAGCCGACATCCGGTCATCCTCCGTAAAGCTGAAATCCGTCACCTGGGTCGTCTGGACCCGGCTGTCCGTGTCCATATCATATACGGTGAATTCCAGAGACCTGGGCGTATTCCCGTAAAGATCCGCCAGAAGCCGGAGATCATAACCGGAATCCAGAATATAAATCGTATCCCGGATATAGTGAAGATCCATCGGTTCCGTATATCCGAACAGGCGGTTCACCTCCTGGTCATGATAGACCATTGACAGGGTAGGCAGGGTGCATTCCTCCAGTCCGCTGTAATACACGGTCTCCCGGCTGTTCTTCCTGTGAATCAGAAATGCGGACAGTCCCGCCAGGATCAGCGCAAGCACCAGGGCAAGAAAAAGAATCAGATGCTTTCTGCCTCTGATAAATTCCTTGCGTTTATATCGTTTATAGGATGAATGCTTCCTTCTGCTCATAGCTTGAAGATTATATAATTTTTTTGCTGTCATCACAACAACAAAAACTGCAGAAATCTCCGGTTTCAGATTTCTGCAGCATGGACTTTGTCAGAGCGGCTGTTTAATTGGCCTGATCTCTTCTTTCCTTATAATGATGGGCTTCCTCCAGCATCATATCCTTGACCTTCATCAGCCGGATCTGGGTGGAACGCTCATTTTCATCCAGCTTCATCTGGATGTATTTAATATTCTCCTGGGCTTCGGGGATCATCACGTGCTCCAGGGCATTGACGCGCCTGCGGGTCTTCTCGATCTCAGACGCCATCAGCTGGCAGGATTTTTCCACCTCCGCCAGCTTCAGCATATCCTGCAGGACCCCGGACAGATTGCTCACGGCACCGTCCAGGTCTGCGGAAGTAAAGGCATAGCCGTAGGAATAGATATCGTTTTCATTTGCGGTCCTGGTCCGGAACCGGAACACCGGAACGTCCACACTCATGATATTTTTCGTGTCGGCTTCCAGCTGAACACTCTGTCTCGGCGCCATGAAGGCGGCATTGACCACCTCATCATCCATACCGGCCCTGGCCAGAACAAAATCCTTATTGGCACTCTGGATCCCTGCTTCGACCCGTTCCCTCAGGGCACGGTTTTCCCGCACCAGATCCAGGAACTGCCGCATCAGCTCGTCCCGTTTATCCTTCAGCAGCTTATGCCCTCTGATGGCAGTCGCCAGCTTTTTCTTCTGTTTGGTTAATTCCATCCGGGTTGGATTGACCTGTTTCTTTCCGGCCATAATCGAATCCTTTCTCCCTTACCAATCAATAATACTGATCCAGCAGTTCATCCTTGATACGTTTCAGTTCCGACCTCGGAAGGATCCGCAGCAGCTCCCAGCCGAGATCCAGGGTTTCTTCCACGTCCCGGTTGGTATCAAATCCCTGGGAGACGTACTGTTTTTCAAATTCATCCGCGAATTTGGCATACAGCTTGTCCATATCCGTCAGCGCCGCTTCGCCGAGCACCACCATCAGTTCCTTGGCTTCCTTGCCGCGGGCGTAGGCGGAGAACAGCTGGTTCATGGTATTGGCATGGTCCTGTCTGGTCTTGCCTTCGCCGATTCCCTTATCCTTCAGACGGGACAGAGACGGCAGAACATCGATGGGGGGCATAATGCCCTGGCGGTAAAGTTCACGGCTCAGAATGATCTGTCCCTCCGTGATATATCCGGTAAGATCCGGGATCGGATGGGTCTTGTCATCCTCCGGCATGGTCAGGATCGGGATCATCGTAATGGACCCTGTTTTGCCTTCCTGACGTCCGGCGCGCTCGTAGATCGTTGCCAGGTCTGTGTACATATAGCCCGGATACCCGCGTCTTCCGGGAACCTCCTTCTTTGCTGCAGAGATCTCTCTCAGAGAATCCGCGTAGTTGGTAATATCTGTAAGGATGACCAGAACATGCATTCCCTTGTCGAAGGCCAGGTACTCGGCTGCCGTCAGGGCCATTTTCGGGGTTGCGATACGCTCAACCGCAGGATCGTTGGCCAGATTGATGAACATGACGGTCCGGTCGATGGCGCCGGTCTCCGTAAAGGATCTGGTAAAGAAATCCGCCTCTTCAAAGGTAATGCCCATAGCTGCGAACACCACAGCGAAGGCTTCATCGGTGCCCCGGACCCTTGCCTGACGGGCGACCTGCGCAGCCAGCTCCGCATGGGGAAGGCCCGACATGGAAAAGATCGGAAGCTTCTGTCCCCGGACCAGGGTATTCAGTCCGTCAATGGCGGATACGCCGGTCTGGATAAACTCCTGGGGATATCTTCTGGCCGCCGGATTCATCGGCAGACCGTTGACATCCATCCGCTTCTCCGGCAGGATCTCCGGACCGCCGTCAATGGGTCTTCCCAGGCCGTCAAATACCCGGCTCAGCATATCCTCGGAAACCCCAAGCTCCATGGCTCTTCCCAGAAAACGGACCTTGCTCTCCTGCGGGTTGATTCCGGTGGAGCTTTCGAACAGCTGAACCATGGCGTTGGTCCCATCGATCTCCAGAACCTTGCATCTTCTCTTCTCGCCGTTTGCCAGCTCGATCTCTCCCAGTTCATTATATGTAACCCCTTCAACGCCCTGTACCAGCATCAAAGGTCCGGCAATTTCCTGTATTGTCTTATACTCTCTTGCCATATCAGTCCTCCATTTTTATTCCGGCAGCAACTACTGTACGTTGGTTAACGTGTGAATCTCTCTTTCCAGCTCTTCGAGGATCTTCTGATACTCCTCTTCCACCAGATCGATGGTTGTATATTTGAATCGTCCGATCCGCTCCCTGACTTCCAGATTGGCCAGCCGTTCCACGGAAACGCCTTCTTCCAGAGCCTTCAGGGACTGATCATAGTATGCCAGGATGATCTTCATCATCAGATACTGTTTATGCAGTTCCGTGTAGGTATCCACCTCATTGAAGGAGTCCTGATGCAGGAAATCCTCACGGATGGACCGGGCCGTCTCCATTTTCAGCCGGTCTCCGGCGGACAGCGCATCCATACCGACCAGCTGCACGATCTCTTCCAGAGCCGCTTCATCGGAAAGCAGCTGCATAAACCTGCCCCGGCACTCCATCCAGTTTCCGCCGGTATTTTCATCGAACCATTTTCCCATATCGTTGGCATACAGGGAATAACTGGTCAGCCAGTTGATGGCCGGGAAATGCCTCTTGTAGGCCAGATTGGAATCCAGTCCCCAGAACACCTTTACGATCCGGAGGGTTGCCTGGGAGACCGGCTCCGAAATATCACCGCCCGGAGGGGATACGGCTCCAATGACAGACAGGGCGCCTTCCCTCGGATTCAGGCCGCTGGAAATCACCCGGCCGGCCCGTTCATAAAACTGAGCCAGTCTGGATCCCAGATAAGCGGGGTATCCTTCTTCACCGGGCATCTCTTCCAGACGTCCGGACATTTCTCTCAGGGCTTCTGCCCAGCGGGAGGTGGAATCGGCCATCAGGGCAACCGAATATCCCATATCCCGGAAATATTCCGCAATGGTGATACCCACATAAATGGAGGCCTCCCGGGCCGCCACCGGCATATCCGAGGTGTTGGCAATCAGCACCGTCCGTTCCATCAGGGAATGCCCGGTCTTCGGATCCTTCAGCTCCGGGAACTCATTCAGAACGTCGGTCATCTCATTTCCGCGCTCTCCGCATCCGATATATACCACGATATCCGCCTCGGCCCATTTTGCCAGCTGATGCTGGGTCACGGTCTTGCCGGAACCGAAGGGTCCCGGGATGGCGGCTGTTCCGCCCTTTGCGATCGGGAACAGACAGTCGATGACTCTCTGTCCGGTGATCAGGGGAACATCCGGAGACAGCTTTTTCTGGTAGGGACGTCCGACGCGGACCGGCCATTTCTGCAGCATGGAAACCGGGATCTTCTCTCCCCTTTCATTCTCGATCACGCAGACCGTTTCCTCGATGCGGAACTCTCCGCTCTCAATCGATACGATCTTTCCTCTGACTCCGACCGGGATCATGATCTTCTGCTCAACGATCGGGGTCTCACGGACGGTTCCGATGATATCTCCTCCGCTGACCTCATCGCCGGGCTTCGCACTGGGAACAAAGACCCATTTTTTCTCCCGGTCCAGGGCAGGAACTTCAACACCCCGGCCAAGGCTGTTGCCTGTCATTTCCATGATCCGGACCAACGGACGCTGGATTCCATCATAAATACTGCCGATCAGTCCCGGTCCCAGATCAACGGAGAGGGGCGCTCCTGTGGATTCCACCGGTTCGCCGGGTCCCAGTCCTGAGGTTTCCTCATATACCTGGATGGAAGCCTCATCCCCGTGGATCTCAATGATCTCGCCGATCAGCCTCTGCCGGGCCACACGGACCACGTCAAACATGTTGGCGTCCCGCATTCCGTTTGCAACGACCAGCGGTCCTGCTACCTTTTTTATTGTTCCTGTGCTCATAGTCACTACCTGTGCCTTTCTGAATATATTCGAATCCCGTTCCGGATCACTCCGGCCAAAGGCTATGCGCCGAAAATGATATCCGATCCGACGGCTTTTTCTACCATACGCTTTACATCCGCGATCCCGCGTCCGGTGTTATTGCTGACTCCCGGGATCGGAATGATCGCCGGAAGATGCTCTTCCCGGTATCTTTCCACGGTTTCCCGGATCTGCTCCTGCAGACTTTCTGTAATATATATGATGGCATATTCTGTGTGGGCCAGTTCATTTAATATCCTGGCTCCTTCCTCCGGACTCTGCACCGGAAAGGTCTCCAGCCCCAGGGTCGCAAAGCCATATATGGAGTCCTTGTCTCCGATCACTGCGATCTTATACATAGCTTTCCCTCAACCTTTCTCTGATCTTTTCATCCGGAAGGTGATTCCGTTTTCCGGACAGGATCAGTCTGACAGACTTGATCTCGCAATTCTTCGCCAATACAAAGGCAGCGATCGGCGAGATCGTAAAAGCGTTGTACTTCTGCGGTCTGATCAGCTGCATCATCCGGGTGTCGCACCACCGGTCAAAGGCAGCCGGGCTCTCTTTGATCGCATCCACCGCGTCCTTATACACCGTCTGCTCCAGATACTCATAAACCTCGTCCAGTCCGTTCCGGGAAGCAAGGATCAGACGGGAAGGACTGACGGTATCGCATTCCACCAGTGCCTCTTTCAGGAATTCCTCATCCTTTCCTGCCCTGACCGCTCTCACCGCGATGTTGATATTGGCGGCTGCACAGCGAAGCTGCGCATATTCGGCCAGCAGCTCATTCCCGGTGCTGCGGGCGCTCCTTTTCAGACTTTCCAGGCATTCCCGGTCGATAATGACATCACACAGCTGGGAATCGCCGGTGCGGAACAGAATGTCCCGGGCCTTTTCCGCGGCATGCGCCATCTCTGAAGGAAGGGCTCCGAATTCTCCGTCGGCAGCGCACCGCCTGATCAGATCCGCATCCAGAACGCCTCCATCCATATAGATCCCGGGGACTTCCTTCTGGATATAGCTTTCTTTGATGGCCGCCTTGAGATTATGATAATCGTCTGTGATCCGGAAAACATCCAGGTATTTGGATTCTTCCGCCTTCAGCAGGCTTTCCGTCAGCTCCTGCAGCCTGTCTTTCTCCAGAGAAATCAGTTCTTCCGGTGTATTGTTTGCAGTCGGGCCCCATCCCCGGTCCAGCAGATACTGGATACATTCACTGTATGTCTGGCAGCCCATCAGATTCTTCAGGTCCTGATCGCTCAGCAGTGTATTCTCCCTGGATCTGATCCTCGCCACAGCGAAGGGCATCAGCTGCTCTCCTAAAAACCGATCTTTACTCATTGTTTATGCTCCTTAAGGGATGTCAGCTGAACAGTATCTGACCTATTTTATCCTGCAGTTCTTCCCTGGCGGACTCGATCAGAATGTCGAAACTGCAGTTTTCTTCGATTTCTCCGTAGGTCAGCACAAATCCGCCGCTGATATCCCGGGATTCTTTGCCGACCTCCAGATGATACTGCTGCATTGTCTGCCGGAAATCTTCCGGGAGTCTCTTAAGATCCGTCTCCGAGAACAGGATCTGTCCTTCCCTGCCGGTTGCGTACCGGGCGATCATCTTCTGGATCACGGAAAAATACGCTTCGTCAGACAATCCGGTCAGAGTTTTCCTGGCAGAGGCAAACACGTCTTCGATCTTTTCCTGTTTCGCCTGCAGAATGATCCTCTTTTCCCTCAGATCCGAAGCGCTCCGGATCCGGTCTGCAGCTGCGGCGACATCCAGTTCCGACTGTTTCCGGATGGCCTGTGCCATCTGATCCGCATCCTCCCTGCCGGAAGCAAGGATCTTGTCCGCGGATTCCCGGGCAGAAGAAAGGATCCCTTCCGCCTCTGCTTCTGCTTCTCTGGTAATATGTTCTAAGATTTTATCCAATCCGCTCATATATTAACTCCTTACCTCGTAACTGCGCAGATCCGGCTCAGAATGCAATATTTGCCGCGCCGGAAATAGCCAGGATGGAAACCAGAAGTGCAAGGATTGCATAGGTCTCAACCATGATCGGGAAGATCATTGCCTTACCGAACTGATCCGGCTTCTTGGCAACGGTTCCGATGGCTGCGGCAGCTGCCCGGCCCTGGGACATGGCGGAAAAATATCCTGCAATGGCGATCGGAAGGCATGCGCAAAGATACACAAGTCCTTTTGCGATCGAAATCGCTCCGTCTCCGCCGAGGATTCCGGTCTGAGACAGGGTAATGAAACCGATGATCAGGCCGTAGATTCCCTGCGTACCCGGAAGAAGCTGAAGTACCATTACCTTACCGAATTTGCCCGGGTCCTCTGCAATGACCCCTGCGGCTGCCTCACCAGCAAACCCGACGCCTTTCGCAGAACCTACACCTGCCATGCTGACTGCCAGAGCTGCACCCAGCAGTGCCAAAACTGTTCCCATGTTCGCTTGTAAGAATTCAATCATTTCAGTTCTCCTTAAACTTAAAATATTTTGTTTTGATGCTATATGGTTCAAAGGGCCTTCCTCCGCCTTCATAAAACCGGCCGAAGAATTCCACATATTGCAGACGGTTGGTATGTACGTAAGCACCCAGTGTATTGATTCCGATGTTGATGGCATTGATGATCAGGAATACCAGCACAAAGATAATCACGCCTGTAACGCCATTGCCGAACATGGTGCCGATCATATTGGCAACGGAGGAAATGACGCCGGTGGCAAGTCCCAGAGCCAGAAGTCTGGAATAGGACAGGATGTCCGACAGATACCCGGAAATCCCATAGACCGCATAGATTCCTTTCAGGATCCTCTTCGGCCAGCTTCTGCTGCGGAATTCACTCATGAAGATCACAATGATGCAGCAGACCCCGGCCACGATGAGTCCGATCTGTCCGGCTTTTGCGGAAACCGGAGGTTCGCTGCCTCCTGCCAGGATATCCATGATGATCTGCATGGAAAGGCACTTGATGAACAGACCGGTCAGAAGGACATACCAGATCAGGACTTTAAAGATCAGGCTCATATAATCCTTCTGCCGGATATACTGATATCCGGCGGCTCCCAGGCCCACATAGATATGAATAATACCCATAACCAGCGCCAGGGACAGCACGATCATCGGATTGGATGCCATATCCAGCCACAACGGCTTCAGTACAACGGGATTTCCGAAGAAATTAGTGGATACCGAAGTGATCACATCTCCGAAACAGCTGCCGAACAGGATTCCGAAGAACAGGGCGCTGATCCCTCCGAACATGAAAAGCTTCACATTGTTTCTGAGGCCCCGTTCCATATGGGGATTCTTCAGCAGCAGGAATCCGGCTCCGAGAAAGATCAGAGCGCCGATGCCGATGTCCGCCAGCATGAATCCGAAGAAGATAAAATAGAACAGGGAGATCAGAAAGCTCGGATCGATCTCCCCCTTTCCGGGAAGGGAGTAGGATTCCACCACACCCTGGACCGAGCTGGAGAAGGCATTGTTGCTGAGGGCCACCGGCACGTCCTCCTCCGCAAGTGGGTCGGACACATCGATGGACACTTCAAAGTCCTGAAGCGCCTTTTCCAGACGGGGGATCTCCTTCTCCGGAATATATCCTTCCAGAACGAAGGTATGATCCGACTGGGGGATGGAATTGGTGACGTTGTATTTCTCTGCCCGGATGGACATATAATCCGAATAAAACTTGATATCTTCTCTGTAGGAAACCAGGGAACGGATCTCCTCTTCCACCGCTGCATTTCTCTCCTTCAGCTGTGCGATGGACTGATTCAGCTGCTCAGTCTGCGCTGCCGGCGTGCGGCTGCTGCTGACGGAGGGATAGACAAATCCGATGCTTCTTAACGCGGAGGAGGTCTCCTCTTTCTTTTCCGTTCCGCAGATCACCATGAGACAGGTTTGGCTCTTGTCCTTGCTGAAAATGGTGATATCCACCGGCATGACCTCAGCCAGTGCCTCATACAGCGTATCGAGGGTCTGCTCTCCGGGTACGGCGCCGATGAAGAAAGCCGTCTTCTCTGTACCGCTGGTATCCAGAGAAATATCCAGAGTCTTCCAGGGAACCAGCATATCAATCTGCTGCCGGCATCGCAGGATCTCCGCATTGTTTTCTGCGATCTCCTTGGAATCCGCAAGAATCTTCCGGATCACGGACTGAATCTTCGGCATTTCGGATTTGAACCCTTCGTACCGGGCCACATCCATCAGAGCCCTTCCTTTAAAAGAAGAAAGGAGTCCTCCCTTCTCCGGTTCATAGGTTTTGAGCACTTCCAGTGCTGCCTCCGAATCATGGATCGACCGGTCAAATTCCGAGTTGGAGATCGGCATACTGATCCTGCGGAACACGTCATTGTCCGGGGCGACGCTGTTGACCTCGATCACGCCCTGGCGCTGGACCTCTTCCAGGACAGCTTTCCTGTCCTGCCGCAGTCCGCATATCGTAATTCGCTTCATAGCAAGTACTGCCATGTTTAGCCTCCTTGATTGGTTCCGTTAAATAATATGATCAATGACCGTCTGAACAGCCTCTTCCTTTTTCGTTTCCAGCTTCTGTGAGAACTGGGAGATCACAGCCTGCGCTCTGGTTTCCGCATCCGCAAGAGCCTTGTCAAGGCCGGCCTCCGCCTGTTCCAGTTCCTGCTTCGCCGCTGCCCTGGATCTGCCGATCAGGTCCTCTTTATAATTCCGGGCTTCTTCTCTGGCCCCGGCAATCATCTCCGCGCCGGAAGTCTGCGCATCCTTAACCAGTTGTTTCGCCTTAAGTTCCGCTTCGCGGATCCGGTTCAGTGTGTCCTGCGCCATGTTATCCCTCCTGTATCTTCTGCCCTTTCCGTTTTATTTAATAAAAATATAACGAAAAATTTTTCTGACATGTTATCACCAAATTGTACTTTTATCAATACATAGGGTGCATTTTTTCCATACAATAAAAATCCTGTGAACAAAACATTCTGCTCACAGGATCTGATATCTGCTATTTCATTCCGGCACGCTTGCGCAGTCTGGAATCCAGGATCTTTTTCCGCATCCGCAGGCTCTTCGGTGTGACCTCCAGAAGTTCATCCGTATCAATGAATTCCAGGCACTGCTCCAGGGAAAAGATCCTGGCCGGAGTCAGCTTCAGGGCTTCATCGGAGCCGGACGCCCGGGTATTGGTCAGATGCTTGGTCTTGCAGACATTCAGTTCGATGTCCTCCGACTTTCCGCTTTCTCCGATCACCATTCCGGCATACACCTTATCCCCGGGTTTGATAAAGAAGGTTCCCCGGTCCTGAACGGCAAAGATTCCATAGGGCACGGCTTCCCCGGCTTCAAAGGCGATCAGGGACCCCTGCTTCCGGAACGCGATATCTCCCCGGTAGGGCTCATACCCGTCAAAGATGGTATTCAGGATTCCGGTTCCCTTGGTGGCGGTCAGGAATCTGCCGTGGAATCCGATCAGCCCCCGGGCGGGGATGGAAAACTCCAGCCGGTTGCTTCCATCAGACAGGGTGCTCATACTGATCAGATTGCCCTTTCGCTCCGACAGCATGCTGATCACGGTACCGGCGTATTCCTCCGGCACATCCACCGTAGCCGTCTCAATAGGTTCCAGCCGTTTTCCGTTTTCATCGGTCTTATAGATCACTTCCGCCTTGGAAACGGCAAATTCATATCCTTCCCGGCGCATATTCTCGATCAGAACCGACAGATGCAGCTCTCCCCGGCCCGACACCTTAAAGGTATCCGTACTCTCGGTATCCTCCACCCGGAGGGATACATCGGTATTGAGTTCCCGGTACAGCCGCTCCCGGATCTGGCGGGAGGTGCACCACTTGCCCTCCTGACCGGCCAGCGGAGAGTCATTGACGATAAAGTTCATGGAGATCGTCGGCTCCGAGATCTTCTGGAAGGGAATGGGATCGCTGCCCTCGGCGCAGATGGTGTCTCCGATCTGCAGATCCGCAATCCCGGAGAGAGCGACGATATGTCCGATTTCCGCACTCTTCACATCGATCTTATCCAGTCCGCTGAACTCATAGAGTTTGGTGATCTTAACCCTTTCATGTGTGGAAGGATCGTGGGCATTGAGCCGCTGCAGTTCCTGTCCTACTGCAATGCTGCCGTTCTCCACCTTTCCGACGCCGATCCGTCCGACATACTCGTTATAATCAATGGTGGAGATCAGGATCTGGGTCGGTGCCTCCGGATCCCCCTGGGGCGCCGGGATCGTTTCCAGAATACAGTCGAACAGCGGTTTCAGATCCTTATGCTCGTCCTTCAGATCCATTATGGCATATCCCTGTTTTGCCGAAGCAAAGATGATCGGAGCATCCAGCTGTTCGTCGCTGGCCTCCAGATCCATCATCAGTTCCAGCACTTCATCGATCACCTTCTCCGGTCTTGCTTCCGGACGGTCGATCTTATTAATGCAGACGATCACCTGCAGATCCAGCTCCAGGGCCTTCTTCAGAACAAATTTGGTCTGGGGCATAGTCCCCTCAAAGGCATCCACCAGCAGGATCACGCCGTTGACCATCTTAAGGACCCGCTCCACTTCTCCTCCGAAGTCCGCATGACCCGGGGTATCCACCACATTAATCTTCACGCCCTGATATTCAATGGCGGTATTCTTGGAAAGAATCGTGATTCCCCGCTCCCTCTCCAGATCATTGGAATCCATGACCCTTTCATGAACCTCCTGGTTTTCCCGGAAAACGCCGGACTGCTGCAGCATGGCGTCTACAAGGGTGGTCTTTCCATGATCAACATGGGCGATAATTGCGATATTTCTGGTATTTTCCTGTTTACAGTTCATAGCTTCCTCATTCTTGTCAGATTACAATAACTGCAAAATAATAGCACCTTTACCTGCGATTGTAAACATTCCGGAGAACCGCATTCCTTAGGCGGACACGAAAAAAGCTGCCTTACGCAGCCTTTTTCAATGGATACTTTCTATGGTAATTATGCGCGGACGGCATCGAAATCGAATTCGCCCATGGCATTGGCAGATTTTCCTACCAGTTTGTCTCCTTCCAGAGTACCGGTCAGATGATTGGTCATCTCGCCGACTGCGGTTTTGATGGTCATATCCCAGGAGAAGTTCTTGCCGTCAAAGGTTCCGTTATCCACCGGTGCGGTTGCTCCGTTGGATGCGTCCGTTGCGGTGCCTTCGATCTTATCGCCAACAACCTTCAGCTCGTAGGTGGATCTCATATCTCCCATAAATGTGTGAACCGTGAATAACCATTTTCCTTCCATTTTCAATCCCTCCGTTTTTCAGTCTTTTTATTTTTTGTTATTAAGCAAATTTCAGTTTGCTGTAGTCACCGTATTTCTTGCCTTCGTCATCGATAATCCCGTCGACGCCCGGAACCGTGGAGAACATCACCGCCGAAGAGCACAGAAGGCCGCCGCCTTTGCCCAGGGTATCGATGACCCTGCGGACTTCCGCCCGGATCTCCTCCTCCGTAGCGTCCACCTTATCCGTCACCTGCGGATCCACGCAGCCTGCAAAGATCAGCTTATCCCCATAAGTCGCCTTAAGCATGGGAAGATCGTTCATCGGCTGCACGGAGTGCCAGCTGTCCACCCCGATCTCCACCAGATCCGGAACGATCGGCGTAATGTAGCCGCAGCTGTGATGCATGTATTTCATCCCCAGCTCATGGGCAGCGTCCACCATCCGGCGCTCCGGCTCTTTATAGAATTCTCTCCACATTTCCGGAGACATGAACAGCTGGTTCTGATTGCCCCAGTCATCATGCATCATAACGAAATCCACATCCAGATATTTCTTAATAAAATAGAACTGCTCAATCCGGTAATCCGCATAGGCATTCACATAATCCGCATAAGCCTCCTCATCATCATAGGGGGCCATCAGTCCGTTTACATGCCCCATCATGGCACAGATCCGCTCGAAGGCTCCCATATTGCCGACCCAGTACCCCTGCAGGATATCCTTCTTGGCCCACATGGCCTTTGTCCGCATGGCGGCTGCCTCCCAGTTTTTGTCTTTGGGACTCTGGAATTTGATCCGGTCCGGCCATTCGGTGATATCATCAAACAATTCATTGGTCGGAGCGACATGGCTCATCAGTTCCGGATGGGCGGGATCGATCTCCCACTCCAGGCCAAAATCATCCTTCCCGTTCATGAACAGGCAGCGGTCATTGATTTCCGGACAGATGATCATCTGGGAAGCGGTGTTGATCATCGGTACCCATTCCGGCTGCTCGTGGTTCCAGCAAATTTCCATATTCTCGCGTTCTGTTAACATTTTCTCCTCCTTGTCCGTGCCGATTTCTGTGATTTCATCACAAAATTCTATCTCCTCGGTTTTGCTTTCCTGATTCCGTGAATTTTCTGACACTGGAAGGATATCACGGAGGATTCTATGTGTCATTGTCCTGAAAATCAGATTTCACAACCACATTAATTGTGATACAATCACAATTAAAGAACGGGCAAGGAGAATATTGTTATGAACTGGGATTTGATTTTATATTTATTGGAAAATTTTTCGATAATTAAGAAAAAAAATAAAAATTTTACAAGAGCGGATTCCCTTTTTTTCCTGGAGGAAACCTCTGAGGATCTGGAAAACACCGTATATCTTGTAGCAGATGCCCCGCCGGCCCGGTATTTTCACAAAGCGCTTCTGATCTATCCCGGCGGCCAGAAGACCATGAGTGACAATTACCTCTGCACCGCCTCCGGCAGTGCTGTGCAGATCCTGAACACTCTTCTCCGGACCCGGTCCCGGCTGGACCATCTGAATACCGTCCTGTCTCCCCTCCACACCAGCCAGGAAGTGATCGATGCCGCCGGCAAAACCCTGCATGTTCCCTTCTTTTATTTCGATTCCAGCTACCGGGTTCTGGCGATCTCGGAAGAGGTCGACTTCCCGGAAGATGCGGAGTGGAAGCATATGAAGGAAAAACGGTATCTGTCTCCGGAATCCGTCAAGCTGATGCAGGACAGCGGAGATCTGGATATCCTGGCAGATCAGAAGGAACCCTTTCCGTATCATGCCTCCTACTACCCCTTCCACTCCCTGGTCTGTAATCTGTGGCTGGGAGAACAGTTCTACGGACGTCTGAACATGCTCTGCATTTCCGGTCCCCCTACCCAGGTGGAGATGGAGGAATGCCGGATCATCCGCAGTCACTTAAAGCGGATTGCGGAATCCTCCGGACAACAGTTCTTAAGTGCAGAGCCTCTGAAGCACATCGTTCTGGATCTTCTGCGGGGCCTTCAGATCTCCGAGGAGCTGATCAAGGACCGGCTCAGCCGCAAGCCGCAGCTGCTGAACAGTCTTGTCCAGGTCTGCTGCGTGGAGCCGAACGCCGGCAACGATCCCCAGGTTCTTCATTATTATTCCGGCCTGTTTGAACGTCTGTTCTCCCGGGAGGATGTTCTGGTCCTGGATTTTGACGGAAAGGTGGTCCTGATCCTGCACGCCCCGGACGAGAACGGGTTTTCCCCGCTTCACCAAAAACTCTCTGAAACGCTCCGGGCTCAGGAGCTGCGATGCAGCGTCAGCAACACCTTCTATCGTTTTAATGCCCTCCGTCATTATTATCTGCAGGCTCTGGCGATTCTGGGGCTCCGCTCCCAAACCCGGGGACAGCTGCTCTTTTTCCGGGACGTTTATTTTGAATATCTTCTGTCCTTCCTGACCCGGGACCAGGCCATGTCCATGGTCAGTCAGGGAATTATTCATCTGATCCGCCTGCAGAGGGACTATCAGTTTCCCCTGACCGGCACCCTGAAGACCTATCTGGAATGCGGCTGCAATCTGCAGATGACCGCGGACCGGCTGTACATCCACAAGAATACGGCACTGTATCGGATCAATCATATTCGTGAGATCCTCGGACTGGATCTGAACGATACCCGGGTCCGGATGCGGCTTCTGTTTTCCTTTCAGATCCTGGAAGTGTTTCCCCTGCAGCTCTGAATTGAGTAGGGCGGATTTTCTCCGCCCTCTCACACCACCGTACGTGCCGTTCGGCATACGGCGGTTCAACATAACTTCAACGCATGACGCTCATTGTAATAGTCAAGGCAACTTATAAGTCCCGCCTTTGTCAAAACTTC
>JAFUBX010000024.1 GCA_017459985.1 Parasporobacterium sp.
AGAAGATCCTGGATACAGAAGGGCTGAGCAGTGCGGCCATCGAGATCATCAAAAAGAGTGATGCTTAGTCTGTAACCGGGGCCCAGTACACTGTGTATACCGACGCGAAGTGCACCCAAAAGTATGGCTCTGAGGTGTTGACCATTACAGCTGCAGAGAGTGCCGACGGCAACGGGATGAGCGGCAGCTCCAACATTATTAAAAACGTGCCTCTGGGGACCTACTACCTGAAAGAGACCAAAGCGGGCAAGAACCTGAAGATGGATTCTACCGTCTATTCCGTCACCATCAGCGTGGATAATTACGGCACCACACAGAAGCCATCCGCAAAGTCCAAGGACGCTCCGGTGCTGGGGTCCCTGCAGATCGAGAAGATCCTGGATACAGAAGGCCTGAGCAGCGCGGCCATCGAGATCATCAAAAAGAGCGATGCCTACTCTGTGGCGGGAGCCCAATATACGGTGTATACGGATGCAAAGTGCACCCGGAAGTATGGTTCCGAGGTACTGACTATTACGGCTGCAGATAACACCGGTGGCAACACAGAGGGCAGCGGGATGAGCGGCAGCTCCAACGTGATCCGGAACGTGCCTTTGGGGACCTACTATCTGAAAGAGACCAAGGCGGGCAAGAACCTGAAGATGGATACCACGGTCTATTCCGTCACCATCAGCGCGGAGAATTACAGCACTACCCAGAAACCGGCAGCGAGATCCAAGGACGCTCCGGTGCTGGGGGAAGTAAAACTGATCAAAAAGTCCCTGCTTCCGGAGATCACAGACGGACATCCCTGCTATTCTCTGGAAGGCGGTGTTTATGGCATCTATACGGACGCTGCCTGCACAAAGGAGTACACCAGGGCAACGACAAACGCCGGAGGGGAGTTCCTGGTCAGAAAGGTTCCTTTCGGAACCTATTATATCAGGGAGCTGACGGCATCTTCCGGATACGACCTGGCCGCCTGCGCGTCAGCCCGGGAAGAAGATCTGCACCGGGTGGAATTGTCCGCGGAACAGAAAACGGGAACAGTTCAGTGTGAGGAACCGGTCCAGGCAGCTCCGATCCGGATCCTTCTGCAAAAGGTCGATAAAGAAACCGGAAAACCATTTCCCGTTGCAGGGGCTGGTTTCGCAGGCGCGGAATACACCTTGAACTATTATACAAATTATGATTATTCCGGGACTCCGGCCAGAACCTGGGTCTTCGTGACTGACCAGACCGGGAAGGCCTCTCTTTCTGCAGAATCTCTGAAAAAAGGGAGCGACATGCTTTATTTTGACCGGAACCATCTGGCTGTCATTCCGCTGGGATCCTTTACTCTTCAGGAGACCAGACCGCCTGCCGGATATTTGCCGGATCCTACGGTTTACCAGTATCAGGTGAATGGGCCCGGGGTGGAGCAGACAGATCCGGAAAGCGGCATTTACGCCATTCGGACAACTCCGTCCGTGGACTACGGGAAAGGAACGATCAGTCCGGAACAGGTGGCCAGAGGGAACTTTGCATTCCGGAAAACCAATGGCGGAGCAGAGCCTATCGCAAACTGTCTGTTTGAAGTGAAGAATACCGTAACGGGAGAAACCCATTATCTGGTGACAGATCCCAACGGAAACTATGACTCCTCCAGGTTTGACAAAAATAACGGAAATGACGCAGCTGTCACTAAGCTGGAGGACGGATCCTATTCTGTGGATGAGAGTCTTCTGTCCTGCCGGAACAATGTGTGGTTTTCCATGGACAGTGAAGGAAATGTATCCGAAGCCGATCCGGATCTGGCCTCCTTCCCTTATGGAACTTACCTTTTCCGGGAAATTGAAACCTCGGCAAACGAAGGCCTGTACATGATCTCCTTTACCGGAACGGTTTATCAGGAGGATACTTTCCGCAATCAGGAGGATCGGACTGATCTGGGAACAAAGGATGATTCCACGGAGGGGCAGCCCCACATCCGGACTGTGGCCTGGGATGCAGAAGAACTGGATAAAACCGTGGATGCACAGGACGATGAGATCCTGCTGGTTGACAAGGTGTCTTTTTCTGATTGCCGGAAAGGCGAGACCTATACATTGACCGGAAAAATCTGGGACAAGACCAATGGCGGATTTTACAAAGAGAAAAACGGAAAGGAACTGATCGTTACCACTACCTTTACCGCAAAGACGGCAAATGGATACACCGAAGTCCGGTTCCGCCTGTCCGGAGAGATTCTCCGGGAGACCAAAAGCCAGTCTCTGGTAGTATTTGAATGGCTGAAACTGGGGGATCAGATTCTGGATGCCCACACGGATCCGGAGGATCCGGATCAGATGATCCTGGTCACACAGCCGCCGCTGATCCGGACCGTTTTAAAGAATCCGGAAGACGGAAGTCATGAAGCAGAAGCTTCCAAAGGGATGAATCTGGTTGATACTGTGGAGTATGAAAACCTGAAAGCCGGGCGGACCTATCTTCTTCAGGGAGTCCTGATGGACCGGCAAACCGGCCGGGAAGCTCTGGATGACGAGGGGAACCGGATCACGGCAGAACTGCAGTTTTCTCCCGGGTCTTTGGAGGGAGTTGAGGAACTGACGTTCCAGTTTGACGGTGAACAGCTGAAAGGCCATTCCCTGGTTGCATTTGAGACACTCTACTGGAAACAGACAGAGCAGGCATCTCATAAGAATCTCTCCGATGAAAACCAGACCGTTTCCCTTCCGGGCATAGAGACCTCCCTGAAAGATGATGCGGACCGGGAACCGGATGCATTTGCTTCAGAGGAGATCGTTCTTACGGATATCGTGAATTATCAGAATCTGACTCCCGGAAATTGCTACAGGATCCTCGGAATTCTGATGAATAAGAAAACGGGCGAACCGGTACTGGATGATAATGGGGAGGAGATTCGCTCTGAGATCTCGTTCACGGCGGAGTCGGCGGAAGGAACAGCAGAGCTTTCCTTTACCTTCCCGGGGGTCTGCCTGGCGGGCGAGCGGGTCGTGGCATTCGAACGGCTTTACAGCAATGACAAAGAGCTGGCAGTGCATGCAGATCTGGAGGACGCAGATCAGACTGTGGTGATCCCGAAAATCACTACTTCCCTGAAAGACGGTTCCGGCGTCGGGGGCCAAACAAGCACCGGTGGCGTCTCTCCGGACGGTTCCGGGGACGCTTTGGATGGCGGCTCCGACGCAATGGCATCGGAACAGATCATTCTGGTGGATACTGTAAATTACCAGAATCTGATCGCCGGCCGCAGGTACATCCTGCAGGGAATCCTGATGGATCGGGAAACGGGGAATCCGGCTCTGGATGATGAGGGAAAGGAAATCACGGCCACAGCTGCTTTTACTGCAGAAACTTCCGACGGATCCGAGGAGATGACGTTCCGGTTCCGGGGAACAATGCTGGCCGGCCACGCTGTGGTTGCCTTTGAATCTCTTTTCCGGGATCAGAGGAAGATCGCAGCTCATGAGGATCTTCTGGATGCAGAGCAGACTGTTGCATTTCCGGAGATCAGGACAACTTTGAAAGATACGACCGATGGAGAGCCGGATGTACAGGTCCGGGACGCACAGGCGCTGCAGGAGATCACCCTGGCGGACACGGTGGTTTACAGAAATCTGACGGCCGGGCAGGAATATTCGGTGAGAGGGACCCTCATGGACCAGGAGACCGGAGAACCGGCCGTGGATGGCCAGGGAGAGGAGATCCGCTCCGAAACCGTATTTACTCCGCAGACAGAGGCTGGATCTGTGGAACTTGTTTTTACCTTCTCCGGACTCACTCTGGCCGGACGTTCTGTCGTTGCCTTTGAAGAGCTGTACCGGGAAAACAAGAGAGTGGCGGTCCATGCCGATCTTCAGGATGCGAGCCAGACGGTTGATTTTCCAGGGATCGAAACAACTCTGAAGGATTCATTTGACGAGGGACATGATGCACTGGCAGCAAAGGAGCTCTGCCTGGCAGACACTGTTTTCTTCCATAATCTGACGGTCGGGCAGGAATACACGGTAAAAGGGATTCTCATGGATCGGGATACTCAGGCGCCGGCCATAGATGATCAGGGCGAAGAGATCCTCTCAGAACTGGTGTTTACGGCACAGGAGCAGGAGGGTTCGGTGGAACTTGTGTTTACTTTCCCCGGAACTATTCTGGCCGGACATCATCTCGTGGCATTTGAACGATTGTACCGTGGAGAGAAGGAACTTGCCGTTCATGCAGATCTGGAGGATGAGGCCCAGACAGTGGATCTTCCCGCCATAAGGACTTCCCTGAAGGAGACCCTCAGCGAAGAGAAGGACGCAGCCGCAGGGGAAGGGATCACACTGACCGATACCGTACTATACCGGAATCTGATCCCAGGCAGCAGATACCATGTGTTGGGAGTTCTGATGGATCCGGAGACGGGCGATCCCGCAGTTGATGACCGGAATAAAGAAATCTCAGCACAGGCGACCTTTATTCCGGAGGAGAAGGATGGATCCGTTGCTTTGACATTTCATTTTGACGGAGCATCTCTGACGGGGCATACTCTGGTTGCATTTGAGCGCCTTTACAGGGAGGATAAACTGCTGGCACTTCACTGCGACCTGGAGGATTTCGATCAGACTCTGTGGATTCCATGTATCCGCACCAGTCTGAAGGATTCTGCTGATCAGCAGCCGGATGTCTTTGCCTGTGACAGGATCAAACTGACAGACCAGGTCTTTTACCGGAACCTGATCCCGGGGAAAGAGTATCGCATCATGGGAACGCTGCATGACAAAGAAAGCGGAAAACCGGTGCGGGATGACCGGGGAAGGGAGATTCGGGCAAAGGCTGTTTTTACCCCGGAACAAAGGGATGGATCTGCAGAGATTGTATTTGAATTTTCGGGAACCACGCTGGCCGGAAGGTCGGTGGTTGCCTTTGAAGAACTGTATCAGAACAACCGGAATGTGGCTGTCCATGCAGATCTCAGCGATCAGGACCAGACCGTTCATCTTCCCGGAATAAAGACGATACTGACAGCAGAAGGTTTGGACCTTCATTTTGCCCTGTCGGAAAAGAAGGTCGTCCTGACGGATACTGTGGTGTATCAGAACCTTCAGCCCGGATCCAAATATGTGATAAGAGGGGAACTGAAAGAAAAAGCAACCGGGAAATCTCTGCTGTCTGCGGATGGCAAAGCGATCAGCGCTGAGGCATTTTTCACGGCGGAAGAGTCTTCCGGAACAGTCCTTCTCCGATTCGCACCGGACAGGATACCCGCGGAAGGAGTCACTCTCGTGGCATTTGAAAAACTGTTCCGCATAGAGGGGACGGTCCAGAAACAGCTTGCAGAGCACTGCGATCTGGCGGATCCTTCCCAGACCGTATATATTCCTGCGATCCGCACAGTACTAAGCGCGGAAAAGGGACGGAAGACTCTGTCCGTGACGCGGAATCAGATCGTATTATATGACAATGTTGCTTATGAGAATCTGTGCCCGGATACGGAGTATTCCATCCGGGGAACGCTGGTCGACCCTGCCACAGGTGAGATCCTTCAGGATGCTTCCGGGGCGGAGGTGACCGCGGAAGAAACGTTTATCGCCAAAAAGGCATCCGGGTCAGTCAGGATTGCATTTACATTTTCCGCTCCGGAAACACTTCCCATGCGGATTGTAGCATTTGAAAAACTGCTTCGGGACGGAACCGTAATCGCGCTACATGAGGATCTCGAAGATGCGGACCAGACCGTACATGTTTCGCAGCCGGAACCGCCTACGGAGCCTCCGACGGAGCCTCCAACGGAGCCTCCGACACAGCCCCCGACGCAGCCGCCGACGCAACCGGAGACGCCGACTCCTGCTCCGCAGCCGCCTGCCAATCCGGAACCCCCGAAACCACAGACTCCGGAGCCTCCGTCAAAAAGGCCGTTTGCAGAGGATGCACCGAAGACCGGGGATTTGAATCGTCCAGGTCTGTACCTCGGTCTTGGAATTGCGGCGGTGATTTTGATTGCCGGAACGATTCTTGTTCTTATGAGAAGAGGTCGTCACAGCGGCAGATCCGGACGGATCCGGTGACAGGGGGAGTCATATTGCAATCTTTGAGGATATAGTAATCAGATAGGAACGAAGAGCGGAAGGCAAGGAATCAGGAATCAAAATTCCTGACGCAGACCTTCCGCTTCTCGATCTACCGCAATGCTGTATTTTTTCGGCAGCTGCTGTCGAAAAACTCACGCATTGCTGCAATTTTTCGTCAATAGGCCTCTTAGAGGACGATTTCTGTCAAAAAACTCACGCATTGCTGCAATTTTTCGGCAAAAGTCAGGCCGGCTAGGGCAGTCTGCCGAAAATCTCACGCATTGCTGCAATTTTTCGGCAGCCATTGTCAGAAACGTCGAGCATTGCGGTCAATGTCATGCAGATTTTGAAAATCCCAAAAAACGCATGACTACGTATAGAGTGAAGCGCGGCGAATTCCGAAAATGGACATTGAGCATTGCAAGAAAGAATACTGCGTATCACGGTAGTGAACCGCGGAGCATTGCGGAATCTCCGGTAAAGAGTATTCAGCACAAATGATATAAAACGGTTGACAAGACATGAATGAAGTGATATAAACCTACTAAACTTATAGGAAATGTATGATTTCTATGAAATCTATATCAGAAAACAGCGATATGAACATCGCGAGGAGGAGAAATGAACGTATACGAGAGAATTACTGACCTGATCGGCGGAACCCCGCTTCTGAAGCTGACAAACTATATCGCGGATCATGAGCTGGAGGCAGAGATCTACGGAAAACTGGAATATTTCAATCCGGCCGGCAGTGTTAAAGACAGAATTGCCAAAGCCATGCTGGATGATGCAGAGGAAAAAGGCGTACTGAAACCGGATTCCGTGATCATCGAGCCTACCAGCGGAAATACAGGAATCGGTCTGTCGGCGGTTGCCGCTGCCAGAGGATACAAGATCATCCTGACCATGCCGGAGACCATGAGCATTGAAAGAAGGAATCTTCTGAAAGCCTATGGTGCGGAGCTGGTTCTGACAGAAGGCGCAAAGGGGATGAAAGGGGCAATTGAGAAGGCCAGCGAACTTGCGGCCCAGATTCAGAACAGTTTCATTCCGAGCCAGTTTACGAACAGCGCAAACCCTGCGATCCACCGCAGCACCACAGGCCCAGAGATCTGGAAAGATACGGATGGAAAAGTGGATATTTTTGTCGCAGGCGTGGGGACCGGCGGAACTGTTTCCGGAACCGGCGAATATCTGAAACAGCAGAACCCCAATGTAAAGGTTGTTGCAGTCGAACCTGCCGGATCACCGGTTCTTTCCAAAGGAACACCGGGCCCGCACAAGATTCAGGGCATCGGAGCCGGATTTGTGCCGGATACTCTGAATACGGAAATCTATGATGAGATCATTGCAGTCGAAAATGAAGATGCGTTTGAGACAGGAAGAGTCCTGGCAAGAAAAGAGGGACTTCTGGTGGGAATTTCATCCGGAGCAGCCGTATATGCGGCGTCTGTACTGGCAAAACGTCCGGAGAACAAGGGCAAGATCATCGTCGCTCTGCTGCCGGATACAGGGGAACGGTATCTGTCGACCCCGATGTTTGCTGACTGACAAGGTCCTGTGCGGCAGCCGCCTGATATGATAAGATCGGATCTTATGCTGCAGCCGGCTGCGGCATTGCCGGCCGGATCTGTAGCATCTGATCAGATCATATAATTATTCATATAGTGATCCTGTAGCTGATCAAGAATATCCTGGAGGGTAATGCCGTCCAGGTATTCTTTTATTACCCGGGAAAGCCCCTGCCAGATCGGGAGCATGGCAAGATCCGTATCCTGTCCGCAGTCAGTCGGATCGGGATCTGCATCCGGTGCCAGGGAGAGAGAGCCTTCTGTTAACTGGAGAATATCTCCCACGGTATATTTCTCCGGAAGCATGGCAAGCATATAACCGCCCTTCGGCCCCCGGTTTGCTTTCAGCATGCCGGAATTATGAAACAAAGGGACGATCTGTTCCAGATATTTCTTCGAGATGTTCTGCCTGGCGGCAATCTCTTTCAGTGAAATGTATCCGGCATTCTGATGCTCCGCCAGATCGATCAGCATGCGCAAAGCATACCTTCCTTTTGTGGAAATGTTCATATTTATCATCCCTTTCCGGCTGTTGTGATCCGGGGTTTATCTTAACACAAACCCGGGCGGATCACAATCGTTGTTCCGCTCCGCTGCCCGCAGCTGGGGTCTCAACAGGAGTCTCAACAGGAGTCTCAGCGGGAGTCTCAGCGGGAGCCTCTTATAAAAAGACTGCGTACTCCCCGGAAAGAAGAGTACGCAATCCTGAAAAACATCAAAGTCTATGACTGGAAACCATTTTATAATCAGAAATGATTCCTTCGGTCAGAGATTATTCTGTGATTGCCCAGACTCTGGCCGGAAGTCCGGTGGCCTGTTCGATCCTCGGGTAGGAAACAATGATCACAGCGCCTGCGGGCTGTACCTTGTCCAGATTCCGGAGCGCTTCTACCTGGAGCTTCTCCTGATCCAGAACATAACGTTCGCAGATCAGGTCGCCGGCTTCGGCGGCTACGGTAGAGGCGTCCGTATCCAGCGTCTCATGACCGTTTGCTGCAGCGTTGCGGGTCTCATAAATGTATTTAAGAGCTTCCAGAGACCAGCCCGGGAAATTCTCAGATCCGTCTTCTCCGGTTCCGGAGAGAGCATCCATATCCGGCCAGTTCTTATACCAGTCGGTGCGCAGTGCTACAAAAGCGCCGTCCGGGATCGGGCCGTACTGAGCCTCATAGTTCTTGATATCCTCTACGGTGACTGCATAGTGGACATCCTTCTTCACCTGCTCGGTAATATCAATGACAACCAGCGGGAAGATCAGGTCATGGACATCGTACTGTTCCGACATCTGCTTGCCCTGGATAAAATGTCCGGGGAAATCAATATGGGTTCCGAACTGTCCCGGGAACTTGAAGGACTGGATCAGGCATTCAAGCTCCGGTTTTCCCCAGTCCCAGAGGGTCTTCGATAATTCCACGGATCCGGCCGGAATCCCGGACCAGTAGGGACTGTCGTTGTTCAGCGGGTGGGAAAGCTCTACCCACTGATACTTTCTGGCTGCTTCCAGCGCATTCCAAAGTTTATATTCTGCCATGAGAATCCTCCTTTATTCACCCTCTGTGAAGGTCGGTACAATGGCGGTGATGTTCAGGCTTTCGCCGTCCTTGAATTCGTTAATGAACACGGTCTTGTTCGGAACATTGCCATCTGCATAGCTGATAGTACCTGTCAGTCCTTCGAAGTCTGTGACCTGTGCGATCGCATTGCGGATGGACTGGGGAGAATAATCCCCGTTTGCATAGTTTTCAATGGCGTATTTCAGCAAATAGCCTGCATCGTAAGCCAGTGCAGCAAATGCATTCTGCGGATCCTCATTGTATTTTGCCTGATAAGCAGCGATGAAGTCATCGGTAATCGGATCTGCATAATTGACATGGGTGCTGAAGTAGGTGTTGTTGGAAGCGGCACCTGCAATCTGAGCAACGGAAAGGTCATCCAGTCCGTCACCGGACAGGCAGATGACATCCAGACCTGCTTCGCGGATCTGCTTCAGCTGGATCGGGCCTTCATCGGTAAAGCATCCCAGGAAGATGGCATCCGGCTGTTCATCCAGTGCCAGGATCTGGTTGATGATGGGGGAGAAGTCTGTACTGGTGTTGTCGTCGTATTCACTTCCGAATTCGCCCTCGGATACGATGGTGCCGCCCAGAGCTGTGAAATGGGACTGGAAGTATTTGGACAGAGCCAGTGTGTATTCGTCAGTATTGTTGGTGATTACGTATGCGGTCCGGACACCCAGTTCGTTGTAAGCATATTCGGACATGGCAGCGGCCTGAATGTTGTCACCGTAAGGAACCAGGAATGCGGTATCGCCGACACGCTCCTGGGTATAGGGCAGTGTGGAAACGGTTGCGATCGTCGGAACGCCGTACTCCTGCGCGATAGTTCCGCAGGCAATATCGGTGTTGGGGTCGCCCATGCCGATCAGGACATCACATCCGTCCTGTTCGATCATACGTGTGGTCAGAGCGGTTGCAGTGGCCAGATCAGAGGTCGTATCATAGGTTACGTATTCCACCTGGATTCCGTCGATTCCGCCTGCGGCATTGATTTCATCCAATGCCAGCTCCAGGCCTTTGGAACCTGCGACATCATAGCTGTCGAACCAGCCGGTCTGTGCCCACAGTCCGCCGACTTTGATGGAATTTTCCCCTGCGAAGGCAATTCCTGCTGTTAACGTTGCTGCCAGGGCACTGATGAGTACAGTGCTGAGAATTTTGTGTTTTGCTTTCATTGTGGTTCTCCTTTGTTTTTTTCAGATCTATTCTTTCGCGTAAAAGCATGTGCGAAATCAAGGTAAGTCTGTTTGCGGAACAGGCCGGTATAGGTGGAACTGCTGAACAACGTTCCGACCAGATATTCGCTGCTCCCGGTGATGCCCTCTTTCCGGAAAATGATCATGATGATGAACAGCACGCTGGTAACAATGTTGGTCAGTCCGTTTATCTGCGGAACATGGATCCCGAAGATCGTGAAACCGGTGCTGAAATTTGCCAGCAGCTGGGGAAGGAAGGTCAGTACAGCGGCTCCGGGGATCGCTCCGGACAGACTGGCCATACCGCCCAGAACCGACATTTCCAGAATCGTGAAGGTCTCGTCAAAGTAAAACAGTGACGGGGCGATCGTCCTCTGCAGGTGGGCCCACAGGCATCCGCCCACAGCGGCAAAGAAGGCGCTGATCATGAAGGACATCAGACGGATGGTGCGGTGATTGATGCCCAGGGATGCGGCGGCGTCCTCATCTTCCCGGAGCGCGATCATGGACCGCCCATAGGCGCTGGTGCGGAACCGGTATAAAATAAACAGAGAGATCAGCGCAGTAATGATTACCACGGGGAGTGTGGAGTATTTGGTCATACCGCTGATGCCCCGGGAACCGTTGGTGAGGCTGGACGCATTGTCCAGCACACTCTTGATCACGATGACCATTCCCAGGGTGATCACCGCCAGGTAATGCCCCTTGGCCCGGAGGATCGCAAATCCGATGATCCCCGCAATGATCATGGTCACACAGGCTGCAACAATCAGGGCTGCCCAGAAGGGGAGCTGGAACTGCTTCAGCCATTGGGGCATTTTGGAAACCATAGTGTCCTTGGTGGACTCAGAGAGCGTCAGGATTGATCCGATGTAAGCGCCCAGGGCCATGAAGCCTGCCTGTCCCAATGAAAAGATACCGGTGATCCCGTTGGTCAGATTCAGGCTTGCAGCCAGGATCAGATTGATAAAGAACAGGATCAGGATGGATTCATAATAATTGCCGGCCTTAAAATGGACCAAAAGGATGATCGCCAGCGGAACAAGGATCACCATGAGAAACCGGAACAGGGAATTGTCTGTGAATCTTTGTGTCTTCATCATTGTCAACTCCTTTTCCAGTTATTGCTGCCGAACAGTCCGTTGGGCCGGACCAGAAGCACCAGGATCAGTACCAGGAACGTAAAGGTGGTCTGGAAGGACGCGGTGCCCTGGGGCAGATATCCGCTGAAGAACACCTCCAGGACAGCCATAATGTAGCCGCCGGCAACCGCTCCCGTGAGACTGCCCAGACCGCCCAGTACGGCTGCGATAAACGCCTTGACGCCCAGCATAAATCCCATATCGTTGCTGAAGGATGTATATTTGCCGGAGTAGAGGATCCCGGCAAATGCTGCCAGCACGGAGCCGATAATAAAGGCAACGGTGATGACCTTGTTCTTGTCGATACCCACCAGATCCGAAGCCTCCGGATTGTCGGAGACTGCCCGCATGGCTTTGCCGATCCGGGTCTTCTGCAGGATCAGCACCACGACGATGGTGAGGATCACGGTGGAAGCAAAGGTGACCACATCAATGACCGACACCGTAGCTCCGTAGATTTTGAAGGTCCGGGAGAAAAACTCGGGGATGATCAGAGCCTTGCTGCTGGAATTGAAGATCGCCTGGCAGACCGCCTCCAAAAAAATGGAGACAGCCAGAGACGTGATAATCTGGGTGGATTCGCCGGCTTTGCGGATCGGACGGTAGGCAACCCGTTCGATCAGGACACCGAACAGAACCGTGATCAGGATGGACAGGATGACTGCCAGGCCGAAGGACAGGCCGGCGTTCAGCAAAGACCACAAAGCAAAAGTGGCGATCATCAGCAGTTCCCCATGGGCGAAATTGATCATTCCCATGATGCTGTATACGATGGAATAGCCAATGGCAACCAGAGCATAGATGCTGCCCAGCTTTATGGCACTGATTAATTGTGCAACGAAGAAACCCATGTTTCCTTACCTCCCAGATATATCCTCCGGATATCCTCATTTTCCGCCACTTCCTGACCGGTTCCGGAAAGGACGATCTCCCCGCTTTCCATAATATAAGCCCGGTCACAGATCTGGAGGGCGTCCCAGGCATTCTGCTCCACCAGAAGGATCGTCATCCCATTGTTCCGCAGTGTCTGAATGACTTCAAATACCTGCTCCACAATGATCGGAGCCAGTCCCAGGGAAGGCTCATCCAGAAGAAGCAGCCGGGATCCGGTGACCCGGGCGCGGCCGATGGCCAGCATCTGCTGCTCGCCTCCGGAAAGGGAACCGGCCTTCTGATGGATCCGCTCCTTCAGGATCGGAAAGAGATCAAACACATAATCCATCCGTTCCTGCCGGATCTTCTTGTTCCTGGTCAGATATCCGCCAAGTTCCAGATTCTCGCCGACGCTGAGTTTGCTGAAGACCTGCCGCCCCTCCGGAACATGGACGATCCCCGCGGATACGATCTGAGCCGGACTGGCCCCGATCAGTTCCTTTCCTTCGTAGAGGATTGATCCGGATTTGGCTTTGATCAGGCCGGAAATCGTTCTCATGGTGGAGGTCTTGCCGGCTCCGTTGGATCCGATCAGGGAGACGATCTCGCCCTCCCGGACTTCAAAGGAAATGTTCCGGACGGCATTGATTTTTTTATAACTGATACTGAGATTCGTGACTTTTAACATAGTGTTTCTTATTCTCCGGCGGTCTGCTTCCCGATGCGGTGGGCCGAGCCGCCCAGATATACGGAGATGACTTCCTCGGATTCATAGATCTGCCGGGGAGTCCCTTCCGCGATCATCCGTCCCGATGCCATAACATAGATATATTCGCAAAGATTCATAACGACCTTCATATCATGCTCAATGAGGAGAATCGTCATCTCCGGATGAACCTGATGGATCTTCCGGATGTCTTCGACCAGCTGCAGACTTTCCTGAGGATTCATACCGGCTGCCGGCTCATCCAGCAGAAGGAGCTTCGGACGGATGGCGAGACATCTGGCGATCTCAAGCCGCCGCTGAAACGCGTAGGCGAGACTGTCCGCCTGATAGGAAGCATACTGTTCGATCCCCATGGTCTGAAGGGCCTGCAGGGACCGTGCGGCAAATTCCTTTTCTTCCCGCCGGTACCTGGGCATATACGTCAGCATTTCAAACAGGGTATAGGTCCGGGTGATCTGGCTGGCGGTGATCACATTATCCAGAACGGTCTGATCCTCAAACAGCCGGAGGTTCTGGAAGGTTCGGGCGATCCCGGCCCTGGCCCGCTGCGCGGCGGGAACATGGGTGATCGGCTTGTCCTCATAAAGGATCTGTCCCTCCGTCGGGAACAGATTCCCGGAGATCATATTGATCACGGTGCTTTTTCCGGCGCCGTTGGTCCCGATCAGCCCGTAGATCTTCCCTGTTTCCAGATCCATATTGATATGGTCAACAGCAAGAACACCCTTAAATTGTTGTGTCAGCTCCTGCACCCGGAGCAATACTTCTGACATATGACTCCTCTTTCCGGAAACCTGTAAAAAAAACAGATTTTTTGAATATAAGCTTAATGTGACTAATATAAAAGAAATAAGGCATTTTTACCAATACTATTTACAGATATTTGGTTATAGTTTTTTCCAATAACTAAGATGCGGATTTATAATTAACGCACGGATTACGGGATGAAAAAGTTTAACACACTGCCACAGCAGTGTACTAAAAAATATACTTGCGCAATCGATTCAGCTGTGATAGACTGTGCGAAACCGTTGAGGGAGAGTGAGTAGATCCTGTTAAGGTTCGTAAGTGAGAGCCGCGGGCGGAGTGATCGCGGCATGAAGGGCAGGATTGAATGGACTTCCGAGGGCGATCAGAACGGCGTACAGCCCAGTATGTGAGACGGAGATGGCGCTCCGTGATCAAAGGCCGGCGTATGATGGTACGCATCGAGAGGGTACAATAGTACCAAGCCGGGTGGCACCGCAGGATTATATCCTGTCCCAGCATTTTTTCTGGGACAGGTTTTTTTATTTGCTGAAAATTCCTGATCCCATTCCTATCACATCTGCTGCAGCCATTTTCTGCAGCAAACGTTACACACAACCGCCGAAGGCGCAAAACAGCCGGAAGGCACAGGCAGGAAAGGAGCCAGACATGTATAAGGATATTTTAGGCAAACTGACAAACGGAACGGATCTGAACGAGCAGGAAGTTCTGGAAATCATCTCGGACATCCGGGAGGACAAGCTCACCGAAGGACAGATTTCGGGATTTCTGGTTGCACTGGTGATGAAGGGGACGACCCTGGAGGAGACCGCATACATTGCCAAAGCCATGCGGGAGAATTGCATTCCGATCCGTCCCCGTGTGGAAAGCGAACTGATGGATACCTGCGGAACCGGAGGCGGGCTTTCTACATATAACATTTCTACGGCCACAGCGTTGATCTCGGCAGCAGCGGGGATCCCGGTGGCAAAACACGGCAGCCGGTCCATTTCCAGTCTGTCCGGCAGCGCGGATGTTCTGGAGGCTCTCGGTGTCAATATTGAACTGACGCCGGAGCAGGCGGCCCAGCTGATCGAAGAAATCAATATCGCCTTTATTTATGCCCCATTGTTCCATCCGGTGATGGGAAAGGTCCTGCAGCCGGAGGCCGCTCTGGGGATCAAAACCATTTTCTATACCATTATCGGACCTTTGATCAATCCGGCCTTTGCTCCAAGACATCTGCTGGGAGTTTATAAACCGGAACTTCTGGAGCAGGTGGCAACCGTCGCCCGGGAGATCGGGTATACCAGAGCCATGTTTGTGCATGGACTGGACGGACTGGATGAGATCTCTCTGCTGGGAAAGACAAAGATCATTGAATTGAAAGACGGGGAATTCCAAAGCTATGAGATCGCTCCGGAAGATTTCGGATTATCCCGCTGTACACTGGAAGAGATCCGGACCGGTACTCCGCAGGAGAATGCGGCGACGATCCGGGGAGTATTTAACGGAAGTATCCGGGACGCCCGCAGGGATGCGGTGCTTCTCAATGCGGCCGGGGCGCTGGTCGTAGGAGACAAGGCGGCAGATTTTGCGGACGGCATCCGCAAAGTGGCTGCGATCATCGATGAAGGCCGGGCGGAAGAGACGTTGAATCAGCTGATCGAAAGATCCGGAGCATTTCGGAAATGAAATTTCTTGAAGCGTTAAACAATAGAAAAGCACAGGGCATGGTCCCTCTGATACCGGATATCAAATGTTTTTCCCCAAAGGACGGAGAGCTGCTGAAGGGCAGAGACCCTGCGGAGCTGGCGATGCAGCTGGTGAAGGCAGGGGCTCCCGCTCTCTCCGTTGTGACAGAACAGAAGGAATTTCACGGAAGCATGGAGATTCTTTCTGCGGTCTGCAGGAGTGTATCTGTCCCTGTTCTCCGGAAGGATTTCATTACCTGTGAGAAGGATCTGGAGGAAACCCGCAGTGCCGGGGCACAGGCCATCCTTCTGATGGTATCCTGTCTCGGAGAAGAACGGCTGACGCAGCTTTATCATGCGGCTCGGCGCCTGGGCCTGACTCCATTCGTAGAGACTCACACCCTCCGGGAGCTGGAATTTGCCAAAGGATTGAAAGCTCCGCTGATCGGGATCAATAACCGGGATATCCTGGTACTGGAACGGGACGACGGAACAGTGACGCATGCCGGCAGACTGCTTCGGGAAGCGAAGGAAGAGGGAAGCTTCTATGTGGTGGAAAGCGCGCTGAAGGACGGAGATGACGTGCGCAGGGCGCTGAAGAGCGGCGCGGATGGAGTTCTCGTGGGGACCGCGATCCTGAATGCGCCGGATCCGGTCCGCCGGTACCGGACGATGACCCGCCGTTGCGCAGTGAAGATCTGCGGACTGATGAGCAGGGCGGATGTGGACGCCTGCCTGGTTCAGGATACGGATTTTCATGGATTTGTGGTGGAATATCCTGTGCCGGTGCGATGGAATCTGGATAGAAATAAAGCCGGAGAATTGCTGTCTTATCTGAAAAAAACAGATGGGTCCGCAAAAACCTGCATCGTGACCGGAGGGGAGCCGGACCGGATCCTGGCTCTTGCCCGTGCATTAAGACCGGAGTATCTGCAGTTGCATTACCGGGAATCTCTGGAAGATACGGCAAGGATCGCTGAATGTCTGGATTCGGAAGGTATTCGCGTCATCCGCAGTATTCCCCAGGATCCTCAGGCGAGACAGGAAATGTTCGGAACCGGATCCCTGGAGCAGATCGTACAGAAACTGTCGGACACGCAGGTATCCGGCGTCCTTCTGGACAGCCGGGAAGCATCCAATGCGGCCTTTGGAGGCGGAAGCCTTCTGCAGACACTGGAAGGCGGGGAAGAATCCGCGGCGCAGATCAGGCGGATCCGGAAACTTCTGGCAGATTCGGAAAAGCTTCTGATCGTCGGAGGAGGGATCCTTCCGGAGACAGCGGGTGAAGTGATCAGCAAACTGCAGCCGGACTGGATCGATGTCATGACAGGAGCAGAAGATTCTGCCGGACGCAAATCACAGTTACGGATCGCTCAGCTGACAGAAGCGGTAAGACAGAAATTATAAAAGGAGCGGCATATGACCAATCAAAAAGGACGGTTCGGGATCCATGGCGGCCAGTATATTCCGGAAACGCTGATGAATGCGGTGATCGAGCTGGAACAGGCCTACAATTATTATAAGGAAGATCCTTCCTTTCAGCAGGAACTGACAGAGCTGTTCAATGAGTACGCAGGGCGGCCGAGCCGGCTGTACAAAGCCGAAAAGATGACGAGGGATCTGGGCGGTGCGAAGATCTATCTGAAGCGGGAGGACCTGAATCATACCGGAGCCCATAAGATCAACAATGTTCTTGGTCAGGCCCTGCTGGCGAAAAAAATGGGCAAGACCCGTCTGATTGCGGAGACCGGGGCGGGGCAGCACGGAGTGGCGACTGCGACGGCGGCAGCGCTCCTTGGCATGGAGTGTGTGGTATTCATGGGAGAAGAGGATACCAGACGGCAGGCCCTGAATGTCTACCGGATGAAACTGTTAGGGTCTGAGGTTATTCCGGTCCGCACCGGGACAGCCACGCTGAAGGATGCGGTTTCTGAAGCCATGAGAGAATGGACTTCCCGGATCAGCGATACCCATTACTGTCTGGGATCGGTCATGGGACCGCACCCGTTTCCCACGATCGTAAGGGATTTTCAGGCGGTGATCTCCAGGGAGATCAGATCCCAGATCCTGGAGAAGGAAGGAAGGCTTCCGGACGCCGTGATCGCCTGTGTCGGAGGCGGCAGCAACGCCATCGGTTCCTTTTATCATTTTATCGATGATCCGCAGGTGCAGCTGATCGGCTGTGAAGCGGCAGGCCGGGGAATTGACAGTTTCGAGACCGCAGCGACCATTAACACCGGCCGTGTAGGGATCTTTCACGGAATGAAAAGTTATTTCTGTCAGGATGCCTATGGGCAGATCGCTCCGGTGTATTCGATCTCGGCGGGACTGGATTATCCCGGAATCGGACCGGAGCATGCATGGCTTCATGATATCGGCCGGGCTGTCTACGTAGGGATCACGGATGAAGAGGCGGTACAGGCGTTTGAATATCTGGCCCGCACAGAAGGGATCATTCCGGCGATCGAATCTGCCCATGCGGTTGCCTATGCGAGGAAGCTGGCGCCAACCATGGATAAGGATCAGTTGATCGTGATTACGATCTCCGGCCGGGGAGATAAGGACTGCGCCGCCATTGCCCGGTATCGGGGAGAAGACATCAGTGAATGAACAAGGAGAATACCAGATGAGAACGATAGCATATGCTTTTCGGAATGGAAAAGCGTTTATTCCTTTTATTACCTGCGGGGATCCGGATCTTTCGGTGACTGCACAGCTCATTCAGACAATGGCGGACAACGGGGCCGACCTGATCGAACTCGGCATTCCCTTCTCGGACCCGACAGCGGAAGGACCGGTGATCCAGGCGGCCAATCTCCGGGCGCTGACAGCCGGAACGACAACGGATAAGATTTTTGAAATGGTGCGAAAGGTCCGCAGAAGGGTTCTTGTCCCTCTGGTCTTTATGACCTATGCCAATGTGGTCTTCTCTTATGGAGCAGAGCGGTTTCTTTCCACCAGCAAAGAGATCGGCATGGACGGTCTGATCCTCCCGGATCTTCCTTATGAAGAAAAGGAGGAATTTCTTCCCTTGTGCAGAAAATACGGAATCAGTCTGATCAGCCTGATTGCGCCGACCTCGGAAAACCGGATCGCCATGATTGCCCGGGAGGCGGAAGGATTTCTGTATCTTGTCTCCAGTCTCGGGGTAACCGGTACCAGGAGTGAGATCACCACCGATCTTCCGTCCATTGTCCGGGTCGTGAGGGAACATACCGATCTTCCCTGCGCGGTGGGGTTCGGGATCTCGACTCCGGAACAGGCAGTTGCCATGGCGCAGGTTTCTGATGGCGCGATCGTCGGTTCCGCAATCGTAAAACTGATCGCAAAATACGGAAAAGACAGCATCGCGCCGGTAGGCGCATTTGTCCGGGCCATGAAGGATGCAGTTAAATCCGGTGTTTCTTCCGGTAATCCTTCGGCAGGACCTTATAATACTCTTTGAAGGCTGCCGTAAATTTGCTCTGGGAACTGTAACCCACTTCTCCGGCGATGGAACCGAGACTCTGATCAGTGGTCCTCAGCAGCTCGGCTGCTTTTTCCATGCGGTGCTCCCGGATATGGGCAGCAATGGAATTGCCGTATTCTTTTTTGAACAGGTCCTTCAGGGTTGTCGGATTCATCAGAAACATCCTGGCCAGGGTCTCCACGCTCCAGCGCTGATCCATATGAACGGTAAGCAGATCATGGATCTGATGGATCGTTTCCAGCTGATCATCCTGATAAACCGTCCGAAGGGCATGCTCCTGACAGGCATCTGCCGGATGGACGGGATTCTGACAGGCGTCTTCCGGATGGGCATGATCCAGCTTTGATGTGAGCTGGTCCAGTTCCGGGCAGGTGATCTCCATGACCTGCTCGATCATCTGATGGAGCAGCTGACTGCGGGAGTCTTCACCGGTCCGGTAGTAGACCTCCCGTCCGACCCTTCTGCTTCCGATAAGACCAGCTTCTTTCAGGCATTTCAGATGATGGGATACGGCAGGACCGGACATCTTAAGCAGCGCCGCCAGATTGGCTCCGCATTCTTCATAATGGCAGAGAAGCCAGAAGATCCGTACCCGGTTGGGATCGCCCAGCGTCCGGAACTCCTCTGAGATGGTCCGGAAACTGTCCATATCCTGCAGGATCTCTCCGGCCAGGGAGAGGTTCTGATGATGTCCATGGTCATGGGGCAGGCTGATTTCTTTTCTCATTTTCTTTTATCCTTTTCTGATTTAGTCCGTTTGGTAATTATTTTAGTCCGGAAGGACATGAATCCTTCAGGGCTATTGACTTGTGTCTTCAAAGGAATTATAGTCCCTTCAGAAAGATTAAACAACTATTTAATTAAAAACGAAAGGGGATAAAATCCGTGAAAAAAACATACAATATCGAGGTCGACTGCGCAAACTGTGCCAATTTGATGGAGGAAGCTTCAAATAAGGTAAACGGAGTTGTGAAGGCGACGGTTAATTTCATGGCTCTGCGGATGAGCGTGGAATTTGAGGAAGGCGCAGACACCAAAGCAGTCATGAAGGAAGTGCTGAAGGCCTGCCGGAAAGCGGAGCCGGACTGTGAGATCGAACTGTGATCCGGGGGAAATGTTATGAAGAAGAAACAGAAGATCATCCTGATCCGAATCCTCATCACTGCCGCCATGCTGATCCTCCTCAATCTGATCCCGGTGACCGGGATCCTGAGACTTGCGCTGTTTCTGGCGGTTTATCTGGTGATCGGATATGATATCCTGAAAAAGGCGGGACGGGGGATCCTGAACCGGAAAGTTTTCGACGAGAATTTTCTGATGGCAGTCGCCACGATCGGAGCCTTCGCCCTGGCGATTTATGACAGAAGCGGTGATTATAACGAGGCAATTGCCGTGATGTTGTTCTATCAGATCGGAGAACTGTTTCAGAGTCTGGCGGTACAGAAGAGCCGCAGAAATATCAGTGAACTGATGGATCTGCGTCCTGATTACGCCAATCTGGAGACGGACGGAACACTGGTAAAGACGGATCCGGAGGAAGTCGCTGTGGGAAGTACGATCGTGGTCCAGCCGGGAGAACGGATTCCCATTGACGGAGTGATCCTGGAAGGAACTTCCGCCCTCAACACCAGTGCCCTGACGGGAGAGAGTCTTCCCCGGGATGTTCATGAAGGAATGGAGGCTGTCAGCGGTTGTATTAATCTGACGGGTGTGCTGAAAATCCGGACAACGAAGGAATTCGGAGAATCCACTGTCTCCAGAATCCTGGAACTGGTACAGGATTCCGGTTCCCGCAAATCCCGCTCCGAGCAGTTTATCTCCCGGTTCGCCAGAGTCTACACGCCGGCGGTCTGTATCGGAGCCCTGGCACTGGCAGTACTGCCTTCGTTGATCCGTCTGATCGCAGGCCTGCCGGCACAATGGGATGTCTGGATTTACCGGGCTCTGACCTTCCTGGTAATCAGCTGCCCCTGCGCTCTGGTGATCAGTATTCCGCTGAGTTTCTTTGCAGGCATTGGCGGTGCCGGCCGGGAAGGGATCCTGGTAAAAGGATCCAATTATCTGGAGATGCTGTCGAAGGTCAAAACGGTGGTATTCGATAAAACCGGGACCCTGACGAAGGGCGTCTTTCAGGTGACCAATATCCATCATGGCACGCTTCCGGATGCGCAGCTGATCGAGTACGCGGCGCTGGCGGAATGCGCGTCCTCCCATCCGGTCAGCCTCAGTCTGAAGCGGGCCTACGGGAAGGAGCCGGACCGGACCAGAGTGGACCGGATCCGGGAGTACAGCGGCAAAGGCGTTGTGGCTGTCGTGGACGGGAAGGAGATCGCCGCAGGAAATTTCCGCCTGATGGAAGATCTGGGAATCGCCTACCAGGAGTGTCACAGCCAGGGTACGATCGTCCATTTGTCGATTGACCGGGAGTATGCGGGGCATATCGTGATCTCGGACGTGGTAAAACCGGATTCTGCCAAGGCAATTAAGGAACTTCGGGAGCTGGGGATACACAAGATTGTCATGCTGACCGGGGATAATCTGAAGACGGCAGAGCAGGTTGCCCGGGAACTGAGGGTGGATCAGGTATACAGTGATCTGCTGCCTGCCGATAAGGTTGAGAAAATGGAGCAGCTGATCGGAGAAGGGACGCTGGCCTTCGCAGGAGACGGAATCAATGATGCGCCGGTTCTGACCCGGGCGGATATCGGAATCGCCATGGGGGCCATGGGCAGCGATGCCGCAATCGAAGCGGCGGATGTGGTTCTGATGGATGATGATCCCGTCAAGCTCCCCAGGGCGATCCGCATTTCCCGCAAGTGCATGCGGATCGTATATCAGAATATCGTCTTTGCGCTGCTGATCAAAGTCCTTTGCCTGGCTCTGAGTGCCTTCGGAGTTGCGGATATGTGGTATGCGATCTTCGCGGATGTGGGCGTCATGGTGCTGGCTGTCCTGAATGCCATCCGTGCACTCCGGGTGCGGGGGCTTTGATGTACGGTATAAGCATCGTTTCCATACAAACACAAACTCACTTTTCCATCGATGCCTTACAGCAGCTAACATAAAAAATAGAAAAAATAACTGAATAAGAAACAGAACTAATGAAGAAGACCTTGCGTCGGACGACTCCGACTCAGGGTCTAAAAAAAGAAACGAGTAGCCCGCCTGAGCCATAAGACTGTACGGTAAAAACCCATTTCTCCTGGCATTATAATAAAATGTTTCGAACCGTTTGTCTAGATTTATATCAGACGTCGTTCAACGCTTGAATAACCAGGCACATGCAATTATAATGTCTTTGTAAGCAGATTACAAAATAACCTGGCTCAATATTATAACATAAGGGGGTGACGGGTATGTGTACTGTTGGACTTTCTATTCCAAACGAAGTGCTATTTGATACTAAAATGAATGAAAAACAGACAAATGAATTTGCAAGAAAAGCGGTTGCGTTGTGCTACTATACTCAGGCTGGCGTTTCGCTTGGTTATTGCGCCCAGATAGCAGGCATGAGCAAAGGTGAATTTATCAAGTACCTTGGCTCTAATCATATTTCTATTTTTTCTTTCGATGATAAAGAAGAATTGCTTGAGGAAGTAAACAATGCGTAAAGTAGTTGTCAACACAACGCCGATTATTGCTTTATCAGATATCGGGTATCTACATCTGCTCAAGAAACTTTATGGTGAAATCATCATTCCGCAGGCAGTATATGATGAGATTCTTTCAGAACCGGCTTTATCAGATGTGAAGATGAACCGGGACTGGATTCGGGTTGAGAAAATACAGGACACTTCACAGAAGAAGATGTATAAAGCCAGGCTTCATGCGGGGGAAGTGGAAGTCATGATTCTTGCGCAGGAAAAGAATGCAGACTTAGTTATTATTGATGATAATACTGCGAAAAAGACCGCAAAGTATCTGGGACTTACGGTAACTGGGACTTTGGGTGTCTTATTGAAATGCAAGAGCAGTGGGTATATTGAAGAAGTAAAGCCGGTTTTGGAAAAACTGGAAGATAATGGGCTTTATATCAGTTCTTCTGTAAAAGAGTATGTTCTGGAATTAGCAGCTGAGTAAGATTATTTAGGGACAGCAAATTGCTGCCCCTATTTTTTTACTATTATTTGGAAAAGACTGTTATAATCCATGAAGGATTTTTATTTTTCTCAGTTGTACACCTTTTGTGATAAATAAGAGATATGAAAAGATGAAGAAAAACAGAGAAAACCAGCCGGACTTTCTGGAATGTGAAGAATGCGGTGAAATCTTTGTCATCGATGAACCGTTCTGTCCTTGCTGTGGGAAACCCACAGAAGAAATTATTAAAGCGCTGGAAAAGAAGCAGAAGAACAAATAGATTGTTATGAACAGACCAATTACAACATTACATAGCTGGCACAATACCTTATATCAGCAGTTGGCAATCGACTTTTGCTGTAAGCCCGAAAATGTGGCAGACAGCCAGAATTATTTTACAGTGCACCAGTTCCTGAAAGGCAGACGGACTTATCATGAGAAGGAAGAATGCTATCTGAAGATTGCAGTGATTAATGGAAAACTCCTTTTTTCAGGCAGACCGGATATTCTTGCCTGGTGTGAAGAACAGCATCTTGATACCGGCGGTGAATGGTTCTTTGAGGCAAAGAATATGCACAGATTGAATGAAAGGTTTTCCCAGGACGGATACCAGATAGCATTTGCCCATCCATTTTTCATTCCTGAAAACACAGATGAGATAGACGGCGGTGATTATGAAATCTGCTGGTATGATGTAGATACAATTGGACAGTTCCGTGGCGACAGCCGTTATAAGAATGCCTATGGGTTTTGTGAAAAAGCACCTGATGTCCTCGGTGTCGCGGCAATCAGGAATGGAAATATCTTAGGCATGGCAGGTGCCAGCTGTGACAGCCCTACGATGTGGCAGATAGGAATTGATGTTGACCCAGTTGCAAGGCGTCAGGGAGTCGGGAAAATGCTGGTCTCAATGCTAAAGAATGAAATCCTGGGAAGGGGGATACTGCCGTTTTACGGAACAGGCATGTCTCATTTCGCGTCACAGAATGTTGCTTTGGGTGCCGGGTTCAAGACTGAATGGGCAGAACTCGTGACTTCAAAAGTGTCAGAACAGGAAAATTAGAAATGGTTGTTGAACAGGTTGCTTTCACAATAAAAGATGGCAGGGAAGCATTGCTGCGGAATCCGAGGGAAGAAGATATCCCGGAAATCCTGGATTACCTGAAAGCGTCTTCCGGTGAAACAGAGTTCCTGATTCGATATCCGGAAGAAATCCACTATACCTATGAAGACGAGAAGGAATTGCTGAACCGGGTGAATACTTCTGAAAATCAGGTGATGCTGGTCTGTCTGGTAGAAGGAAGGATTGCCGGCATGTGCTAGATTACCTTCGAAACTTCAATTAAGACATGGCACCGGGCATCTGTAGCGATTGCCCTGCTGAAAGAATTCTGGGGACTTGGAATCGGTACAAGGATTTTCGAAGAATTGATATCCATCGCAGAGTCCAAACCGGATGTTTTGCAGATGGAACTGGATTATATCGAAGGCAATGACAGGGCCAGACGGCTCTATGAAAAGATGGGCTTCTGTGTTGCCGGAGTTCATCCGGATGCAATCCGGTTAAAGGACGGAACATTACTGAATGAATATTTGATGATAAAGAAAATTCGATGATGTTGGGTGAAGGTGCATGAATTATTACGATTATCAAAGCGAATTATATCCAATTATTCTTGATACAGATGGCTTTGACTGGTTCAAATCCATTCTTCTTAACCTGCCCACAGATAAATTGGAAGAAGAATACAGGAATAGAGTAGAAACGCTGGAAACACTGCGGCAAGCAGAACCGGCAAAAAAACGTGGTCAAAAGCAAAAATATCGTTTCTGGATTCAGACTACCCATGATTACAGGGACGAACTGAATAATATCGCAGCGGAGTTGCGGAGAAGAAAAACAACTCGAACCGAAGCAGAACCATGATTAAATATGGAAGGCCGAATGAATTAGAAGACACATATATCTTTGTAATAAAAAGATGGTATATAATGATGAAAACACCAGAAGGGGTAAAAAACGATTATATTAATTGCTTAGAGCGGTGTCTTCACAAGATGAAGTTCCATGATGACGGCAGAATGGAAGCTGACTATCGTTTTTTATATCAATATATATTCACTACCATATTAACAATGAATACACTGGATTCAGTGTGTTCTATTGAGTATTACAAGAAAAGAATGTACCAAGACGAGATTAAACAATTAATGTCTAAGTTCCATATAGATATTTCTAAATGAAATATGTTAGGAAGCATATACAAAGCATAAAGAAAATGGTTCATTCATTAGATTTTATCCTAATAGCAAGGCGTAATAAAGATGAAAGGGACAGACTTCTAACTTGCCTTTCAAGTGATTCTGATTGTGAAACTGTTATTGGCAGAAATAAGCTGATATTTAATCATGTATCACAAGAAGTAATTGTAACAAAGAAAGCAGATAAAGACCTTTTTTCAAGTAAAATATTAGACTGCAGAATGTCATTTGATGACTTGCGCAGATTGTTAGATGGTAATTATGATGATATTAAAAGCTTTGAATGGCTAAGAGTAATAGACGAATAGACCAATTACAACCTTATTTATGCTGATGTCCGTGGATGGAAAAATCAGTACAGGCGCTACAGATGACCGGGATGTGGATAAGGATTTCCCTGCTATCACCGGCCTGAAAGAAGGACTGCATCATTATTATGAAATAGAGCAGACTACGGACCTGTGGTCGTTCAATACTGGACGGGTCCAGGCAAAAGTAGGCGTGAACGAAAAAACGATGCCGAACAGGACGCCTGTCTCTTTTGTGATTCTGGATAACACGCATCTGACAGAGCATGGGGTCAGATATCTGTGCGCATTGTCAAAGCAGTTTGTTCTGATAACTACCAATGCTTCGCATCCGGCATTTTCTGCTCATGATGATAATCTTGAAATCATTTATCAGGATACATTGTCCCTGAAAGATGCCTTGAAATGTCTGAAAAACAGGTATGGGTGCGACAGGTTGACCGTTCAATCCGGCGGGACGGTAAACAGTCTGTTTCTCCGGGAAAAGTTGTTCGATTACGTAGATATTGTTGTGGCACCGGTATTGATAGGTGGAAAGGACACATCAACGCTTATTGACGGGCAGGCAGTCACAACAGAAAAAGACCTTGAAAAACTGGGAATACTGGAATTGATAGAATGCTGCCCACTCAAGAACTCCTATATCAGGCTTAGATACAGGGTAATATAGAGAAGGTTGATATGTATACATTAAAGAAATTTGACGGACGTGCAGAAGACTATACCACCGGCAGACCAGGCTACGCACAGGAATTAATCGAATATCTGTATACCCGGTTTGGAATTTCAGATGAATCCGTCATCGCGGATATCGGTTCGGGAACGGGAAAGTTTGCCAGATATCTGCTTGACCGGGGCAGTGAAGTGTACTGTGTAGAACCCAATCCGGATATGCGTCATGTGGCAGAACGGGAACTGAACGGATATACGAATTTCCATTCTGTCATCGGGACAGCAGAAAATACAATGTTGGAAACCGGCTCTGTGGATTATATTACCGTTGCCCAGGCATTTCACTGGTTCGATGTGGCATCATTCCGGCAGGAATGCCGGAGAATCATGAAAAAACAGGGGACAGTATTTCTGGTGTGGAACGCAAGAATACCGGAGGACGCTTTTAATCAGGAAGTGCAGAAACTGAATACGATATACTGTCCGAATTTTAAAGGATTCAACGGCGGGATTAAAAAAGATGACCAGCGAATCAGGGAATTCTTTTGCGGTGATTATGATTATCGGACATTTGATAATCCTTTGTTTTTAGACCGGGGGAAATTCATTGCCAGGTGTCTGTCCAGTTCGTATTCCCTGAAAGAAGGAGATGCCGGGTATGAACAATACCTGAAGGCAATGAACGAAGTATTTGACCAATATGAAAAGAACGGGATTGTATCCATAGCAAATCAGTCTGTCGTGTACATTGGAAAAGTATAAAACAGGACAAAGGAATTCTCTCTTTTTTGGTAAATACTGCAGATTGCTGCAGACTGAAATCTGCAGTATACTCCGCTCGCAAGGTCTTAAGAATCATACTATGTAGCCTGTAAAGCATCGTTTCCATACGAATCTAAATTCAAAATTCCATCGATGCCATACACAGACGATAGAAAAAATAACTGAATAAACACCCGAAAAAACCAATGAAGACCTTGCGTCGGACGACTCCGACCAGGGTCTTTTTTTGACCCTGAAGAAAAAAGAGGCTGGATAAGTAAAGCAACGAACCATACGCCATCATACCCGTCAAACAACGAACCATACGATGCCTTACATACCCCAAAAACGTTGATTTTCCAATGTTTAACGCACATCCAACAAAGAGAGAAGAAGGGAAGGAAAAGGCAAAAGACCGGGCAGAACGAAGTGAAACGGAGCGAGAATGTAGGGGGATGTAAGGCGTCGGGGCTGTACAGGACGGTGGTGTAAGGCGTCGATGATTTACGAAGCAGGTGAGGTAGGGCGTCGATGCTTTACGAAGCTGGAGAGGTAGGATGACGATGCTTTACGTGGCCTTGCAGTCGGAGGACGAAATGGAAGAGAAAAATTGAATCGGGATGGAAAAGCGGAGTGTAAAGGCACATTTGATTGTAGCCTGTAAAGCATCGTTTCCATACGAATCTAAATTCAAAATTCCATCGATGCCTTACACAAAAACATAGAAAATAACTGAATAAGACACAGAAAAAAATGAAGAAGACCTTGCGTCGGACGACTCCGACTCAGGGTCTTTTTTATTTTCCTGAATGAAGAAGACCTTGGACAAGTAAAGCATCGAACCATACGTCGCCAGACCAGTCAAGCAACGAACCATACGATGCCTTACAATCCCCAAAAACGTTGATTTTCCAATGCTTAACGCACATCCAACGATGAGAAAAGAAGGGAAGGAAAAGGTACCGGACCGGACGGACCGTAGTGGAACGGAGCGAGAATGTAGGGGATGTAAGGCGTCGGGGCTGTACATGATGGTGGTGTAAGGTGTCGATACTTTACGTGACGGAAAGGTATGGTAACGGTGCTTTACGGGACCTTGCAGTCGGAGGATGGGATGGAAAAGATATTTTGAATATTGATGGAAAAGGGGAGTGTGAAGGCACATTGATTGTAGCCTGTAAAGCATCGTTTCCATACGTTCACACTCCAACTTTTCCATCGATGCCTTACAACCGTTAATATAAAAACAGAAAAAATAACTGAATAAACACCCGAAAAAACCAAAGAAGACCTTGCGTCGGACGATTCCGACCAGGGTCTTTTTTTGTTTCTTGAAGTAAGAAAAAATAGTTTCCAGGAGAACGCCAATCAAGTATATAATCGATGAAGCTGCAGGAAATCAGAAATGATGAACCTGCTGTTTATTTATCTGCCAGTAGAAAATCAAATCTCATCTGCGGATCAATCCAGCTGACCTGCTTTGCCTGATGGATAACATCGTCTTTATACAGATGTCCTACCAGAAGCGGCGAGGCCGGGTCGTGATGTTTCATATTCTCCCGGACGACGTTTGGCCTTGTATTGGCGTAACAATATCTGCATAGATGCCCACAGGTATCGTATTGCCCGATGTCCCCGGTCAGGTAGCAGGCACATTCTTTGCGATTGTTCGGATTGGCCGGGACTGATAGGTTCCTGCCAATGGCTTTCTCGAAAGTCTGCACTGTCATGCATCCGCTGCAGTCAGCCCCGGTTTCTGCGAGTGACGGATTCTCCCCGCAAGGTTTGAGTACCATCCCGTAATGCATCGCTATAGTTACAAACTCTTTTGTCAGTCTGACCTGGTCTTCCCACGCAACCGCCTTTGCTTCCGGGTAATTGGTTCTGACTTTCTGATACAGGTCCAGAAAGCTGATGACGCAGGTATCGGTATACCCGGATAGGGTTTGGCACATATCCGCAAAGGTTTCGATATGCTTCTCCACCGTCCAGACGTCATTAATGATAATCGGATCGTATCGCCATCCGATGGAAGGAAGACCGGCCATCTCCGATAACCGGCAGAATGAGTCCATTATCTGTTCTTTTGGCGGGACAGTTGGTTCCATATCGAAGCCATACGGGGTGATAGTCACGAACCAATATTGGCCATAGGGTTTAAGCAGGTGCATATATGGAAACATCGGTGCCGGATTTTTCGTACAAAAGCTGATCATATCAACCACACCCGGATTCAGTTCATATCGGGTGACCGATGTGGGATTGTAAGGGTTCCGGACAAGGACATATCCCTCCAGCAGGCGGTTCGCAAACCATCTGGAGTAAAAAGCCGGTATATCTGTCCGCATGCCTGTCTGGATAATCATCGGAAATCCCCTTTAATGCCTGCATTTTTGTATCAGATTATGTCCGTATCATATCATAAACCCATCAGTCTGTCAGTGATGCAATAAATCTATAAAAAACAAAAGAAATATATCAGCTATTATTCAAATATGTATTCCTTGACTTGATTCTGGGAGGTATTTACAATAAGATTTACACTTCATAATTGTTGCTAAGATGCAAGAGGAGAAAACGATGGTACTTCCAGTCAGACACCCCTGGCTGAAAGTGGATGAAGATTTTCGGGGCTGTTGATTAATCATGAGGGCGTGAACATATGACGAATATTCCACAGGATCCAATTATTTTATATAGTTATCTGAATACAATGCTGCGTGATCGTTATCCGTCCCTTGCGGATCTATGTGAAGCAAATGGATTGGATCTCGAGGATATTGTAGAACGACTGAAATCTGCCGGATTTGAGTATAATGAAAATACTAACCAGTTTCGGTAATATAGGTGGTGGACAGCGATGAACGAAAGAAAAACACAGGAAGAACGTTTGAATATGACACATGAAGAACAACGTATATGGCTGATCAGGGAGCAGCAGAAAGAAGAAACAGAGCTCAGTCATTATTCCATACCGAAAGATGAGCAGGGCCAGAAGGATCTGCTCCGTGGACTCATGAATATCTGGGCGCCGAAGACACTTGGCGAGGAGTTCTTAAGAATTCAGGATGAGTATCTGACAGAAGAAAACAGGCTGAAAGGCATTACAAAACTTGCGGATCTGCCGCGAAAGATTCTGGTTATCGGCAGCCCGGGAGCCGGGAAAAGTACCTTTTCGAGAAAACTCCGGGATAAGACCGGTCTTCCTCTTTACTATCTGGATATGATCTTCCATAATCCGGATCGGACCACAGTTAGCCGGGGTGACTTTGATGGAAAGCTCTCCGAGATTCTGAATACAAACGAGTGGATTATCGATGGGAATTATCAGAGGACACTACCACTGCGATTTAAAAATTGCACGGAAGTTTTCTTCTTTGATCTTCCGGTGGATGAGTGTCTGCGAGGAGCAGAAGCCCGAATAGGTCAGAAGCGTGAAGATATGCCGTGGATCGAGGAAGAATTCGATTCAGAATTCAGGCAGTATATCCTGGATTTTTCAAAGGATCAGCTTCCGAGGATCTATCAGCTGATAGAACTGTATGCTGATACTAAGAAGATCGTGGTTTTTTATTCCAGACAGGAAGCAGATGCGTGGTTGGAAATCTGAAGAATCTTTGGCTATTAGTATCGAATAAGTAGAGAAAATGCTCATGTAGACTGTTTGAACAAAAGCAAACCGGGTTGTTCCATCTGTTTATCACTCTTTCGATTCGTACTTATTGATTTTTGAAAATATTCCTATAGGTCAGATTCCTCTAAGATAATATCCAGCATTTGTCTTGGGGTAACCACATAGGGTTTTTCCGGAAAATGTTTTATATTCCCGGTAACCAGCCAGGCGTCTTCTTCTTTGCGTTCCTCCATAACAACTTCATAAAAGACTCTGTCTTTGGGATCCGGGAGAGGAATATCAAGCGGCTCCGCATCAACATAAAGGCCATTCTGGCGGAACGCATTTATGATATCTTCTATCAAATCTTCCGGCAGATGAAACTTCGGTCTGGAGAGGACATCTCGATATTCTGCCTCAATCGCTTCATTCAGAACCGGCGTAATCGGACCATCGAACGCCAGGTCGATAATGCTGCCCGGTACAGAGTGATGCTTCAGCATTGCTGAAACGAGGACATTGGTATCAATTACTGCGTAGTACTTCATAGGCCTTTACTTCCTTGCTTCAGCGATTTCAGCATTGATCTCATCCAGCGACATATCGGAAATACCATACTCCTCGGCAATTCGGCTTGCCCTCTGCAGAGCACGAATACCGGGGTTCTTTTCTTCTTCCAACTTCATGCTGAAAGGAATTCCGTTTTCCTGATTCAGTCTGGACATGCACATTCTCAGATATGCAGGAAGTGACATCCCCAGTTTATTAAGGATCTGAACCGATTTGAGTTTTTCAGTGTCTTCTGTTCTGAATTGAACTAAAGTACTTGCCATGTCTATTACCTCCAATCAGATGTCAATCTATTTTTTCACTTTTACTATAGCACATAAGCGAATCAAATGCAATCATATGATTACATTTGATGACAAATCCTGATCGGCAACATTGTAGAGCGTGTCTATGTAACCAGAGACGGCAAGAACGAGATCTGCCACATTGCAGAAACTATCAGGAGCCGACAGGTCATGCCATGATCACGCCGGGTTATAATCTACCCTGTAAATACATTATTCACCCTGTTGGTCCTATCGTACAGGGATGGCTCACGAAAGAACACGAACGTCTGCTGGCGTCCTGTTACACTTCCTGCCTGAATCTGGCAGCGGAGATCGCGGTGGAAACCGTTCGGAACTGGATTGACGAAACAGGAGAAGGCATGAAGCCCAGCTCCAGTTCTCTATAATTCATGCTCTTCTGCCGAAAAGTATAGGGATTACGATATCTCTGTTCAATAGTTTAAGTGAAATGCCGGATCGTGAGTATTCATATATTCTTTCGATTCGGCTTTTTTACTTTTGAAAATATCCTGATATTCGGATATATTATAACGTGTATTATTGTATATTTTCGTTCAGCGGAGGATCGTTGTGAAAGGCTATATGTCAGTGACAGAGGGGGATATGCGCCTATGCTCTTGGATATGATAACATTAGCATTGCTGGTTCCCTTGCTGTTTTTGATAATTGGCTTGGCCATTACTGTTGCCATCGACCCATATATCAGCAGGGAACACAGCCGGACCATGATGCTCATTATTATACTCAGTGTGTCTCTGATCGTTCAGAACATCTGGGAAGACTATATAGCTGCCGGTCCGCCTCATTGGTTTCTCAGAACGACGCTGGCCATCTATGGATATATGATCCGGCCGATATTTATGGTCCTGTTTCTCTATATCGTCAGGCCCGGGAAAAAGTATTGGGGCTGGGCGCTGATCGTTCTCAATGGGCTGCTGCACCTGACTGCCTACTTTTCGCCGCTTGTTTTCCACATTGATGAGGTAAATCACTATCACGGCGGGCATCTGCACAGTTTGAGCTATGTCATCTGTATGATTCTGCTCGTACACTTGATATATCAGAGTTTCAACATTAATAGAAGTTCCCCCAAAAAGGGGCTTTTGATTCCTCTTTTTGTGAGTTTGATGGTTGTTGTGTCTATTATTCTGGATAAACGGGTAGGGACCATAATACAGCCTATCACCTTCCTGACATTTGCTATCGTCATCAGCAGTGTATTTTACTACATCTGGTTGCATCTAAAGTTTGTGCAGGACCATGAAGACGACCTGAAAGCCAGAGGACGAATGCAGATCATGCTCAGTCAGATACAGCCGCACTTTCTATATAATACGCTGTCCGCGATCCAGTACCTTTGTGAACATGATCCCAAGGCTGCAGGAGATACTACTGCAAAGTTTTCCCGCTATCTCCAGGGAAGTATGAGCGCACTGAAGGATGATGGAGAGATCCCCTTTATACAGGAGCTGGAGCATACCAGGATCTATCTGGAAATTGAGCAGGTGCGTTATGAAGATGCACTAAAGGTCGAATATGACATTACGTGTACAGATTTCAGGCTGCCGACGCTTACCCTGCAGCCGATCGCGGAAAATGCAGTTCGCCATGGTGTGAGGGGCAAAAACGGTACGGGAACCGTAACAATTGCCACTCGGGAATATCCGGACCATTATGAGATCACTGCGGCGGATGACGGTTCGGGCTTCGACCCCGAAGCTCCTGTGCTGGCTGACGATGGGCGTGAGCACATAGGCATTGACAATGTACGGGAACGGTTAACGAAGCTTTGCGGCGGAACCCTCCGCATCCACTCTGAACCTGGTAAAGGAACGTTGGTCACGATTGAAATACCGAAAAAACAGGTAAATGCGATATGATGATACTTGCCATAGATGATGAGCCAAAAGCCCTGCATCTTCTTCATGATGCCATAGCAGCGGCAGAGCCAGAGGCAGAAATTCTGGATTTTACCGATAGCGAAGCGGCACTATGTGCTATACGGGAACAAAACCTTACACCAGATGTAGTCTTTTCTGATATTGAGATGCCTGGAATGAACGGGCTTTCATTCGCTGCTGAGCTTAAGAAGACAGTGGCTTGGACAAATATCGTCTTTGTCACCGGCTTCCCCAAGTATGCCACGGATGCCTTTATGCTCCATGTGAACGGCTATATCATTAAGCCAGTCTATGCCGACCGTGTACGGGAAGAACTGGATTTCCTGAAGCTGCCTCCGGCGGAACCGGCACAGGACAAGCTGCAGGTGCAATGCTTCGGACATTTTGAAGTGTTCATGCACGGGAAGCCCGTCATCTTCCAACGAAAACAGAGTAAGGAACTGCTTGCCTTCCTGATTGACCGCGAAGGCCGCGCCTGCACCGCCGAGGAGATTGCCACTGCGCTATGGGAGGATGATGTTGATATGCAGACGGAAAAAGCACGTATCCGTTTGATCCTGCACGACCTTCGCTGTACTCTTCGGGAAATTGGGATGGAAGACGTTCTGATACGGGAACACAGGCAGCTGGCCATTCGAAAGGATATGGTAGATTGTGACTATTACCGGATGTTAGCGGGAGACATGAAAGCTGTAAATGCATTTGGCGGGACATACATGGAGGAGTATAGCTGGGCAGAGCTGACGACAGCGAGGCTGTTGTTTCAAAAATAATACGAATAGAACGAAAGTAAGGTGAAAATGCCGGGGTGCTTGTGTGCCTCGGCATTTTTGCGCGAATGGCTGAAGACATATGCTTTCATGAAAAAAGAGGAAACACCGGATTCTGTAACGGTTGTGAACGATATGTATTATATACTTTCGTATCGAGAATATGTTTATGCGTCATTCTCCGAGAAGGAACCAGAGAAGGCGGCAGCAGAATGGGAGTATGCATGCGATGTGGTTCAGATGATGTGCGTTCTGTATATCAACAAATATTATCAGAAAGAGGCGGATGAAGTAAAAGTATGAGTGGTGAATATACATATTACAGCGACGGTTTTTTCGGATTTGGACCTCCGGGAACCTTCCACCCCTATGGATGGATGCACTTCGCTCCTCTCCTTGTGTGCGTGGGGCTACTGTTTCTCGTATGGCTAAAAAGGGATCGGCTGCGAAACTGGACGGGCGAGATACATCTCCGCTATGTGCTGTCGTTTCTCATGTTTCTCTTTTTGCTCGGTTACTATATGCGGCTTCTCTACGTCGGCGACAGCAGTGGCCGCTATGTCATGATGGCAAAGCTGCCGCTGCATGTATGCGATCTTGGTCTGATCGCCAATATGTACATGGTGACGAGCAAAAACCGCAGTCTGTTCGGAATAAATTTCTTTGTGACCCTGTTTGGAGCTACGCTTGCATGTATTATCCCTCAAACGGTGCTGGTTGAGGCGGGGCCAACCTATTTCCGCTATTATCAGTATTTCGGGATACACCTGATCCCCTTATTCTGTACGGTTTATATGATCGTCATCCACAGGATGCGCCCCCGTTACTGTGATATTTGGATTGCCGTCGCTGCGCTTGCCGCTATGCTAATCCCCAGTATATGGATGAACGAAAAGTATCCTGCTTCCGACTATATGTTTTTACGGCTTGATATCCCGTTGTTTCCGGAAAACCAATATCTTCGGGCTGGGATCTATACGGTATTGATCATTATCGTGTTCCATTTGATGTGGCTGATTTGGGGACGGTTCCTTCGCAGCCTGGAAGGAGAACAAAAATGAAGCTGAAGAAGATTAACGCAACCCTGGGTCTTTTATCCATTGCCGCCATTTTGGTGCACATGGGATATACTGTTTTTGCGTATCTGACGTTTTATTACAATCCGACGCTCAAGATTCTGACGGCGATTCCCTTTATGGTGCTGGTATGCCTGCATGCTGTTTGCGGTATGTTGACAGTATTCCTCCAGGCGGATGGAACACGTCTTGATCTGTATCCCAAACAGAACCTGCGGACCATCCTGCAGCGGGTCTCCGCCACCTTGATACTTCCATTGCTGATCCTGCACATCAATACATTCAGCCTGCTTCAATCTACATCCGGAGCGGGACAGTGGTTATGGTTTGCTCTGTTGATGTTTAGCCAGCCATTGTTCTATGGCGTTACACTTACCCACATTGCGGGGTCCATAACGCGCGGACTAATCACGCTGGGACTGCTGTCCTCGAACGAAAAACAGAAACGCCTTGACTTGATTATCTATATCATCTGTGCAGCGGTGTTCGTAGTCGCGACCTTTGTAGTATGGAGGACGGAGCTTGCCATGTTTCTGCCCGGAGGAAGGAACGTATGAAGCATGTACTGATTATCGGCAGCGGGATCTCAGGAATGGTATGTGCATTGCGCTGCGCGGAACACGGTATTCAGGTGACTTTAGTGTCTCATGTTCCTTCGGAACGATCTCAGTCTGTGATGGCCGCAGGCGGAATCAACGCTGTTCTGCCCGACGATGAGACAGGCGATTCCATAGCCAGTCATGTTGAGGATACACTAAAAGGCGGCTGCGGGCTGGGCGGCAAGAAGGCTGTGGAAGGTTTGTGCACATACGGCGGAGAAATCCTGCAATGGCTCGAACGCATTGGCACGGTGTTTTCGGTGGACGATAAGGGTCGCCCGCTGAGCCGCGCCTTCGGTGGACAAAGCCATAAGCGGACGTATTATTGCGGCGCGTCCACAGGAAAACAGATTGTGTCTGCGCTGGTCATGGAGACACGACGATTTGAATCGGCGGGACTAATACGGCGAAGACTGTGGTGCTGCTTTCACTCAGCGCTGATTAAGGATGGCGCCTGTTATGGCGCGATACTGTTTGACGAGGCTCGCAGAAGGCTGGAAGCGGTCTACGCCGACGCTGTAGTCATTGCTACCGGCGGACAGAACGCTCTTTTCGGCAAGACGACCGGCTCCACCCAGTGCGACGGCTATGCGGCAGGAAAACTGTTTATGCAAGGCGCGGAGCTCAAAAATCTGGAGTTCATTCAGTATCATCCTACCACGATGGAAACCCCGCAAAAGCGCATGCTGATTTCCGAAGCAGCGCGCGGTGAGGGAGGTAGGCTGTTTTACAGGCGCAATGGCCGAAATATATACTTTATGGAGGACAAATACGGCTCTGGCGGAAATCTGATGACACGAGATGTGGTGTCGAGAGAAATCGATGCGCTGGATGAAAAAATCTATCTGGATATATCCTTTCTGGGCAAATCAGTCATTGATGATCGCTTGCCAGAAATACGGGATCTATGTGCGAGGTATGGTGGGATTGATGTGACCCGGGAGCCGATACCGGTACAGCCTTCAGTGCATTTCTTCATGGGTGGTCTGGCAGTGCATTTGAATCACGAAACGAACATCCGCAGCCTTTTCGCAATCGGCGAATGTGCGTCCATGTATCACGGAGCGAATCGGTTGGGCGGCAATTCATTGTTGGCAGCGATTTACAGCGGCAATGTCGCGGCGGATGAGATAGCAGGGCGAAACGACGGTGGACTTCATCCGGATTTTCGCAGCGCTCTGGAGCATGAGAGTAAGTTGCTTACCCGGAACATGAACACGCAGAGCACATACCCCGTCATGTACATGCGCGATATGCTTGCAGAAACGATGCGCACTCGTTTGGGGATCGTACGCAGCGAAGACAATCTTAAGACAGGGCTTACGGACATCGACTTTTATCTCTCGATTGCAGAGCGTATCTGTTATGATTCAAGCGTCATGCCTTATTTCAACTACAGTCTGACAGCGATCCTGACGCTTGCCCGGGCGACTATGATATGTGCTATGGCACGTCAGGAAAGCCGTGGCGCACACTGGCGGAGCGATTTTCCGAAAACGGATGAGGCGTATGGATCCGCAAGCATTATTGCTTATGACGGCGGGAATTACAGCGTACGGCTGGATAAGGAGCGCAGATATGAGAGTTAAAGTATTGCGGCAGCAGTCGCTCATCAGCGCACCCTATTGGGAGACCTTCGAGTACGACGGTCCTGCAGACAATTCCGTAGCCGGGGTGCTGGACTATATCAATTATCATGATGATATCATAAATGCTGAGGGCAGGAAAACAACGCGTATCGGTTGGGAATGCTCCTGCCTTCAGGGCGTCTGTGGTGCGTGCGCCGTGGTAATCAACGGTACCCCAGCGCTTGCCTGTGAAACTTTCGTACGGGATTTGAAGGGACGGGACATGGAGATTCGGCCTTTGCGAAAATTCCCAGTCATCCACGACTTGAAGGTGGACAGATCTTCCATTCATGAGAATCTTAAGCAGGCCGACGTGTATATTGGAGAATATCAACCAACACAGGACGGGAATCATGCACATCAGTACGCTGCAGCCAAATGCCTGAAATGCGGGCTTTGTCTGGAGGTATGTCCAAATTACGTGAACGGCAGGACGTTTTTTGGAGCGGCTTTTGCTAACGATTGCTATCTGGTAGCTTCGAGGAATCGCACCAAGGGCGGGAGAGCCAGAGCGGTCTACGCGGAACACTTTGGGAAGACCTGTTCCAAATCGCTGTCCTGCATGGAGGTCTGTCCCATGAAAATACCGACACTGGCGTCTATGGCAAAAATGAACAGAAAAGGGAAATAATACGATATCCAGATCACCTGTTAGATATTGAAAAGGAAGCAGACTGTGCGCTGCTGCTTTTATGGAAAAGCATCAGGAGATGAAAATGAGGACAGCATGTTCTATGAGCTGACGCCTACGGACGAACTGGTGATTGCAGGTGAACTGTTCATCAAGAACCAGAAGACAAATAAGGCGGCGGTCATTCAACAAGAGATCGGAAAGATGCCCGTGCTGGCATTTGGAAATTCCACCGGCGATTTTTCCATGGCGACCTACACTCTCCAGAATATAAAGTACGGCGGCAGGGCCTACATGCTCCTGTGCGACGACACCGAGCGAGATTACGGTGACCTGGAGACTGCCGCAGCTTTCAAGAAAAAGTGTGACGAAAACGGCTTTTACACGATCTCCGAAAGAGAAGAGTTTTTGGTTTTATACCCCGACGGTGTTACCAAAGGGAACGGAAGTCCGTGAAATCAATGAGAAGGTCGACAATCGTGTTCTAGCCCCGGAGGATGTTAGATTTGAACAGAAGCAAAAACAAACTGAAAGGATCGGCGATCGTCTGCCTTCTTGCGCTTGCGATGTGCCTGCTGGCAGGCTGCGGCGTTAAAGATAACACGGAAATCACATCGCTGGACCAGCTTAACGGGCCGGGCACGAAGATCGGCGTACCGGGCGATATGCTGGAGTATGAAATGCTACAGCGGGATTATCCCGAGGCGGAGGTTTTGGTCTATGACAACTATACCATGGCCTATGACGACGTGGCCAAGGGCAGGCTCGGCGCCTATGTGTATGCCCGTCGGGAAATGGAGTTTGCCATAGAAAACGGAACGGCGGGTGTTCGCCTTCTGGACGAGAACTATAGTAAAAACACCGTCGCGGTCGGGCTGTCTCCTGTTTCGCCCATCCCGAATTTTCAGGGAAAGATCAATACTTTTATCTCGGAGCTGGACGCGGACGGGACGCTGGATGATATGTATATGCGCTGGGTGATCCTAGCCGATGATACCATGCCGGAAATCGTCCTACCTGAACATCCGGCATACCACCTGCGCGTGGGCACGACTGGAACCGTGATGCCCTATTCCTATTATGTAGGGACAGCGCTACGCGGTTACGACATTGAGCTTGCGTACCGCTTTGCGGCCTGGCTCGGCGCGGACATCGAGTTTAAGATCTACGATTTTGGTGGCATCATTGCCGCGGCTGCCGTAGGAGACATTGACTGCATCATGTCAAACCTCTATGTCTCGCCGGAAAAGGAAGACGCGATCCCGTTTTCCGATCCCCTGTTCGACGTGGAGATCACGGCTATGGTGCGCTCTACCGACACAAGGTCGGAAACAACGGACAGCGATGTTCGCTGGCAGGATTATAACAGCAAGAGAATCGGCGTCCTTGTTGGCCCGCTGATGGAGGATGCGGCGGCGGAGTTCTTCCCCGACAGCGAGTACTTATACTTTGACAGCTATCCGGACTGTGCAACCGCCCTGCTCACAGGCAAGATTGACGGCTTTCTCGGCGACGAGCCGGGAATGATCTCCATGCACGCGGAGCAGCCGGAGATCGACTATATCCATGAGCCTTTGACAGAGAACAACTATGCCTTTGCTTTCCGGAAGGACGATCCTGAAAGTGCTGCATTGTGCGAGGAGCTGGACGAGTTCCTTTCGTGCGCCTGGGAAGACGGCACCATGGACGAGATCGCGGAGATCTGGCTTGGTGTGGATGAGGCACGAAAGGTTGTGGACATGTCCGACCTGACAGGCGAAAATGGAACGATCCGGGTCGCGACCACTTCCACGGATATGCCCTGGTCGTATATCAAAGACGGGAAGAATGTTGGCTATGATATCGACCTCGTGGTGCGCTTCTGCCGTGACAGAGGCTATGGGCTGGAGATTGGAGATATGGACTTTGCCGGACGAATCCCGGCGGTCCAATCTGGAAAATACGACTTCACAACTGACATGAACGTGACGCCGGAGCGCGAGGAGCAGGTGTTGTTCTCGGATCCGACGAGCCAGGGCGGGATCGTGCTGGCCGTCCGCGCGGCTGATCTCGATGCGCCGGGCTCAGAAGATGACGCGGGTGTACCGACGCTTGCTGATATGGAGCACGCCTCCATCGCTGTGCTGTCGGGAACGACCTTACCAGAGGTTGTGGAACGACGTCTGCCTGATGCAGAGATCCTGTATTACAATTCGACGGCCGACGTGGTAAACGCCCTTAAGAGCGGGAAAGCGGATGCAGTCGCGATCGATGAGCCTGTTGCGCGCAATATGATGGCGGAAGATGACTCGCTTTCCATGGTATCCGAGAAGATCGACACCATCGATTACGCCTTTGCATTCGGAAA
>JAFUBX010000025.1 GCA_017459985.1 Parasporobacterium sp.
AAAGACCGGTCAGCGTTTGCCTGATCTCATTGAAGCTATCTTTCCACCGATCATCGTGCGGCACAAGAAAGATGGGAAACAATGCCCATAACTCTTCCAATGTCATTTCAGATAAATCTTTTCCCATGCCAAAGGCCTCCAAATACCGATTTAGTCTATTATACCTTCATTCCTGAACTTGGCCAGCATCTCAAGCATGTGGATGCCGATCTTCTCAGGATCATTCTCATACGCTGCACAGATTAGTCGCAGTCCGTCCGGTGTGAGCACACGCCCATTATCCCGATCCCGGCGCAGGCGTTCATATTCTTCCATTTGTTTCTTTGTAATCGTCGCCATAACTATGTCTCCATACATAAAATGAGCCGGTCTGTAAAACCGACACCCCTAAGCCCTATGCGACACCCCTGAGAGGGCAATCGTTAATTTGTATCAAATTTTGCGTCTTGCTTTCGCATATTACCTCATCTGGCTTAGGCTGCATCAGGTCAACCATCATCCTGATAATATGACGAGGAGTTCTGAACTGGCCGTTCAAACCTGCCGTAGATAGTTTTGACAGCATATATTCATAAACATCGCCTCTTGTATCAGCTGATTTGATCTGCGCCATTTGCTCATATATGCCATCCATTGCCGTAACGACTTTATCCAGAAGTAAAGGGGTAGGTAGTTTAAATATTGCATCATCCATATATTTGGAATATGCGCTGTCTTTATCGCCATGCAGATTCTTAATAAAAGGAAATACCCATTCTTGCACAGTGCTGTACATCTTTGCCGCAGGGAAGTCATGGAACACGCTCCATTTCAGCTGACTGCCATCAATTGTTCGATCTCCGATCTGCACTTCTTCGAAAAAAATGCTTTTATATGTAAGCCCTAGCATTGCCGCTTCCTTGGCGTGTAGATTGTCTGAATCATCAAGATCATGAATAAACATCAGATATGTCATCTGTTCAATGACATCCAACGGATTTACAAGCCCACCCGCTGCAAAAATATCCCACAGGCCATCTATTTTGTTTTTCAGTTCTCCTGTTACCATTGTCTACTCCTTATCCCAATTCCATGTGTAAGAGGTATATCTTCCTCCACCGATTTTAATTATTTCATTATTATCCAACAGTTCTTTCAAAGCTCGTTCAACAGTCTTCTGGCTGATATCAGGACATTGTTTCATGATCTGCGACTTTGTAATCCGACCTGTTGTATTTCGGATAATTTCCTTCACCCTTCCTGGCTTTGATAATCCTTTTGCGATAAGTACTTCTACTCTTGAGGTGAAATCTCGATATGCAGCTATCACAACTCCAAGCATATACCTTACGAACGGAAGATAATCACTCTGCCCTTCATGCCATCCAATAGAGCTTTCCTGCAACGCTTCATAATAAGTATCTTTGCTGTCGGCTATCAGTTTTTCAATACTGATATACTTTCCGACAATATACCCGGACCGATACAGAAGCAGTAATGTCAAAAGACGGCTCATTCGCCCGTTTCCATCATTGAATGGATGTATGCACAGAAAATCCAGGATAAACATTGGTATCAGGATCAGAGGATCCATTTCTGTATTGTTCAGAGCATCCTGAAAGACATTGCATAGACTTTCCACAGCCTCCGGAGTCTCCCATGCAGGAACTGGCTGAAAACGTACTCTTTTAGTGCCATCAGGCAATTCTTCCGCTATTACATTATCAGAGTTTTTAAAGTTCCCTCCTACAGACGAATTGCTAAATCTGTATAAATCACGATGCAACTGCAGTATCATACCAGGTCTGATTGGAATATAATCATAATTTTCATGGATGGTTGTCAAAACATCCCTGTATCCGGCTATCTCGCGCTCGCTTCTCCCCTTGGGGGTTGTTTTATTCATCACAATCTTTTTCAAACGATCTTCAGTTGTGATGATCCCCTCAATGCGGTTTGATGCTTCTGTACTCTGAATTTTCGCAATCTCCAGCAGTTCATCCAACACATCTTTCTGGGCCTCTATAAATAAATTCTGTTGGCCTTTATGCTCGTGTATCTTAACCAGGTAAGAAACTATTTCCGGAGTCAACAGTTTTATATATTCATCTTTATAATTCAAAGTTTTCATTTAATTCCCTCATTTTGCAAGTTAATATAGTCATTTGTCAATATTTTGACGCAATTGAATCGTATCATATAATTGCTCTATTATCAAGTTAATGTCGCCATTTTTAATCTGTATGACTATATTAAATTTCTTTGTCTATATTGTGTTTTCTTCGACTTTACCATCCACCGATGTCATATCCTTTTTTATTTCCTGTGACACTGCATCATGCAGAAACGTTCCCATTAGCTCACCCACCAGTTTCTCCGGCCTTCGCAAGTCATCATAGTATGCTTATTGGCAGTATAATCTCCGGAAGCATCTGCATGTAGCCACAGGCTCGTCAGATCATCTGGATCGTCCTCAGTTCCTTCAATACTTCGAAGTACTCTACCGGTGGCTGCTCTACTATTTTCGCACCATCAATTGACTTCATAATGAACGCCTGATGAGGAGTGTCATTTAACACCTAGTATCAGTAACAACCTCTCAAAACGTCATAACCATCACAAAAATGTCATTCCCGTTGAACCTCCTTACAGTCCTAAATATGGCGTTACGTCAGGGTCGGAACTTGGGTATTTTCAAGGCGTCAGGATATAAAAAGCCTTGCAACTACAGCGTTTCTGCAGCTACAAGGCTATAAAGCTTACTATGTTTCGTTTCGTCGGTCCGTTACCCTAACAGCTCCAAAAGGGTTGACACTTTAAGCAACATCGGGGGTGTAACGGAATAACTGGTGATTACTCGTACTCGATACCGGCAGAGCGTTTCTTAACGCATTTCAGTTAAGTTTTGTGCGCTTTTAGCCGGTTTTTTCTCTCAGTTATACTGTATCTCTTCCCTTTCCGATCTTCTGTTGCTAATTTGCTGCCACGAGGATCATTACTTCCAGGCTAATTCAAGTTTCTTCTTTTTCTTCGCACAGTCATCCAGATACAGATTGATCAGAGTCTGATACGGGATGCCGGTTTCCATCGCTTCACCCTTAAAATATTCAATCACAGAAGGAGCAATCTTAATAGTAACCTGTTTCTTTAATTCCTTCGCATAAGGATTCGGTCTGGGATTCAATTTATCAATATCATATTCCTCTAACATATTTTTGTTCCTCCTTCCTGGTTGCCTGTCTTGCAGAAATGATCCTGATCACTGTGTCTGATTCTCTGTAGCAATGACACACAATGCAGACCTTTGCAGTTTCACTCATTCCCAGCAGCAGGAATCGGTCTTCGTCTATAGAATGCTCAGGATCATCAAATAAAATTGCTCTGTCATCGAAGAACACGGTACTGGCCTCTTCAAATGTGATTCCGTGCTTTTCCAGATTGATCTTGTTCTTATTCTCATCCCAATCAAAATAATACAATTAATAACTCTCCTTTGTATTTACGAAGTAATTATACTATATTTATCCGTATCAGTCTATAGAATTGTATGATTTGAATCTGATTATCTTTTCGTCGAGGCAGCCTTAGTAAGTCTTCATTTTGAGGACTTACTAAAGATACCTCCCCCCTATACGCAATTCACCGCAAGTCCTAAAAGAGAAGACTTCCGGTGAACTATTCTATCATGAAAAAACTCTGTAATTATTCAGTCCTTCACCGAAGGCAGCACATATGATTGTCAAAGAAGGCTCGCCTCTCTAAGCGTACAGTAAGTATTCCCGTTTTCCTCATAGGTATCAAACACACCGACCACACAGATTTCCGCATCAACATCCGGATAGTCATCGGGATATGTATAATCATCCGTGAGAACAAATTCAATCCCCTGTGCACAGCAGGCAGGGGCATCCTGAATGATACAGGCAAAATAGTAATTACCCTTTGCTTCATCATGATAATATGTAAAAATCCCATCCATCTTCACAGTCTTTCCAATATATTGTTCCGGTGAAGCCATCATGTTATAGACTTCGGAATAGACCATCGTGCTGGAGAGCGCTGTCAGGTCTACGTCAATTCCATCTGTACTGTCTGCCGGGATCGAATCGGTATCCGGTTCCGATGAAAAGTCCGGTGATTGAGTTTCTTCATGCTTCTTTAAACATAAATCAAGTAAAAAGAAGAATTTAAAAAGACCCCGAGCTGAGGTGTTTTCCTCAACTCTTGGGTCTATACTCCTGCGGTGCTTCCGTGCTGGTTGTGGCTACTGGCACAGCTTAATTAGGCACGGATTAGGCACGGTTGCACGGATTCTTCGCCGTCCAACTTTTGGGGATTTTTGTGCAAATCTCACGGGGCTGGAAGCGCTAAAAATCATCAGTTGTCCCTTCGCAACCCTTTCCCCACGTTTTTCGTAAATTTTTTCCCATCTGGCACGGCAGCACGGAGGCACTGAAATGTCTTCCATCCTTCCTTTAGGCAGGCTGTATTTTGACCTGCTTGCTACTTATTTTTCCAATATCTTTTTTCCTTAGGCACGGCTCCACGGCAGCTAGGATATCCGTGCATCCTTCCAGCCGTCCATCTGTGCATATATGTCAAAAGGCATTGATTTTTAGGGCTTTTTTCATTGCTCCTTCAAACATAAATCAAGCAGAAAGAAGAATAAAAAAAGACCCTGAGCTGAGGTGATATCCTCAACTCTTGGGTCTATACTCTTGCGGTGCATCCGTGCCTGGGTTATGTCATTGATATGGTTTGGCTAGGCACGGATTATGCACGGGTGCCGTGGGGAAATTCTTGCAAATTTCACGGGGATTGCCGTGCGAAGTGTCATCAGTTGTCCCCTTCCACTCCCCATTTCCATACATATTCACTTTATCTTTTCCATTTCTTCTTCACTGCAAGGTCTCTCTGGGTCCCGTCCTGCAACGTCCCATTCCGACTCTTATCAGAACTGCAACGATGCAAAACCAGTCCGTGGTTGTCTCACTCTCGTCTCTCTCATTTCTCTGTCGTGAGTCTAGTCGGGCATCGAAAGCATACGGAGCCTGACTTGCTGTGCGTCGCCTAAAATTCAACATTCTTTGGCAGTGGTGCTTCGAAGCATCCGATGCCCAACTAGTCGGGTTTCGGAATAATTCGATGCCTGACTAGTCTGGTTTCCGAAGCATTACGACGCAAAAAAAGACCCTGCATCGTGCAAGGTCTTTCATGGTTTCTATTACTTTATTCTATTATTTTTCTTGTTTTTTAGTCGGGCATCGATGGAAAAGGAAAATTGTATCTGAATGGAAACGATGCCTGAGTGGATACATCAGTTATTATTCGTACTCCACCGTTGCGGGCGGCTTCGGCGTGAAATCATACAGCACGCGGTTGATGCCGGGGACCTCGGTGATGATCCGCTGGACCAGATGGTCGATCAGCGCATCCGGAAGATGCTCCACGGTCACTTCCATGACATCCGTTGTGTTGATGGCACGGATGATGCAGGGCCAGTCGAAGGTTCTCTTCCCGTCCTTAACGCCGGTGGATTTGAAATCCGGAACGACGGTAAAATACTGCCACACCTTGCCCTCCAGTCCGTTCTTTGCAAATTCCTCACGCAGGATCGCGTCGGACTCCCGGACTGCCTCCAGACGGTCTCTGGTAATCGCTCCCGGGCAGCGCACTCCCAGCCCGGGGCCCGGGAAGGGCTGACGGTAAACCATGTTATCCGGCAGTCCCAGCTGTTTTCCGACCACACGGACTTCATCTTTGAACAGGATGCGGACCGGCTCCACCAGTTCGAATTTCATATCTTCCGGGAGACCGCCGGCATTATGATGAGCCTTGATCCCGGCTTCGCTCTCCAGAATATCCGGCCAGATGGTGCCCTGTGCCAGGAATTCGATCCCTTCCAGCTTCCTTGCTTCCTCCGCAAATACTTCGATAAATTCGCCTCCGATGATCTTGCGCTTTGTTTCCGGATCTGCCACGCCGGCCAGTTTGTCCAGGAATCTGTCCGTTGCGTCCACATAGATCAGATTGGCCTTCATCTGGTTCCGGAATACTTCGATAACCTGTTCCGGCTCCCCTTTCCGCAAAAGGCCGTGATTTACATGAACACAGACCAGCTGCTGCCCGATTGCCCGGATCAGAAGGGCGGCCACAACCGAGGAATCCACACCGCCGGACAATGCCAGCAATACTTTTTTCTCCCCCACCTGTTCCCTGATCAATGCGATCTGTTCATCGATAAATGCTTCCGCAAGTTCCGGAGTCGTGATCCTGATCATATCATCCGGTCTTCTGACTTCTGTCATAAATCCTCCATTCTGGCGCAGCGACTGCAGCCTGCTGTTTTGTTTCTATTATGAGAATGCTCCGCATTCTGCTGATCTCATCCGAACCCTGTCTCACTGACAAGGGGCCTTCCCGGGGTAGTTCCCGGATATTATTGCCATAAATTGTACAGCATCCTCAGCAGGAATTCAAATATAAATCGGACAAGCGATACTTATGCCCGGTACCAGAGGACGGTGTCGTCGATCTCCTGTGTTGTCCGGAATCCGCAGCGGCCCATAACAGACACCAGTTCTCCCGTCATTTTCCGGATTTCCTGTTCAACACCTGCGGCCCCGCTTTCATAAGTCTTCTCCAGTATATGGCGGCTTACGCTCACCGCCCGGGCTCCCAGCGCAAGCGCTTTGAAGACATCCAGTCCGCTGACAAATCCGCCGTCCACAAACAGTTCCATCCGATCCCCCATAGCCTCTTTGATTTTCGGCAGAATCTGAAGGGGCGGGACGGCTCCGTCAAAGATCCCGTGATGATGGGAAACAACGATTGCCCCGGCGCCGGCCTCCGCACATTTACACGCATCCGACACACTGAGCACACCTTTCACCACAAAGGGCAGATCGCCTGCCGCCTGAACATAGGACCGCAGCTGCGCCACCGTCTTGGGCTCCATCTTCTCCGGTCCCACTTCATCGTATGCGCCGTTTCTTCCGTAGGCATGATCAATATCCATCCCGACTGCAAATGCTCCGTGCGCGCGGGCAAATTCGATCCGCCGGAAGATCTTGTCTTCTTCCAGATACGGTTTGATGATCTCAATGGTATCCGCTCCGGATGCATAGATACTTTCCATTTCTTCATCTGTACTCATGCCCCACATATTCAGCGCACCTGCTGCCCGGAAACCCTCCGCCATAGCCGCGGGGTACCCCGGATGGGCTTTTCCCAGATGAGAAAAGGCGGAGTTCATAACGGGAGTCGCGAACTCTTTCCCCAGGATCCGGGTTTTCGCCGTGGGAAGCACGGAATCAATCACCCTCTGCTCGATCATCAAACTGTCCAGATACTCTCTGGTATAACGATTGGAATCACATCTGTTGTCTGCCATTACAAGTCCTCCTTTTCTCAACCCACTGGTCCGGTCCATCCGCAGTAGCAGGGATCAAAGCCCGTGTGATATTCAAATTCATCATAACTGTCCCCGCAGTAAATGCAGGTGTAGGTGCTCAGGTGGCCCAGTTCCTCCCGGCCGTTGGCATAGTCCGGATACGCATAGGAAAATTCATAATAATGCCCCGTCGGTTCCGTAAATACCGAATACATATCTCCGCAGATGGCGCACCGGTAATCGAGCCAGCCTTCCTTTTCGCACTGGGCCGGCTCAATGTGAGTCACATCCCAGATATGTTCGTGTTCCACCGGAATCTCCTCCAGGATCGCTGCCGTGGTCTCTTCCGGCTCCCAGACTTCCGGTTCCCATACGTCAGGCTCCTGTTCCCAGGCGCCCGGTTCCGGCTCCCAGACTTCCGGTTCCCATGTATCCGGCTCCCAGACTTCGCTGCCTTCCGCCAGGGGCTTCACCAGAATCTCCCCTTCATAAACCATGGCTCCGCGGTTTTCCACCTGCTCCCCGTCTACAAAGATCGTTCCCAGCACCTGCGAAAATTCCCCGATCGCCAGCTCGCTCAGCCGGCTGTCACCGGTCACCTTCCAGGTCGAAGCGTTGCTCAGGATCACATGCAGCCCATGATGGGTCCCGTAGGATTCATCCAGCGCATAATCCGTAAATCCCTCCGCCTCTGCTGCCGCCTTCCAATGCTCGCAGTCATACTCATTCATTGCTCCCTCTATGGAGGTGTCCCGGATCGTCAGGGTCATCGGCCTTTGATAATCCTCATGCGCAATATCCCCCGTAACCGCCATATCATTGAGCAAAAGGCTGATTCCGGGATAGTACGCGCCGTCCGGCACTGCATTCATGAACATCGTATCATTATTAAATACGGTCTGCACCAGATATCCGGTTCCGTTTTCATCCGCTTTCATCGTGCAGTGATCCAGCTCCATATTCACATTTGTGGATTTGATCAGAATCACACTGCCGGCGGTATGGTCAATGTAGGCCTGTTTCTGTCCCTCATAGGAAATGTTCCGGTCCAGGCTCCGATCTGTCCGCAATTCGGATCCCCGGGCTTCGATATCCGTAAACAGCAGCGGCAGTTCTTCCTGGGAATATCCCTCGTACTCCCAATAGGGCGGCAGATTCACACTATGGATCATCAGGGCATTTCGTCCGCCTTCTATGACAGACCCCAGCTCCTTATCTGCCCATCGCCCGGTATCTTCGTCCCGGAGAACCGATGCCATGTCCGGATCAGCCTCTCCGTCACCGATCGTCCCGATCCGGACATTTCCGTAGGTTCCGGAAATGATCCCGATCTCGGCGGCCTGAATATGGCTTCCGTAGGAATACAGATTACAAAACAGATCGGAATAGGCTCCGTATCCCCCGTCCATCGTGATCGCTTCCGATCCATAAGCATAAAGGCTCAGTTCCTTTCCGCCTTCCTGCTGCGCCGGCTGAGCCGCATCCGTGGAAAGAGCTGCCCAGTTCCTGGATGCAATGGTGGAATTGATATAGAAGTTCTGACTGTTTCCGATTCCCAATGTGGTCCGGATGTTGCCGGCCACCAGAAGATTGCCCGGATTGCCCGCCAGCGGCGCCGTCTCCACCGCCGTTTCTCCCCGGACATAGGAATTATGCACCGCCAGGGAGGATGTACCGGAATTCTGGATCACCGAACCGCCCCAGAAGATCAGCTGCGCGTCATTGATATCCCATTCTCCGTCCGATAAATTCACCTGTTCGGATGTCGCAGTTTCAAGATCAAATGTCCCCTGATAGCCGTATGTCGTACCGGTGGTACTGACCGGTTCATCCTTCGGAATTCCGGATCCGTCCGGTTCCTCAGAGGCTCCGGATTCTCCCTCTGAAGAAGCTCCCTCCGACGGAGCCCCCTCCATAGGTCCCGGCATCCCCGGCGTTCCCTGAGGAGCATCCGGCGGCGCAGCCGGCGGGGCGCCCAATACCGTTGCTGCCACTGCTATAGTCACTATTATCGTAGTAAAAATGCTGCATAAGCGTTTCATCCTGTCCTCCCTTCTCCTCAGTTGAACATTGATTTTATTTATTGTATCATACCGGTTCCCTCAAATACATAGATTGTTTCATCGGAGCTGCTATTGATTTCCGGAATCATTCTGTAGTACATTAGAACTGGTTCGGTACTTTAATAGCAGAACATCAAAAACGTATTGCAGGAGGAGATTTCTATGAACAAAATCGTTAAGTATTTATGCACCCTACTGTCTGTTGTATTACTTGTCCCTGCTGTTTCCTTCATGACATTTGCAGATGATGAGCCGGATCTTCCTCCGGAGGAGATCTATGAAAGCAGCGATTATACATACTGGATCAATCAGGATGAAACCATAACCATTGCGGAATATCTCGGAGAGGATCTCACAGTCGAGATTCCTTCGGAGATCGACGGATATCCGGTATCCGCCATTGGAGAGCAAGCGTTCTCTTATAAAAAGATGGAGAGTCTGCTGATCCCGGAAGAGGTCCGGACCATTGCATCCCGGGCTTTTGAATACTGTACCGTCACCGAAAGCCTGATTCTTCCTGCCGGAGTCAGCCTCGACTACAATGCATTCGGCTATGCCAAACTGCCGGTCACAGTCACAATCCCGGAGGATGCGGTCCTGGGAGAAGGATCCTTTGCTTACTGTGACAATCTTGAATTTCTGATTGTGGAAGAAAATGTTTCCATTGAAGAGCAGGCTTTCAGCTACAGCAAGAAACTCCGGGCACTCGTCTGCGCTTCCGGCAGCAGCCTGGGAGACCGTGCGTTTGATTCCTGCAAATCTCTGGAGCAGGCGATCCTGTGCGGGGATGTGGAAACCACGGAGGATCCGTTCTCCGGCAGCGATCTGGAGATCCACTATGCAGAAGCTGATGCATTTGCCCAGTTGGCACAGGCACTTCCGGACACCCCGGCCAGACAGACCACGGAGAAAACAGACACCAGTGAAACTCTGGTTTATACCATCGGGGGTCTGACCTTCACCATCCCCCGCGTCATGGAGAAGACCAGCATGATCGGATACGATCTGGCGCTTCTTGACAACGACAATCTCATTCTTGTCTGCGCAGCCTCATTTCCTCCTGCCACCCTGGACTTTGAAGACGAAGAATCTGTACAGATCATGGCGGACCGGGCTGAGGATTATGTTGGTGTTGAGGCCGCTTACCAGGTGCGGATCTGCGGCTATCCTTCGATCTGGATGGACATCTATGATCCGGAATCCGACTCGAACGGCACCTATCTGTACATCTCCACAGAAGAGACACTGTATCATCTGATGTTCCTGAACGCTCTGGATACCAGCCGCGATGACTTCGTAAACATCGCAGAAACCATCGTCATCGACGGCCAGTCAGAAGGCACCGACCTGTCCCCGCTTTCTGCAGTTCAGTAACTGCGGCAGCCTGGCCGATCATATAAGCAGATCACCCAGGCCAATCACATTAGCCGATCACCCGGCAGATCCGGAATATCCGGACCGGCCGGTTTCATTTTTCGCATCTTATCCGACGATCCGTCTGTAGTTTTCCGGATCTGTATCCCCCTCCGTACTGATCAGAAGCACAACGGAATCCTGATTCAGCCGCAGCTTCCGGCAGATATCACCATAGTCCTCCGATTGTGTCAGGGTCTTTAGAAGCCCTGCAGATACCGCCCCGGATTCTCCGGAAATAATGGCCGGATCGGATCCCGAAGGATGTGCCAGGAGCCGCATTCCCCGACAGGTAACCTCATCGGTGCAGGCAAATCCGCCGAATGCGCAGGTCCCAAGGATCTCCCAGGCCAGTGTACAGGGGACAGAACAGTTCAGTCCGGCCATGATGGTTTTTTCCGAACCGTGGGCGGTCTCGGGCTGCCCGCTTCCTATACGGAAAGAATCGTAAAAGCATGCCGCTTCTGTAGATTCTGCTGTGACGATCACCGGCCTTTGGCGTTCCTGCTCCCCGGCCGCTTTATTGGCCGTTTCGTCGGATACTTTATTAGCCGTTTCGCCGATCACTTCCCCGGCCGCTTCGCTGAATGCCGCCGCTGTCACTGCCCCTGCCATCGCCCCGACACCTGCCTGCAGAAAGATATGCGTCGGTGCTTCATATCCCATTTCCTTCATCTGTCGGGAGGCTTCATAATACATGGTTGTGTACCCCTGCATAATCCACAGGGGAATCTCCTCATAACCAGACCAGGACGTATCCTGCACCAGATGCCATCCGTTCTCCTTTGCTTTGGCTGCAGTCCATGTCACGCATTCGTCATAATGCATCTTTGTGATTTCCAATTCCGCATTTCCTGCATCCCGGATCGCCTGAGCCCTCACTTCCACCGTTCCGACCGGCATATAAACAAAGGCTTTGCAACCAAACACCCTGGCCGCCCAGGATATGCCCTTCCCGTGATTGCCGTCTGTCGTCGTGGCAAATACCATCTGCCGGATCTTTGACACGTGAGGCTCCTGCTGCAGCATCCGAAAGGTCGTCTGCTCCGGATCCAACTGCAGTTCCCGGCATATGACGCGGAACATTGCATAGATTCCGCCCAGACCTTTAAAGGCCTTCAATCCGAAACGGGAGGATTCATCCTTTACCAGCACAGCCCTGACCCCTGCACAGCGGGCAAAAGACGAAAGACTCACCAGCGGCGTCGGTTGAAATCCCGGAATCTGCTGATGAAGCTTTCTTACCGCCGCGGTCTCCCGGTAAGAAAATCCGGTTCCCCGAAATGCGGCCTTACTGTTTTCTGATGTTTTTCTGTTTTCTGCAAAATATATCATAGTCCTGCTCCATGGGAGATATGAGGCTGCCCGGCATCATAACGGTTTTCAGGCGAGGACTCGGCATTTTCATAAAATCCTCTGCGATCCTCAGCTCTTTAAACGAACTCATGTCTCCCTTCATTTTTAACCTATTGTCCCTCGGTATAAGCCAATTATACAGCATTTATTAATCGGAACAAACTTTTTTAATCGGGACAATGGAAATCTTTCAGACGGTGCGCCGCACCCACAGTAACTATCAGACTTATTCAGCGGCAGCTTCCAGTTCTCCTGGCGGGTGGGTTATTGTAAAATCAACATTTTTATAATGTTACCCGCCACTTGTAACCTGCTCCCTGGGGGGTAAGGCTATAGGGAATTCAACGTTTTTGTCAATTTACCGTCCACGATGTCTGCAGTCTGTGGCGGGTAAATCACTAAAAATACTTTATTCCCGTAGCTCCACCCGCCACTGCCGGTTGTTATTTCACACAGAACCTACACCAACAAAAGCAGCAGAATCATCATTTCTGAATTCCCTGCTGCTTCACTGAATTCCCTGCTGCTTCACTGAATTGTTAGATGTTAGGAGGATTTCTTTTATATATATTTTCCGGAAAACTAAAAAACCGCAATGCTTTGATTTTAGAAGCATTGCGGAAGGCATGAAAAATGCCCAGGGACGGAATCGAACCAGCGTCACGCGGATGTTCAGTCCTCTGCTCTAACAACTGAGCTACCTGGGCAAACAGTATGAAACTGTAGTAGCGGGGACAGGATTTGAACCTGCGACCTCCGGGTTATGAGCCCGACGAGCTTCCGGACTGCTCTACCCCGCGTCATTAAATAATTCCTCTGCATTATATCAATATTGTGAATCAGAAACAATATCCCATATAATACAAAAATGGGGGAAAGTGGATTCGAACCACTGAAGGCATTGCCAGCAGATTTACAGTCTGTCCCCTTTGGCCACTCGGGAATTCCCCCATATACATGGGACCTACAGGGCTCGAACCTGTGACCCCCTGCTTGTAAGGCAGGTGCTCTCCCAGCTGAGCTAAGATCCCAAACCTGCGTATCAAATACGCATCATATTTTCAAAGTTCTGTTTATAGATTCTTTATAAACAAAAACGACCCAGATGAGACTCGAACTCACGACCTCCGCCGTGACAGGGCGGCGCTCTAACCAACTGAGCCACTGGGCCATAAGGGATTTGTACCCTCAAAACCACACAGAATACCTAACCACCAGATCATCTTCTAACCTAAACCGGCCTTCATGGTCAACTCCTCGACCTATTAGTATCAGTCAGCTCCATACGTTACCGTACTTCCACCTCTGACCTATCAACCTTGTCGTCTTCAAGGGGTCTTACTCCTTTCGGATGGGATATCTCATCTTGAGGGGGGCTTCACGCTTAGATGCCTTCAGCGTTTATCCCGTCCCGACTTGGCTACGCTGCCATGCACTTGGTAATACAACAGCTGCACCAGAGGTCAGTCCACCCCGGTCCTCTCGTACTAAGGGCAGCTCCTCTCAAATATCCTACGCCCACGCCGGATAGGGACCGAACTGTCTCACGA
>JAFUBX010000072.1 GCA_017459985.1 Parasporobacterium sp.
GGCTTTACGCCCAAATCCCATGCCGGATCCCTGCACCATTCCGTTTCCGTCATCGAAAGACAGTCTGGATTTTCCCCGGATCTTCCTTTGTTCCTGGTTCAGCCGTTCCTTTTTCTGCTTCCCCAGGATTTCTTCCTTTGCATCCGAAAGATCCGCAGTCTCTTCCACGGTCTCCTTCAGGCGCGACTCCTTTTTCCTCTCACTGGCTGCATAGTCATACACCTGTTTCTTTGTTCGGGCATGCCGGATTTCCGCTGCAGACCGGGCGGCCTGTCTTGCCGTTCCCGACGGATGGCCCCGGATCCGCTGCATCCGCTTCGACTGCTGCGATACCAGATCCTCTGCAGACTCTTCTTCGGAAAGACCGGCTTCCTCCGGTACGGGTTCCTTGTGAAGCAGCCTGCCGGATGTCTCCTGATCCACGGCTTTCTCTGTCCCCGCGGTCTTATGAAAGACACTGCTTTTCTGACGGAGCCGGTTCCGGTTTCCTTCCGGCGCTTCCCCTTCGATGCCTTTATCATCCGTTCCGATCAGCCTTGCATTATCACTGCCTTCGGCCATCCTCCTTCCGTCGCCGGAGATCCTGCCCGTATCCGATCCGCGTTCCTTCCGAAGAGCTGCTGCATATCTCGTATTTTTCAGGCGTGTACCGCTTGCTGCGCCGTCATTCTTCAGTTCCTCATTCCATGCGCCATCGGTTTCACTGCCTGCCCTCTCCAAAGAAGAAGGAGCCTCCTTATACGAAGACTCCCTCTTAACAGCCATTCTTCTTTTTTTCGTCCCGCCGGATACTGCGCCGTACTCATCTGCAGCCTCCCGGGTTCCATCCGTCACCTGATCTTCCCCGGACAAGCCGCCGGCATCGCTCCTGCGATTAAAGCGGAGATACTTGCCATCATCCGATGCCGGAATAAAAGAGCGTCCTTCGGAATACTCCTCCATCGGACGGTCTCCGATCCGCTGCCCCGTATCTGCGGCAGCCCTTACCTTCCTTGTCTTTCCGGTCCGGAGGTTTTCTTCCACCAGGCCGTCACGGCTCATCTTCTGTACTGTCCGGGCTTTCGCCTTAAATTCCTTTCCGGCCATTCAAAATCCTCCCTTCCGGGATTACCGGATCAGATCTCACATCTGCGGTATTTATCCCATTTTTCCATGATCTCGCCGGCATCGCGGACACTCAGGTATGTGACGCATCTGGCATTCTCCGGATCGACGCCTTCCTCGCTGACCATCCTCATCAGATGGTCTGCTTCCAGAATCATCTCCGCCATGAAATTCAGGTCCATCAGCATTTCCAGAAACACTTCTTCCCCGCAGCCGTCCCAGTGCGGCATGGCCGGTTCCTTTTCCTTCTGTTCCCTGATCCTGCCGGATATTTCTTTGCTCTTCCCGATTAATTTCCTGCGCTTTTCGGCAATCTCCCTGCGGCATTTCTCAGTCTGATCCTCTAAATCCCGGATCTCCATGGACAGCATGTTCTCCGGATCCAGCTCGATCACACCAACCATGGGATGCATGCCGCCATCTTTGTTTCCGCCGAAGATCCCTTCCAGAACGGACCCGATCATCTCTGCGATCTGCTCGGCTTCTTTTCTCTCCGTCTGCTTTGTCCGGTTTTCTTCCGGACGGTTTCTTTCAGGATCTTCCTTCAGATTGATGAA
>JAFUBX010000026.1 GCA_017459985.1 Parasporobacterium sp.
CAAAGTTGAGGATGTGGAACCGGATTCGGTGATCTTCAATATCATGGTTCGGGCCAACACATTCCGTACCGCATCCGGCTCCTTCATGACCCAGGACAATGCGATTGCCTCCTTTTTCCGGCACAGTCTGCTGCAGGAGACACAAGGAACCTGTCTGTCACTGCATACAGAAAATGACCGCTTTCTGAAGCGGATTGTGAAGCATTTATGCCAGGAATGCTATCTTCTGCCGACTGTTTTCTGCGATTTCGCCACAGGCATTTTCCATCAGCTTCTGTGTTATCTGATGCTCAGCAGCGAAGTGAAAACAGAGACCCTGCTGGAGATTCGGATTAGTCAGGCCAAGCTGCTGCTGGCCCGGACAAATGAACCCCTGGAGGCAGTCGGAAATCAGATCGGCTACCGGGAATACGCCGCCTTCTCCCGTGCCTTTAAAAAGAAGGCAGGCTGCACGCCGGCCTCCTACCGGCAAGAACATCATGAATAGTTCTCTTAACAGCATAAAGGCACAGGAAACAGCCCTGTGCCTTTGCCTTGAAATCGTATGTGTTTTGATTATTTCTCAATCTCATACGGCGTAATGGTTACTACACCGTCGGTTCCCAGAAGTCCATAGCCTTCGAACTCGTTGACCTCGTGAGTTACTGCATTGTACAAGGTAGTTGCCACTTCAATCACGATCTCATTTTCACCAGCCGCAAGATATGGGCCAATATCAACGATCTCTTTGGTCTGATCAATATGCGGTACTTCCGTACCATTGACATAGACACTGTAGGTATCTCCGGTCTGGCCTACATTGAGCCATGCGCCGAAGCCATCTTCCCAGCCTGCATCGCAGGTAATCGCAGCGGTGTAAGTACCGATGCCGGATACGCCTGCCAGCTCTTCGTCGATGTCCGCCCATGCTTTCAATTCGGTGAGTTCGATGGGCTCCAGCTCCGTCCATGCGGAATCCCGGAAGAACAGGGTGTCGCCCTGATGGATGGAATTGATGGTCAGCGTCCAGTTCTCAATAGCAATCGGATCACCGACTGCGGTTTTTACCACTGGCAGGGCTTCCGGATCCAGTCCATTGGCAATGGCCTGCTCATCTGTCAGAACTGCGATCAATTTCACTTCATCCCGGTCAAAGTGCAGCGGGATGGTGACGCTGGCTTCTCCCTGCTCATAGCCGGGAACCAGTTCCAGTTCACCGCTCCATGCATTCATGGCATAGGGTTTGCCCTCTGCCGCAAGGGTTACCACTGCATCCACTTCTTTCATGGCAGTATTTCTGTCTAATGCCGGATAACTGCCATTGGTCTTATAATTATAAAGGAAGAAATATTCTCCTTCTGCATCGGTCTGGTGCAGTGCCGCAATATCGACCGGTTCCTCATAGGATACATCCGGAGTAACCCCCAGCTCTGCCAATGCAGCCGGAACCTCTTCATAACTCTCCACCAGTTTATAATTACCGGAAGCTGCCCAGGCATCTGCAAAAGTTGCGAGATCTTCATCCGAATGGCCGCCCAGAGCCACATCGCCATAGTATGCCAGCCGGGATGGCGCTTCGCCAACAACGACAAGCGGAAATCCTGCTTCCACCAGGCTGTTAATGACTTCTGCCGCTTCATATCCAATGGCATTCTGATTGTTCAGGATAATCGCTTTATAGCCAGTATCTTCTGCATTCAGCACGCCATCCGTTACTACCATGTTCGGAAGTTCCAGAATCTGGGTATCTACATAATCATAGGAATATCCATTGCTTCTCAACAGTCCGCCATCGTCATAAGAAGTAGCCTGTCCATCGGAATAATGGCCGGAGACATAGGCTTCCCGGAAAATGGCCAGATCCCTCTTGCTCTCCTTCTGCATCACATAATTGGTTCTTGCAATGTAGGCTGTGATATCCCGGACGTTATCGTCATCCGTATTCTGATTCCAGATATTGGATACCATTCTGGCCCATGCGCTGTATCCCGGCCAGTTCACATTACTGCCATCGAACTTCGTATTAGCAGGAACCATACCATTTTCAAAAGCAGCATTATCACCGGCATAGGACGCACCATGCAGAAACTCCATGTTAATGCCGGCTGCCCAGGCATGTTTGATCTTCCACAGGATGTCTTCATAGGTCTGTCCATAATTATTCCGGTCTTCGAATCCGGTTTCAATGGAGAAGATTCCTTCGCCATTCAGATTATGTACAGCAGCCCCATGCATACTCAATCCGTCAATATCCGTGCCTTCATTTTCCGGAATAGTAACGTACAAAGCAGAACTTACCATATCCGTGGGAATGGAGTTATATCCTACCTGTGCTCTGGTGCCCAGTCCCAGACTTTCCGCGAATTCCATAAACGGCTGCAGCTGATACTCTTCATACAACTGGGTCAGCACATCCCGGAAGTCATTGCGTACCTGCATGGTCAGTTCACTGTCAGTCAAATCATAACCCGGTCCATCCACCTGATTGTAATAAGTCAGATTGCCCAGCACAGCCAGATAAGGAACGATATCATACCCTTTCCGGTCAATGAATTCCTGCCGGTAATTCCGGGTCCAGTGTTTGTCCGCTTTTACCTCGATGGAATCGGTGAAAATATTGCTGATGTATAATTGATCCGGATGCTCTTCAAATGTTTTCGTCCAGTAATCAATGGCGGCCTGTGTTCCTTCCAGTCCGAAATGATCCACGATGTATGGTCCTTCTTCCGACTCGGTAAAGCTTCCGTTGGCCCCTGCGATCGGCTGTTCGAAGGTAAACAGAATCTTGTAATCACTGTCTTCCGGAGCCGTCCACTCCAGGGTGCTTGCATTAGCATCTTCCTCATTAATGGTAATGGACTCCATCAGATCAACGATGCCTTCTGCATCCAGCGTCTTCTCATCGACTACTTTATAAGCATAGGCAGACAGGAGTTTCGGCGTTCCGGCCTTACGGATGGCGCGGCGCTCCGGAATCATATCTTTGTAAGTCTCACCTGCTGCCACATCCGCCTCGGCAAATGTGATCTCATACGCACTCGCCGGATCATCGGCATCCATAACCGATGGCATCTGAATCGGGTAGGCATCTCCATTGTTGATATCTACGATCATCCCCAGCTGGCTGCATTCATCGACAATCGCACTGATGATGCTGTCCCATTTTCCGGTTCCCCACTGATCATCTTCCGTAAAATTCTTCACAGAAGTAAAGAAGGACAGGGAACATATTTCCACTCTGCCATACCCCAATGCGGCCAGATTCCGCATATCCTCCCGGACTGCGTCCTCCTCTGCGGCAGCCCTTGGAAGCCAGTAACGAATTCCTGGTTTCGCTGTATCCGGAGGGGTCAGAAACTCTGCTGCCAGATTGCCTGCGACAACATCCTGAACAACAGCATCTGCTGCATCCGGAGTTCCCGATTCCTGTGCTGTTGTTTCAAATCCGCCCCAGGCAAACTGCGCGATGCTCATAACAGCAGCCAATGTTACCGCTGCGCCTTTCATCACTTTACTCTTTTTCATTGCTCTCTCCTCGTATAAAACATAAAACAGTTTCCTAATAATGATTTTCCATTTGGAATCTGCGCTATAATGCCTTTTGTAAGACTCCAAACCAAACCATAGTGATTACACAAACAATATAGCAGCAGGACTGCAACAATACCGTAACACTTTAAATCAAAAATTACATGCTTGCCTTTCGATGATCTATTCTCCCAGCACCTTGCATTTCACTCATCGATCAATGCTCTCCTCGTCAAGCAGAAAATCCATGATTCCCAATCTTAAAATGCCATATTCATCGGTCCAACACTTTCCGTAACTCTTTGACACCACAATCTTCTTGAAAGAATCATTTATGGCAAGCAGCGACTTTAATTCCGTTTTTTGCTTTTCTTCATCGTCCATGCTTAATGCAGACTGGATATAATACTTCTTTGTCCCTTTTCTTGCGATGAAATCTACTTCGAGTGACTTTTGCGTTCTTTTGCCTTCTGGATTTCTTTCAACCACTTCAACCATCCCTACATCTACAGCGAAGTCACGCATAAGCAGCTCATTGTATATGACGTTCTCCAAGATATGAGTTTCTTCCTGTTGTCGAAGGCCTAACCGGACATTCCTCAGCCCCACATCCGTGCAGTAGTATTTCGAAGGATAATCAAAGTATCTTTTCCCTTTTACATCATATCGTTCGGCCTTCGAAAACAGGAAACTGTCGGTAAGATAAGTCAAATACATACTGATTGTCTCAGAATCCGTACTTGCCTTCTTCGCAGTATTGACTGTTCTAGATATCTTACTCGCGTTTGTCAATGACCCGATGGATGAGCACAAACTGCTGGTCAGATCTCTAAGCACACCCGGAAGCAAAATCGTGTACCGCTCCTCTATGTCTTTGAAATATATTTCTTCAAATAACTCATTCAGGTATTGGTATTTATCTTCATCACTGTGAAGATTAAGCAGATATGGCATTCCTCCGTATGTGATGAACTCATTGTATGCATCACTCTTGTCTAACTCGGATGCCTCATAGAACTCTCGAAAGGATAAAGGATAAATGTGAACAGAATCTCCCCGTCCTCTGAATTCTGTGGATACATCTTTTGATAACAATTTCGAATTACTGCCAGTTACATAAATATCAATGTTTTTCTTGTGTAAGAAGCCGTTCAACACTCCATAAAGGCGAACCGGCTCATCCTTGCTTTTTAATTCTTCTTTTGAAACTGCAAATTGAATTTCATCCAGAAACAGATAATACCGTTCCTGATCATTCTCCCACCTTGTTCTTACATACTCTGATAAGCGGGATGGGTCTCTCAGTTCTCTGTTTTCATCATCGTCGAGGGCAACTGTAATAATGTTTTTTCTCTTTACCCCGGAATCTATCAGATAGTCCATAAACAATTCAAACAGAACCGTGCTTTTCCCACATCGTCTTATACCGGTCAGGATCTTTACCCTTCCATTCCATTGCCTTTTCGCCAATGCTTTTATGTATTTCTCCCGTTTGTATATCATTAGCATCCTCCGAATCTTAGTTGATATGATGACTTAATTCCGATTTTAACGATATCATGCATTAATCCGAAAATCAATCGTTTTGTCGACCTAATTCCGAATTGTACCAATGCCGTAACACTCCAAAACATCTTAATAGGCACAGAAGTGACCCTGTGCCTTTAACGTAACATCGTGTATTTGTAAGATTGTTAACTGCTAAATTTACTCACCGATAACCAACTCGCTGTCCACATCAGAAGATTTGTTTTCCTGGAAGAATATATCTGCTTCGTATGGCCATCCAAACGTTTCCGGGAATTCATCGGTTCCGATGCCAAATCCATGCTTCGCCCCTTCATACAAGCGAAGCTGGGCAGGAATTCTCCCCTGGATCTGATCATATATTTTCTGAGCTGTCACATGCGCGCCAAAGTTATCATCTGTTCCGGAGCATAGAAACATCGCAGGCCAGTTCGGGTTTTCTTCATTCAATGTGATCCTCTTCCCACAGAAACCAGATATTCCCTTCCAGCGGTTTGATTTGCGTAACCTGTGCCCAGATTTCCATATAGGCATCCGCCGCTTCCACGGTTTTAGACCTCTTCACGCCTGCCAGCGCTTTATTCAGATCATTGTAGATCGAATCATCAATGAACGGTTTATATGCCTTCAATACCTTCAGGTTTTTCGTTCCAATATCAATCAGTTCCTGCACCGTAATGCCTTCCGGCATTTCATACAACAGATCCTGTAAGTCACCGATTCCCTGCGCAGGCAATACCGTTACCGGGGAATACAATTCTCCTTCTTCCTCTGCCGCATAGGCCGTCATTGTCCCCTAAACCATGAAAGCCGCAAGAACCATCACAATTATTTTTTTATCATTTTGATCACCCTTCAACAAGGACACAGGAAACAGCCCTGTGCCTTTGCCGTAAAATCGTGTCTTTGTAAAATTGTTAACTGCTTACTTTACTCACCGATCACCAGCTCGCCATCTACACGGCTGAACTGTTTCATGAAATCCCATGCGATTTGGGCATAAGAATAGCTTACCCAATGCGGAAGGTTTTCTACACAAGCCAACTTCACCATGGTCACGCCATCTGCGTTGTCATACTCTGCAAATGTATAGGCAGCGCCGTCAATGGTTTCCACATAGTTTCTGTCAGCGGTAACGCCCAGATTATTATCCTCTGTTTTCTCTGCCGGATTGCAACCATCTTTCTCAAGCCATGCATTCAGACCAGTGATCATGCCATCCGAATAAGGAACCTGATATACTGTCTCGTCTAACACAGTAGTCGGACCTTCCTTTTCACCGACCTCCAGATACAGCGGAATCTGCGGAGCTGCTGCCACTTCTTCCAAAGTCCAGGTATTTTCATAACCTTCCACCTGAGAAAGTCCCAGATTAGCGGCCGAATGAACGATGGCACCAGCAAGAATATCTGCATTCTTTACACCACAGGTAATGGATGCCCATCCACCCATGGACATACCGGAGGTGTAAACCTTTGTGCGGTCAATGGGATAGCCTTCTTCTTCCAGCCAATCCAGCTGTGCAGGAAGGTTTTCAACGGTGTAATTAAAATCAATGCTTTCATTTTCCGGGCACACTACGATAAATCCATTATCATAGGCAATATTGACGAAGCCATGATCGGTTGCTTCAAATAAGGTGCCGCCACCGCCGTGGAAACAGAAGATGACCGGATAAACATCCGTATTGTCCTCTGCCAGCATATAATCCGGCGTATAAACCAGGATTTCATGATCATGATCATCATGATTGTAGACGGTTTCCACAATGCCTCTGCCTGCCCAGTATTCGATCATTTCATCACTTGCCCATTCAGAATCGCCCAGAAGAGCCAGTTCATAACGGATCAGGCTCATGATCTTTTCGCCCTCTTCACTGTTGATGAAAAGATCAATATCAAATTCTTCATTTCCGTTTCCCTTGACGATCTGATAGGGAGAATAAAAACCGCCATATACGGTGCTGTCAAACCACAATGCCTTGTCTTCATATTCACGGATCGGGCCTGCATAATCTTCAGATTCTGCCGTCGGTGCAGCCGGGGGAGCCATTTCTGCGGAGTCACCATCGGATTCTCCTTCTGCACTTTCGCCTTCTGCGGATTCACCGGCATCCTCTGCTGCGATAACTTCTCCACCAACAGCTTCCCATGCGGTATCACTGGCCACAGCATCGTCCCAGATGATCTGAGCATCGCCGGAAACAAAACCGGACAGATCATAATCCACATTTACGATACCATCATCAATGGTACCCTCCAGGATCTGGTCTTCATCAAAGCATTCAAAAGTGATATAGAATGCACTCTGATCATCATTTGTATAAGCAGTGATTTCTGCTTCACCAAATCCGTAGGTTCCGTCAAACACCTTCATCTGGGTATATTCCGCCGGAACTTCCTCTGCCATTACAGCACCTGCCATAGCAAATACCATAATCGCGGATAATAAAATTGCTAACAGTTTCTTCATGTTACCCTCCTGACTTTTTTCATTTGAACAGGATTGAAGCAGATGCTCCCTCTGTCCGACTATAATAAATAAAGAGCTGTGCCATTGCACAGCCCTATCATACGCCGCTTACCGCAACAAAATCGCAACAGGGATTGAAAGTGTTTTAATGATCCATATACGCCCGTTCTTCCTCGGCCCAGACATAGGTACCCATATATTCGCCCTTGAACAAATCTTTATTTCCGTTCAGATACTGATAATAATCGCAGTCGAACTTCTCCGGGATCACCCGCATTTTCCCATAGCTGGACTCTATGATATCGGCGATCTGATACTTGCTTAAAGACTGCCGGAGGCGGCTTAACAGCATACGGATGTGACTTTTCGCAGCCTCCTCGGCGCAATCTTCCAATAACAAAAAGATGATTTTATCCAGGGGCACCCAGCCGCCTTTGTGATGAACCAGCAAAGCCAGCAGTTCTTTGGCCCTCTTGCTGGAGAAGAATACCGGGGTTCCCTGCACAAACACATCAAACTCCGGAAAACAGCGGACATAGGGGCGGTCTTTGACGCCTACCTGCCCATTGGAATACTTTTCCATTTTGCTTAAGGCATGGCCGATCTGCTCATCATCATAGGGCTTCAGGATGTAGCCGATGGCATCCACATCCCAGGCCTTCAGAGAAAACTCCGGAAAGGCAGTGACATAGGTGATGGCGGGGATCTCTTCGCATTGGTCAATCAGTTGCTGCGCCAGTTCAATCCCGTTTAATTCCGGCATCTCCACATCCAGAAAGAGTCCGTCACAGGGGTTTTCAAGCAGCCAGGAAAGTGCCAATTTCGGATTGGTAAATTCCTGGATTTCATGTTCCGCCGAAGCAGGGAAGGATTGGATAATCGATGAAAGCAGTCTGGCAGCCCGCGGCTCATCATCCACAATTACCAGGCGCACTGCGTTTCACCTCCTTTTTCGGGATCAGGATTTCGATCTTGGTTCCATCCTGCCCTTCTTTACTTTTAATGGTTAATGTTGCATTAACTAATGTCTTGAGCCTGGTCGTAATATTGCCCAGAGAATGATCTGTCCGGACATGGTCTGCATCAAATCCGGGACCGGAGTTTTCCACCAGAATATGCACCCCCAGTCCGTCCTCATACACCTTCAGAAACACATATCCGCCTTCCAGGCTGCCGCGGACACCATATTTTACAGCGTTTTCGATCAACGGCTGGATAGTCAGAGGCGGAATCATAAAATCCCGGGTCTGAATATCTGCAGAATAGTTGAGCTTATCCTGAAATCGGACTTCCTGAATATACATAAAATTATCGATGTGCTTTTCTTCGCTTTCAAAGGGAAGCAGTTCCGAGTAATTCATAAAGTCCACATTATGCCGCAGATACTCGGAAAAGCGGACAATCACCCGGGATGCCTCCTGGGGATCAAACCTGCAAAGTTCCTGTATGGTCAGCAGCGTATTATACAGAAAATGGGGCTGAATCTGGCTGGACAGAAGGGCTGTCTGTGTGCGGCCCACATATTTTTCCAGCTCCAGCAGCTTCTGGGTCTTTCGCAGCGCTTCATGCTGATAACGATAATACTCCATAAAACAGACTACAATAACACAGATGATGGCACTCGGCATCACCAGCAGCCGGAACTTATTTCCCGGATTCCACATATACAAAAATGCAATAGCCGCCTCCATAAAAATCACCAGTTGAATCAGGCACTGCAGCAGACACAGCACCTCAGAATGCAGCATTCCCCGGATCACCATAATGATCCAGAGCACCCATGCAGCGGCCGGAAGCAGGAAGACCAGATACCATCCGTTATACCAGTGAAGAAGGAAAACGCCCACGATATAAAGCAGCAAGGCTCCTGCATTGATGGTTTCACAGATCTGAAACACCTTTTTGGGAAGCATTTCCGGGAAATCATGATAAAAGGTCCAGAACCCGAATCCAATGACTCCAATCTGCAGGATCACGTTAAAAACGCTCAGGGCAGAATTACTGAGGGCATGGTTAATCCCATCCAGATAGCCGGTACCCCAGATCACATTCAGAATGAACAATAAGCTCATTACAAATCCCAGCGCAACAATCGGCCGCAGTCCTTTCGCTTCCGGTGTAAAGCTGAATACCAGAAACATCACAAACAGGATGATAAAAATGGTAATGATGATAAACAGAATATTCCGGGTGGTATCCATGTTGGAAATATGGACGCCGATCATGGAAATCTCCGGACAGATGGTAAGCCCTGTGGTGCTGTTCAGAAGTTCAATGACAATTTCCACATCGCCGCTGACGTTATTCAGCGGATACAGCTGGTATCCATAGGGAGAGGGCATCCGCTCAGCAATTCTTTCCCCATTAATATAAATGCGGTAATCCTGCAAAAATCCCTGCATGGATAATACCAGATTGCCGAACTGTACCCGGGCTGTTTTTTCCAGAATCAGGCGGTAGGAAGCATTGCCCGAGGCCGGAGCATCTGTCCTCTGCAGCCCGATCCATTTATGGGGCACTTGCACATATTTTACCTCACGCTCTGTTTCTGTCAGAGATTGGATTTGCGGAATACCGGAAGTCTCCGGCGATTTTGTGCTTTCATTTGAGTAAAGCAGCACATCCGGATAGAACTCCCATTCGCCCGCCAGATCTTCCCGAATCATCATCCCTTCATCAGAATGATACAGGGCATGTCCTTCCAACGCTACCTGCTCATAAGTTTGTGATCCTTGCAGCAGGAGAAAGAGCAAAAACGCAGCCGCCAGCACCGTTATTGTTACAAATATTCCAAGTTGAATGTGTTTTTTCTTCGTTTCCATAGCATCATTGTAGCATATGGCAAATGAATTGTATTGTTTCTTTTTCATATTCATAGATACCCCTATCTTAACAGGGGAAGCGCAACAATACCGTTACATTTTTTGTCACGGTGTTGTTGCACTGTGGATTCTATAATGGCAGCAACGAAGGATCCGGTCCTTCCCCTGTAATGTTTTCGGACTGTATATCCTTGTAAACTAATTGTTCCATAAAAAAAGGAGGACACAAATGAAGAAACTGCTTGCAATTTTATTGTCCGCAATTATGGTATTTGCCATGGCAGGTGCCGTTATGGCGGAGGAAGTTCCCGCTGAATACACCCAGGTGAAGTTGTTTGACGGAACTTATGGATTTGGTGAAGCGGAAATCACCGCTTATACCAATGAAGATCAAAGCGCATTCTACATTACATTTGAATGCTTCGATGAAGACCAGATCCTGGAAGGCACAATTGATGACGGCATTGTGAATGTGGATTATGATCTGTCTGGTTTTGTATCTGGCGACGCCCAGATCATCTGGGACGATGCTGTGGCCAGCGACGCCGCATGGGAAGCTGTCGGCGGCGGTGATGCCATCGCAGCAGAGGATGCCGGTGAATCTGAAGAAGGAGCCTCTGAGGATGCAGAATCAGAAGACGGTGAATCCCCGGAAGGCGAATCTGAAGAAGGCGAATCCGGCGGAATGCCCGCAACTCCCACTGCGGAAGCCGATACCTATGAAGGATTTGTAAGGGATTATTATGGCAAGGAAATGTGGTTTGATTCCACCGTTTACGGCGGCTTCTACAGCGCTTATCAGATTGTTGCAGGAAATGGTGATGAAACCTTTGATATTGATGCCTTTATCAACAGCCAGATGGGTGAAAAGGTTCTGGACCGCATCAAATACGAACTGGTTCTGCTGGGCGATGACCAGGTGGCAAATGATTATATGATCCAGTACTGGGCAGGCCGCGGCATCATTGAAACCCCGAACTATATGGATGATGAAACGAAAGCTTATGTGACCTATGTTCCGGATTATATGGTAGCAGAAGACAATGATCAGCTCTACCCTGTGGTATTCGATTACCACGGCGGTGGCGGCACCATGTTTGAAGCAACTGATCATGGCTGGGTAGAGATCTGCTATGACAATGAATTTATGGTAGTGACTCCGAGCCGTGTAGAAGCAGACACTCTGGCTGATGATATGGCAGCACAGCTGGCAGAAATGGAAGCTGCGGGCCTGCCCATCGATTACACCAGAATCTATGCCGTTGGTCAGTCCATGGGCGGTATGTCCTCCTTCCTGCTGGGTGCAAAGAACAATTCTGTCGTTGCAGCTATCGCAGCAAACTCCAGTGCAGCTGGTCTGCGTGTTGCAGGCATCGAAGCAGAAGAAGGCAGCGCTCCGACCATGGATGCTTCCTGGTCTATCACGGAAGATGATCTGGCAGCTACCAATTATATTCCGTTCCTGCTGCAGGTCGGCACCTGTGACTATGCACAGCTTCCGCTGGCTGATGACCTGATTTCTGGCCTTTCCCTGTGGCTGGCAGCCAACGATCTGGCAACCGTTCCGGAAAAGACCGATGACAACGCCATTGGCGTCACCGCCGACAACGTATATACCAGGCGTATGGATGGTGCAATGCACACCTTCGCTGAATATATCAACGAAGATGGTGTTGTGATGGCCGAGCTGGTCAGCGTAGAAGGAATGCCTCACTGGACGGCACCTTCCTTCGCAGTCAATGGATGGGAGTTCATTTCCAAATTCTCCAGAGTGGATGGAGAACTGGTAATTGCAGAATAAGACAATTTCTCCTCTAAGTAAAAGAAGCCGCCGCAGAAATCTCCTGCGGCGGCTTCTTTTTTCACTGCGAGTCCCGTTTCTACGGGCTGTATCTTATTCTTCTGCTGCAAAGGTGAACTGGTCGAAGTCGCAGATATAACCATCCCCATCAGAACCAAAGACCAGATAAACGGCGTGGATTCCTTCCACCGGAGCATCCAGCGCGTCGGAGATCCAGTGCCATTCGGATCCGTCAGAAGCGGTCTCGGCATCACCTGCCTGGTATGCATTCTCAGTAATCTCCAGAGTTCCGGCCAGCGTGCCGCCTTGTTCTTCATTCGGGGCATCCAGATAAATCTGCACACTTCCTTCTGCCATGGAATCATCCCGGCGAACCAGCATCTTGAAGGTACGGTCAGCCGCATCTCCAAATCCAATGTATTTATAGCCGGCGACGCTGCTGTCTTTCAGATCTGTGACATATGCTGCATGGGTGGTTTCCGGATCATGGGTGGTTTCGATATAAGGCTGATCAAATCCTTCCACCGTCTCCTGTCCCTCGCCGCCTTTGGCTGCCGGGATGCCAACTCCTGCCACCAGATAGCAAGTGGTATTGGCATTCCAGATCTGTGATGCGTCCAAATATTCAGACACACCAGAGGAGGTAAATTCCACAGCTTCGATCAGCGGCGTTCCGTCTTCCTTCATGGTCAGGTTCATCCGGTCAGCCACGCCCCTCCGAAAAGCACCGCCATTGGAAGCGGGGCTGTGTCCGAAGGCATACCACTCTCCATTAATCCGGCAAATACCGCCATGGTTGTTGCCATTCATCATGACAGGAATGTCTGCAAATGCCATTCCGCCGGTTAAGGGGTCGCGATAATACCGGCCGCTGGTATCATAAATCACATTTCCATGATTGCCGCTCAGAGTCTCTTCGCCATCATAAGGCACGATGTCATCGACCCCATTATCGCCGTAGTGCCAGACATCGCTCATGACATCATCTGCATAGACATAGGAAATCGTAGAATTATAGTTTTCCTCTTCGCCGGGTTCCTGGCTGACATAGAGGATCACATAGGCGCCCAGTTCCTCCACCCAGCCAGTGAAGGAGGGGCCTTCATAGATAGCCAGATAGCATTTTTCATCAGAAGCCGGGAAAACGGTTTCATCCACTTCAAAACCATTATTGGCATTTCCTTTTAACCGGCTGACGGATAGAAGATGTTTGATCTTATAATTATCTTCCTCAAATGCTGCCAGAATGTCTTCTCTTCCTGCATCCTCTGCTCCGGATTTCATAGCGGATCCCAGAATATAAAGATTGCCGTCTTCAATATAGATGGCTGGGTCATAGGCCAGACGCATCCGCATCTCAATCAGATTTTCCTCCGGATTCCAGGGACCAGCCGGGTTATCTGCTGCCCGCAGCACGGATTTGTTATCCGGGGCTGCCTGATTGGCAATCATATAATAAGTGTCTGTCTGCACATCATAATCGCAGTCCGGCGCATAGAGCTTCACCGGGTTGTCGATGTCATGGAACTCCAGAATCACGCCTTCATATCTCCATTGAGACATGTCATACACAGGAGCCGACCATAATAGCTGATCATAGCCGCACATGGTGATACCATCCTCATCATGGGAGCCATAAACATAAACACGCCATTCCTCATCATCCCGGGACCAAAACACATGAGGTTCACCATCCGGAATGAAGCACCAATTCTCATAAATCGGATTGCTGGCTCCCTGATGGGTCACCGGCTCTCCGGTTTTCGGATTTGCTTCATAGATCATCGGTGCGGTTTCATAGGCATATTCCGCTTTGCATTCACTGCAGACATAATGCCGATATCCACCCTCTGTATCCGTGGCTTCGTAGCTGTCCTCCTGCAGAACATAGCTGTAGGTATGCTCGCATGCGCGATAGCCGGATCCGGAATCAACTGCTGCTGTCAACTCTGCTGTATTTGTTTCGTTTGCTGCTTCTGCTGCCGGAACATCCATTGCAAAAGTAACTGTCGGAACAAATAAAACTAATGTCATGGCCAGCGATATCGCTGCTGCCAGAAATTGCTGTCTCCTTCTCATCTTTTCCTCCTATTCATATCTCGCTGCAGTTTTTCGGCAGCCGATGTCAAAAACGTCGGGCATTGCGGTTCGCAAAATACAAAGGGCTGCCGCATCGTGTTATGACACGACAGCCCCTGATCTTACGGGTCTGTTATTTCTGTGACTCCAGCCAGTTCAGCGCGGCTTTGGCGGCATTAACGGGGCCGCCGTTTTCGTGCATGTCTTTCTGGATCTTCGCAAGGTTATCGCGATACTTCGGATTCTCCAGAATATCCAGGATAGCTGCTTTCAGGTTCTCAGAGGTGATCTCTTCTCTGCCGAAGATCCCCCTGCCGGTCTCCAGTTCCACGACCTTTTTGGCGGTATCGAACTGATCTCCCATCTGCGGAATGCAGACAGTCGGAACTCCGAACCAGCTGGCTTCCATGATACTTCCGATGCCCGCGTGGGAGACAAATCCGTCCACACACTGCAGCACCTTCAGCTGCGGAAGAAACTCATACAGCTTTACATTGGCGGGAATCTCTCCCAGATCCTCCGGTTTCAGCATGCTGCCGATGGAGCAGATCAGGTTGATTTCCAGATCCTTGACAGCGTCAAACAAGATCGGCCAGAACCAGGGCTGATTGTTGAATACGGTTCCCAGGGAAGCATAGACGGTCTTTTTGCCGTTATCCGGACCTTCCCAGTCTGCTTCTCCGGCCCGGACGGCGATCTGCGGCCCTGCGAAGAAGAAATCATCACCGAAGGTCTCGGCACAGGGCTGGAACCGCTTGTCCACGGTCACAATATTAAACTCCGGATTGGCAGCGAACATCTCGTAAGGAGTCAGCAGCCTGCCGCCGTACTGCTTCTGCAGATCTTCTGCCAGTTTCAGTGCTTCTTTCCGTGGTTCTGTCTCGTCGATCCCCTCCGGCCACTGCAGCGTCTCATTGAAGACATCGTTTGCGGCGAAGCTGGTAAAGAACTGGATTCTGGGAACATTCAGATAGGACGCGGCCAGTCTTCCGGACATTGCCATCTTATCGTTGACGATCAGATCCGGCTTGTCATTTTCCAGGACCTTAATAATGTCCTTGACCCCGCAGGCCCCTTCATTCAGGAACCGGAGCGGAAGCTCTGCCAGCAGATTATCCAGGGCATTCTTATCGCCCTTGCCTCCCTTGTTCAGCGGGGATTCCACCGGATAAAACTCCACGCCGAAGGCCTCCACCTGGGAACGCAGAAATTCTGCGGTAAAGAAGGACACCCGGTGTCCCATTTTTTTCAGTTCGCCGCAAAACGGCAGGGCTGCCAGGACATGACCCACAGCTCCCATGGAAATATACGCAATATGCATCTGATTACCTCCTGTAATATCAACTCTTTTCATATTTATATTCTTCACACAGTCATCCGGATCCCTGTAATCTCCGGACAGACGGTGATTCTGATCAGTTTCTGCCGGTTCCTTTTCCATAGATCTTTTCCAGTAAATGCTTCCTCACAAATGCACTGGCTTTCCGATACCGGATCCGACAAAGCTCCGAGGCCCGCGGATCATGGTCAATATAGGGATGATCCAGCCTCTCACAGATCGTTGTTTCTCCGGAATACACCCCGTCGATCATTCCGAGGAAGTCGTCAATGTAGCTCTTATCAAAAAGGAACCCGTTGTGATTGCCCACCAGCCAGTCGTATTCCGGATTCAGGGATTTCGCCAGCTCCAGATTGGACCGGTAATTGCGAAGGATCTGATCCAGATCCTCGATCTTCTCCAGTTCCGGATCTTTGGAATTTTCATACAGAAGCACCTGCCAGCTGTCCATCTCATCCCCCATAAAGAAGATCCGCTCCCGGGTATCCAGGAAATACAGATGGCTGCGGCAATGGGCGTTGCGGGCCTTGTACACTTTGATGATCCGTTCTCCCAGATCGATCTCGTCCCCATCCTTTAGCAGAATCTTGCGGTAGTCGGGATAGGGCAGGGCGTTCAGATCCCCCATTGTCGTCAGGACAGACGGGGCGTCATAAGCATAGTCTTCACTGACCATGACCTCTTCCCATTCCCCGTTTCCTCCGGAATGATCCGGATGAAAATGGGTATTGACCACCAGGATTGGTTTCTGCGTGAGCTTCTCCACAAATGCACGAAGATTGCCGATGGCATAGCCGGTGTCGATCAGCAGGGCCTTCTCCGCCCCTTCCAGCAAGAACAGATTCTGAGTTCCTTCCATAAAACTGATGACCCAGGTTCCGGGCTTGGCCATCCAGGCAAAATACTTTCCGAAAATCATTTCCAATTGCTTCTGATCCATACTTCCTGACCTTTCTGCAGTCATTGACCAAATTGCTTTCTGTAAACTGGTTTACGGGGGATCTTAGAAACGATACTCATACGCTCCCGCCGGGACCTCGAAGGTTTCGTCCGGAAGCACAATCTGCGCGGTCACTCCTGCCGGGATCTGCACCTTCAGTGTCCCGTGGGGTGCCTTCTCAGGAGTATCTCCGCCGGCATCCTGCAGTTCCCAGCTGCACCGGATCGTCCGTTCCGGATCCGGCTGGCCATCCGGTGAAACTGGTGCTCCGGGGATCACCCGGCTCAGACTGCTTCTTCGGATTCCGCAGTCAAAATCCGGCGCGATCCGTACCCGGGCAAATCCCGGTTCCAGACCCTGAAGGCCGCCGATATGCCGGTACATGAAATCTCCTACGCAGCCGTAGGCATAATGGTTATAGGAAGAATCCGTGACAGTGCCGTCCTCCAGGATGGCACGCCAGTTCTCCCAGATCGTGGTGGCACCGTTTTGGATCATATACAGCCAGGAAGGCGCCTTTGTGCTGAATAACAGCCGGAAGGCCACATCCTGGTATCCATTGTCATACAGAAGATCCAGGAGAAATCCGATGGAGGAAAATCCGCAGTCCAGCGTATATCCGCTCTCCCGGATCATGGTCACCAGACGGTCCAGCATACGCTGTTTCACCGTAGGATCCGTAACAGCACCGGACTTCAGCATGATCACATACAGACCCTGCAGCTGCAGATCCCCGGCATCCGGACCGCAATCCGGAGTTCTTCCTAAATCCGTTCCCTGTGCTCTGCATGCTGCGGCATGGACTCCGACCCGGCCGTCTTCATAGACATAGGCCGCCTGGATCGCGGTCCGGATCTGCTCCAGAAGGGCTTCATAATACAAGGCTCTCTCCTCTTTTCCCAGGATTTGGCATACCTGCGCCATGGCAGAGACAGCCATGGCATAATAGCAGGATCCGGTAATATCAGAGGTGGCCATGACTCCCTTCATCACGCCATCCGGTTCTTCCCGCAGAGACGGGATCAGCCAATCCCCGAAATGGAACCGTCCGTTCCACAGATACCCATGGGCCTGCTTCTCCACATAGGACAACCAGCGCTCCATGGTATCATAATTATCGATCAGCACCTGAGGATCCCCATAGCTATGATACATCGCCAACGGCATGAAGATACAGCAGTCCGACCAGGCAGCTGAAGAATTGGTTCCGCCGCTCATGCCCCTCTGCATTTTCTCCTGGCAGGGATGATTGGGAACCACCACCGGAATCTCGCCATCCGGCAGCTGATCCACCCGCACCTGCCAGAGCCAGGTTCCCAGGAAATCCCGCAGATCATACAGAAACGCTCCTGTCCTGGTAAATATATTGATATCGCCGGTCCAGCCCAGCTTTTCCCTCTGGGGGCAGTCTGTCGGCACACTGATCATGTTGGAAATGGTACTGTTCTGGATCGCCGTCTGCAGAGCATTGATCATGTCATTGTCGGTTTCAAAGAATCCGATCTGAGCAAAGGGAGTTGCGTAGCAAACCGCCGTCAGCTCCAGGATCTCATCCTTTGCGATTCCGGAGATCCGCACATAGCGGAATCCGTGATAGGTGAAATGCGGCGTGAATTCCTGTTCCCCGCCCCGGCAGAGGAACCGGTCCTTCTGATCCTTATAAAGGCCTTTGATATTGCTGTAGTAATTGCCCTCCCGGTCAAGCACCTCGCCATGCTCCAGGGTGATCAGCGTTCCGGCAGCAGCCTTCACTCTGATCCGCACCACACCGGCCAGCACCTGTCCGAAATCCGCCACCAGCTCACCTTTGGGATTGTCAATATAGGAAACTACGGGGATCTCCTTTACGGCCCGGATCCCGGGGATCGGCTGCGGGGTCAGCGTTTCCATATCATAGGATACGACCCGGCAGGGACTCCATACAGGATCCGGCACCTGGTTGCTGCGCTCATCATTGCCTGCGGTTCCATAGGCCTCCGGAGAACTGCGGAAGAACATCTCAGCATCCGGGCAGGCTCCATCCTGCATCTCTCCGATATACAGATCAGAGTATCGGATAAAGGATTCGCAGGAAAGAAACTGCTCATCCGATCCGATGACCCGGCTGCTTCCATCGGGATAAGTAAGTTCCAGATCCATGAGAAATCCCAGGTGATCCCCGTAATTACAGCTGGATCCGCCCATTCCCAGACGTCCGATCCACCAACCGTCTCCCAGCAGAACATCCACATAGAGCCGGGAGCTTTCCAGGATCAGATCAGAGATGTCGTAGGTCTGGTACCAGATCAGCCGGTCATAATTGGTCGTCTCCGGCGCCAGGACCCGGGGATCCGCCTTTTCTCCATTGATATACAGATCATATACGCCATGGGCACAGGCATAGATTACAGCCTTCACCGGCAGTTCCCCTTTGTCATCCGTAAGCTCTGCCACCCGGCGCAGATGCTGGGCGCATTTCAGATGGGCTTCCGACGGGGCCCCGCTCTGCTCCGCCGCCACCATTTCCTCAAAGGTCAGCTCCGGTTCCCGGTAGGCCGGTTCCTGTACCGGCTCGATCCATTGTCCTGTCCACACTCTCTTTTCCATGTTTCCACCCATTTTCCAAAACAGGAGTGAAAAATAGGTATTTTTCACTCCTGTGATTGTCACCATGTATTCTTAATCCCGGGACCAATCCGTCAGATTGCTCCGATCCGATGATCAGCCCTGGTTTGCCTTTGCGGTAATGCCCTTCGCCATGTTGGCTTTTTCCAGTTTCTCCCGGAACATCTTCGCTTCCACCAGCTTGTAGGAGTTACTGGAGTAGATCAGGAATGCGCAGACCACGAGGCCGTTGATCACGGTCATCAGGGAACTGGAAGCACCCAGAGCGGACAGGCCGGAGGTCAGGAACGCCTGAACCACAGCACCCATAAATACAGCAATCGGCTGGGAAGAATATCTTCCGAAGATCGATCCGATAAACATCGGAAGGAAAGCACTCATAAAGTAGGAAGAGGAAGAAAGTCCCGTTTCCGGAGAGATCATACCGTACTTGCTCAGGTAGACACATCCGGCAAGACCCAGCAGAGCGCCTGCAATCACATAACAGATCACGGCATTTTTCTTCTCCCGGATACCGACGTCCACGGCGATCTTCTGTCCGCCCGCCAGAGCCCTGCGGTTGTATCCGATCTTGGAATAATCGTAGACAATCACCAGCAGGATCAGAACAATGACCATCAGGATTATATTGTTCGGGAAGGAGGAGAAGATCAGATAATTCATCTTACCGATCAGTCTGAGGCCCTTCGCATTGTTGTACATAAATCCGATTGCCTCATAGATCATGGCAAGTCCCAGAGATACCACCATCGGCGGGAGTCCCAGGATGACATATACCAAACCGGAGACCAGTCCGCATAATGCTGCCAGGATCATGACACAGGCCAGCATACCGAAGGCGCCCAGGCCCCATTTATAAGCCAGATCTCCTCCGATGATCGTGGACAGCACCAGGGTGGAACCAATGGCGAAGTCAAAACGCCCGGTCTGCAGGTTGATGGTCATGGCCTGGGAGATCAGGCAGGAGTATACAGACGTATAGATGATCGTCTGCAGATCCATGCCGACACCGAAGCCTGTGTTCCCTGTCAGTCTGGTAAGGATAAAGAACAGCAGATACGTCGCTACCGGCAATACCAGTGTCATGCCTATGTTTTTTAATATCTTTTTCGATTTCATAATCTGTCACCAGCCCTCCTTCGGACATTTGCATGTCGGGTTCGGGGTTTTCATATCTTATGAGTAATTTTCTTCTTAATTATTATGATCCCGGCGGAGACGGGATGCCCCCGCCGGAATAGTCATATGTTACTGAATCTTAGCCAGTGCTTCATCCAGTGTCAGGTTGAATACTTCTTCATAAGTATCAGAGGTAGCTGCAGGATTCAGGCCCTTCAGAGTCTTTGCGAAATCCTCTGCGGATACGAAGAAGTTGCCGGCTGCATGATACTCATAAATGGCATCCATCTGCTCAGCTTCGGTAATGGTCCAGCGGGTAACCGGGATAACCAGCGGATGTCCATCCTGTTTGGTCATATCGTCATAACCCATTGCTGCATTGATTGCCATCGGAAGGTATACGCCGAAGACAGTCTCTTCACAGTCATAAACCACGGTCTGCACAACGCCCATATCAAAGAAGTCTTTGTAGGTTTCATTTGCTTCGCCGATGGCTGCAAGGCCGATTTGCTTACCGGATTCCATAACGGGCTGGAACCACATAGCTACGTTGAAGGAAGATACAACAGCGTCATAATCGCCAGCGATAACTGCGGTCTGCTGTGCTGCAAACTCGTCGGTTCCCGGCCATCCGGATACCAGGTCTGCATCAGAGAAGTTGTCATAGCCGGCTGCTGTCAGTCCATCAATAAAACCATCTTTACGATCAACAAACATCTGAACGCCGAAGGATGCGCCGCCTTCGCAGTATGCAATGTGCTGATAGCCCTTCTGAGCCATCGCATAACCCAGAGCATAGCCGCCCAGATAATCGCCATTGTGATCGCCTTCCACTTCCAGATCACTCTTCAGTGTGTAAGAACCTACATAGTTGTCATAATCTGCCAGTTCCGGTCTCTGATCATAACCAACGCCGCCGACACCGCCGGCATAGAACATGCCATGCGCCTGTGCTTCTTTTACGGTCTCGGTTTCAGCAATGTTGTAATAGCCAAAGTATGCTTTGCATCCGGCTGCGGCTGCAGAGTCAACGAATGCAATCTCATCTTCTGCGCTTGCGATGGATTCGGAATACATGAACTTGATGTTGAAGTTCTGCTCCAGATAATCATTGTACTCACGCATAGCCAGGAACTGCTCGTCTGTGGTGTCATAAACAGCCATAGCGACCTTCAGTTCTTCTTCCGGCCAGGATCTGTCAAATGCATAGTCGATGACAACGTCTTCTGCCGGAGCTGCGTCTTCTGCAACTGCTTCTTCCGCAGGAGCTTCGCCACCGATCGGAGTCCAGGGTTCTTCGCTTGCAACAGCATCGTCCCAGATCAGCTGGGCGTCGCCTGCCACAAATCCGGTCAGGTCATAATCAACGGTTACGATACCGTCATCAATGGTTCCTTCCAGGATCTGATCTTCATCAAAGCACTCGAATGTAATATAGAAAGCACTCTGATCATCATTGGTGGCTGCGGTGATCTCAGCATCACCGAAACCATAGGTTCCGTCAAATACTTTTACCTGCGTATAATCTGCCGGAATCTCTTCTGCCATGACGGCACCGGCCAGGGCAAATACCATGACTGCTGCCAGTACTAATGCAATAAGTTTCTTCATTGAGTTTACCTCCTGATAAATTAATTTATGTTGCTGTTTATTAGCGTGGCAGCAGCTTGCCCCTGTAACTCAAGCTGGATACCAAAACTACGACAATAAATACGATACCACGGATGATCTGGACTTCACCGGTATTCAGTCCCAGGATCACCAGACCGCTGTTCAGTACCGTGATAGTGATGGAACCGATCAGACCTGCGCTGATCTTGGAACGGGGGCCGCCGGAAAGAGGCATGCCGCCGAGGACCAGAGCAACCATAACATCATTGCCCACGCTGCCGGCGGTGGTGGCGCCGACGGTCCTGGTACGGAGCATCAGCAGGAACGCTGCAATGGCGATTCCGATGGCTCCGATGATAAATACGGTGAATGTGGTCTTGGTCTTGGAGATGCCGCTCTGCTTGGCTGCAAAGACATTTCCGCCCATGTTCTTGGCCTTCGGTCCGATCGGGGTGTACCGGAACGCGATCAGACAGAGGATAAAGAACACTGCCAGACAGATCACGGAGATGATGGACATCTGGGTGAAATCCAGTTCCGGGATAGGTTTCACGGCATTTTTCAGAAGCACCGTGGTCTCCTTGCCCATGATCACCAGTACGATAGCTGAGAAGATGGACCCCAGGATGATGGTGAAGATAAAGAACGGGACATTCACAAAGGAAGCCAGGGTGGCCTTGATGCATCCCAGGCCAAGGGATACGGCCAGGATCACGATGGCGCCGACGAACAGGCTGCCGGAGCTGATGGTTGCCATGGCTCCCAGCACCGCTGAGAAGCATAAGGCCCCTCCGACGGCCATATCAAAGTAGCCTGCGGCAAATACGAACACCGCACCGATGGTGCACATGGCTGTGGTGATGACGTTATTGGCCATTGCCTGAATGTTGGTGCCGTTCAGTAATGCGCCTCCGGTCAGGATATAGAACACAACCACCACCAGCACCAGGCCGATGTACGGGGCCATATCGCCGATCAGCCGTGCATTCACTTTGGAAGGCTTTTTGGTTTTAACAGCTGCCTCTGACATTTTGACTTCCTCCTTAAATCATGACTTCGATGATATCGTTTTCATTCAGGTCTTCGCTCCGGAAGAACTCTCCGGACTGCTGGCCGTCCTTCAGGATCAGCAGGCGGTCGCACATACCGATCAGCTCTGCCATTTCCTCGGATATCATGATGATTGATTTTCCTGCAAGCCGCATCTCATTGATCAATGCGTACATGGCTGCCTTGACGCCGATATCCACACCACGGGTCGGGCAGTCCAGGATCAGGATGTCGCATTCCCGGCCGATCCATTTGCCGAATACGACCTTCTGCTTATTACCGCCGGACAGATACTGCACGTCCTGCTTCACCGAGGCACACTTGATGCTCAGATCCTTCACCTGCTTGTCAACGTATTTCTTTGTATCGGAGGGCATCAGGAAAATGCCCTTTTTCAGTTTGTCATAGCCTGCGGATACGATGTTGTCCGCGATGCTCTCCGTAAGGACCAGGGCTTCCTTGTCTCTGTCCTTGGATACATAGCCCAGTCCGTGTTTCATGGCGTTCAGGGCAGTGGTGATCTTTTCGCCGGAAGCCACATGGGTCACCGTGCCGCGCAGAACCGGGGTCTCGCCGAAGCAGGCCTTGCCCAGCTCATGCATGCCGCAGTGGGACAGACCGCCGATGCCCAGGATCTCGCCTTTGTGAAGTTCCATGGAGAAGTTCATCAGCATGCCTTCCCCGGTGGTCACATCATCCACCTTCAGCACCACTTCATCGGAGATCGGAGTACCGTAGTCGCTGCGGTAATAATCCCCGGTCATCTCACGGCCGACCATGTATTTCTTGATCAGGTCTTCATCGAAGTCTTCTTTATCTAAAGTAGCAATGAAATTGCCGTCCCGGAGCACTGTCAGGGTATCGCAAATCTCCATCAGTTCCTCCAGGTCGTGGGAGATAAAGACGACAGCCTTATCATCATCCCGCATCTTCTTCATGATATCGTAGATGATCTCACGTCCGGACTGGGACAGCGCCGTGGTGGTCTCGTCCACCACCAGCATCTCCGGCTTCATATAAACCGTCTTGGCGATCTCCACCAGCTTGCGGTCCTGCATATTCAGAGACTCAATCGGAGCAGCCGGATCCACGTTGGTAAGGCCGATATTCTCCAGGACCTTCCGGGCTTCTTCCTGCATCTTTCTCCGGCTGATCAGCACCTTGCCGAACTTCTTCTCCTCTCCGAGGAAAATGTTCTCTGCCACGCTGATGCCCGGAACGGTACCCTGTTCCTGTACGATCATGCCGATGCCGCATTCGATGCCTTCGATCATGGAAGATGGATGATGCGGCTGTCCCTTGAAGAACATTTCTCCGCTGGTGGGCGGCTGCATGCCGGCGGCAATGGAAGTGATGGTGGACTTACCGGAACCGTTCTCGCCGATCAGACCGGTGATCTGTCCGCGGTAGATCTTGAAATCAACAGCATTCAGAGCCACGGTAGGTCCGAAATGCTTGGTCAATTTCCTGGTTTCTAAGATTAATTCGCCCCTTTGAGCCATTTTAAGCACCTCTTTTAAAAATGCACAAAATAAGTTTTAAAACAACAATTTTCTATAGTGAATTATACCAATTAATTGTCAACAGAAAATCCTTTTTTTTAGTCAGAACCCGGAAATTTAAAAAGCATTTTTATGTTCAAATTGTGAACGAACTTATATTTCTTCCCTTATATGCTTTTTCAATATTAAAAAACTTCTATTTTTGATCGCAGACTGTTATAATAGGGAATAACAGAAGCATTTTCAATATCAAGAGGTATAAAATTCATGAATTCAATATCCGTCTATACAAAAACAGAATTCACAAAGGAGCCTCAATGGGACTCGAATTTCAAACTGGCTTTCGTTCTGAAGGGAGCTCTTACCTTTTATGCCGGTTCCAAGGAGCGGGTACTGCATACCCATGATTTTACGTTTGTCCGGCCCTTTGAGCTTTACGGTGGAAGCACCGGAAGCGGCGAAAGCAAGATCCTGATCGTGGACATCAGCCCGGATCTGTGGAAAGAGATCTGTCCCAATGCCGACAGCATGGGGTTCAGCATTTCGATCTTAAGAACCAACGACCGGCTGCCGGCTTATCAGTCTGTGTGCCGGGCTCTGGCCCGGATCGTTTACTACAACAGCAGCTCGGAGCCCAGCGCTTCCGCCCGGATCTGCAGTGCGGTCAGCGAGATCCTGGCGATCCTGCTCAAGGACTATGCGGATATGACGATCTCTGCCCGCACCAATGACCAGACAGTCTCCCGGATCCAGGACATCCTGCAATACATTATCGGTAATTACACCCGCCGGTTTTCTCTGGAGGAGATCTCGGGGGCCATCGGTTTTCATCCGCAGTACTTCTCCGCTTATTTTAAAAAGAACTTTGGCGTCAGCTTTACGGATTACCTCAATAATTACCGGGTCAACAAAAGTATTCCGATGCTGCGGGAAACCCGGGAATCCATCCTGAATATCGCCCTGGCCTGCGGATTCAACAGCCATAAAACTTACAGCAACGCCTTTGAAAAATACTATGGCTGTTCTCCCCGGGACTACCGCCGTTCTCAGCAGCTGAAGCTGCAGAATGAGATTTCCGATTATGAGGAAAATGATTTTGATTATCTGCGGAGATTCTGGACCCGGCAGAACCAGGAGGATCCGGCTCTGGATACGGACAATTCGAAATTCACAATCATCCTGGATCCGGATACAGCTCCATTGGAAAATACCTCCCGTAATTTCATCAGTATCGGCAGGGCGATCTCATGCCTGCGGTCCGATATGCAGCAGCAGCTCCTCCGGGCGAAACGGGAGATGAATCTGGAATTTGTCCGGATCCGTGACATTTTCTCCGACGATCTGTTTGTTTATTATGAAGACCGGAATAAAACGCCGGTGTTCAGCTGGCGGGCCCTGGATGAGATCTTCGATTTTCTGGTTTCCTCGGATCTGAAGCCCTTCATTGAAATCGGCTATATGCCCGGCCAGCTGGCTTCCCGCAAGCAGTACGCCGGATGGCAGTACCATCCTAATGTCAGCGCCCCGAAATCCGCCAAGCTTTGGGAAATGCTGGTCAGTTCCTTCCTGACGCATCTGATCAGCCGGTATGGAAAGGAGACCATCGAGGGCTGGCTTTTCGATTTCTGGACCTCCCCTAACCTGAAGCTGGAACATGGATACTGGAATGACGCCATGGAAAATTTCTTCCATTTTTACCGGTCCACCTACCATGCAGTGAAACAGACAGATCCCATGATCCGACTGGGGTCTCCCAACTTCTCCTACCCCACCGGAATGGGCATTTATTCGGATTTTTTCAGATACGCGAAAAAATATCACCTGGAGCCGGATTTTATCTCTGTACATTTGTACAGCTGCGGAGACGGCGAAGACAATCCCGCGGAATCCTTTATCCAGTATTCCGTTTTCGACAATAATTACCGCATTCCCAACATTAAGCCGGTGCAGGACAGCATCCCACGGGCGATTGACGAACTTCGGAGCCTGATCGATCAGAGCAGTTTTTCCGGGCTCCCCATCATCATCGCCGACTGGAATGTCACCTTCTTCCCGACGGATTTCACCCGGGATACCAGTTTCATGGGGCCCTTCATTCTGGAGAATTATTTTCAATCCTGTGACAAGGTATACGGGATGGGATTTGCCTCCCTGTCGGACATTCACGAGGATTTCTTCAATACGGACCAGCTGTTCAACGGCGGCCCCGGACTGCTGACCTACAGCGGAATCCCCAAGTCCGCCTATTACGCCATGTGCATGGCATACCGGTTCAGCCGGAACATCCTGCAGAAGAAAGATAATTACATCATCGGGAAAACCGATACCGGTTATGAGCTTCTGCTCTTCAATACCATTTTTTATCATGAGGATTACGTGGGCAATGATCCTTCAGTCATTTCCTTCACCAACCGTTATAATGTATTTCCTCCGGCCCGGGATGTCAGTTCCCATATCGAGATCCCGGTGGAACGAGGGGACTACAGCGTGATCCATTCCACCATCGGCAGAAACTGCGGTTCCTCCTATGACGCCTGGGTGAAAATGGGGTCTCCCTATGACATCACTCCGGAGATTTCCCAATACCTGGAGCGGATCTCCACTCCCCGGATGAGTTTCGAAACCATCGTCAATACGGACCGGATTCTGCTGGATGAGATCATAGAACCCCACAGTGTCCTCTATATCAAAATCAGCAGGCAGTGATGCTGCCTGCTGATGCTTTTCTTTTTGTCAGTCCAGATATCCTTCTCTTCCCTTGACGCCGAACCGGTCCTCCAGCAGATGCATCTGCTCATCGGTCAGGGTATTGACTCTCGGAAGATGGGCGATCTTCATGTAGATCTCAGCGGCTTTCTCCGCAGTCTCGATCAGGCCGAAGGTCTCATCCAGATTCTTGCCTGCGCCATAAATTCCATGCAGGGACCATACCACCAGACGGGAGGTCTTCATCTTCTCTGCGGTGGCTTCTCCGATCTCGTTGGTGCCGCACAGCATCCAGGGCAGAACGTTGACGCCATCCGGGAAAACAACGATGCATTCGGTGCACATCTGCCACAGGGTCCGGGTGAATTCTCTTTCATCCAGCGTATGGATAAAGGTCATGGCCAGGATGTTGGTGGGATGGCAGTGCATGATGACTTTGTTCTCCGGATCAATGGCCAGACGGGCAATGTGGCTCATCAGATGGGCCGGCAGCTCGGAAGTAAACCGTCCGCCATCGGAATAGCCCCACATCAGCTCGGCGTCCACACCGTTTTGCGCAATCCGGATCAGGCCCAGATTGGCTGCGGGATCGTACTTCACGTTTTTGAAATATTTGCCGGTGCCGGTCACCAGGAAATATTTTCCGATGATTTCCTTTGCGTCAAAGTTCAGGGGAATGGTCCGGATCACTTCTCCGGAAATATAATCCTTCACTTCCTCTTCTGTCAGAAGCAGGCTGATATTTCCGCCGTTTCTTTCGTCCCAGCCGTGAAAATACATGTTATCTGCGGTGTGGATCATCTGTACCATCCATCTTGCTGTTAAAATATCTTTCATCTTTCCTTCTCCAATCTATTTCCAAAATTCCATTTGTATTTTCAAATTGCCCAGCGCTGTTGCTTCGATTGGCAGGGCGACCACCTGTTTGCCGGTAAATTCCGCCGTCAGCTGGTTCAGATACTCATTTTTGGCGCCGCCGCCCCCGATGTACAGGGATTTCGGCCGTTTCCCGGTCACCAGCTCCAGTTCCCGGACCGCCTGTCCGTAACTGAACGCCAGGGAGCGGTAGACGCTGTTGATCACATCCGCATCCGACAGCTGTTCTTCCTTCAGTTCCCGCAGGATGTCTTCCCGGATATGGAAGGGTTCCAGGAAACAGGGCAGGTTCACGTCAAAAATCTTGTCATAGCTGCTGGATCTGGCCAGATCCACCATTTCCGGGAAGGAGATCCCCAGCATCTTCTGCAAATTCTGAATGATCCAGAGCCCCATGATATTTTTGAGGTAGCGGATATATCCCACACCGCCTTCGTTGGTGAAGTTGGCCTTCCGGCCCGCTTCGGAGGTGACGGGTTCCTTCAGCTTCATTCCCAGTAAAGACCAGGTTCCGCTGGACAGGAACATGGCATCCTCCGGCATCGGAAGTCCCTCCACCGCGGAGGCGGTGTCGTGGGTCGGACACAGGACCACCTTGATCTCCGGGCTCCGCTCATCGGTCCGGTAGGTTCCCACCAAAGCTCCCGGCATGGACAGTTCCCCGAAAAGATGTTCCGGAAGTCCCAGTCTGCGGATGATCTCCCGGTCATATTCCCGGGATGCAGCGTTCACCAGGCCGCCTGTGGTGGCGTTGGTATACTCCTGTTTCTTTACTCCGGTCAGACGGTACATCAGATATTCCGGGACCATCAGAAAATCGGTGACTCCCTCCAGCCTGCCGGCCAGCTTGTCACAATAAAGCTGGTACACCGTGTTAAAGGGCTGATACTGGATCCCCGTATGCTCATAGAGTGTCTCAAAGGGAACCAGCCTGTGGACCTCCGGGATCACTTCCTCTGTCCGGCTGTCCCGGTATCCATAGCAGGGATACACCGGATCCTCTCCCTTCATCAGCACGTAATCCACGCCCCAGGTATCGATGGACATACAGAAGATCTCACCGAAGCATTTCTGCGCCTCAAGGATTCCTTCCTTTACATATTCCACCAGGCCGTCGATATCCCAGGTCAGATGGCCGTCCGTTTCCTTCACGCCGTTCGGGAACCGGAACACTTCTTCCGTCTTTTGTTCCCCGTTTTCCGTCCAGCCCACGATATGCCGGCCGGAAGAGGCGCCGATATCAACTGCAAGATAATACTTCATGTTTCCACTTCTCCATTTCTGTAACTTGTGTACCGGCTGCCTATCTGGTGACAATGTCCACCGGGACATTGAAGATCTGCGCCACCTTCAGGATGGTATCGATATGTCTTCCGGAGGCTGCTGCCATATGATGGGTCGGGCCGGCTTCGCTCCAGCGGTTGCAGAATTCTCTTGCGCCGCAGGTAAAACGGGTCCGCATATTGGTATCTCCGAAGGTAAAGATGGGGCCGGGCTCGTTCACGCCTTCCGCAACGACAAATTTGAAATGGCCATCCTTGTCCTGGGTGATCCCAAGATAGGTCACCGGGCCCTCGGCCGGATAAAACTGGGTCAGGTATCCGCCGCCGGTCTTGCCATGGAACACCGGAACGATCTTCATGGTCGGTTTTTTGGCTTTGGAGATGTCGGCATCCCCGCTGCCGGAATGGCCGATGATGCAGATATCCTCCGGAAAATCAATGGAATACATTTCGCTTAACTGCCCCATACCGGAGATTGTTTTCAGGATGCTCATTGCCATGGCCACCTTGATATCGCCTTCCACTGCACAGGCCGTTCCCTGCTTGATCAGCATGGAAAATGCCGGGATCAGCATGGAATCCAGTTTTCCGGCCAGCCCCTGGGCAAATCCGTCATAATGGGATGCCACGAAGCCGAGCTTTTCCTCCTTCACCCATTTTTCGAAGGCGACCACATACTTCGCCATATCCCAGACTTTTTCAATGGTTCCGCCGCCTTCGATCTCAAAGGTATCCAGGATTTCCTGTGCCTTTTCCCGGATCTGCTCTTCATCGGTAATATCGTCTGCGATGGCCCACATTTTTTCCCAGTCGAACTGCTTGGTGTAAACCCACATCCGATGATACAGATTGGTTTCATCTATATAAAGATCCATCATGCCGGGATAGGGTCTTCCGATCTGCGCCAGATTCGTATCCCGGAATCTCCGGCGTACCTGAGCGGCCCTGCACCAGTCCGCGATCTGAGCGTCAGCCTCCGGATCTTCTCCTTCCTGAACGCCGGTGATCACCGCATGCCGTTTCCCGGCCCGCTCCAGATCCGCCACCATTTCTCCGACCGCTCCGCAGGCATACAGTTCCCCCAGCCAGGTGGCGGTATCCGTGTTTGCGTAGTCCGGAGCTTTCTTCTTCTGCAGATTCACCAGGATCACCGGAACGTCCAGATCCCGGACTGCCGGAAGCATGTTGTAGCTTGTGGCATAGGTAAGAAGCTGCAGGATCACCAGATCCACATCCGCGGCGCGAAACCGGTCTCCGGCTTCCATGGCCTTTTCCTTGGTTGTAACGATGCCGCCGTCGATCATCTCCACAGAATCCGGAATCCGTTTTTTGAAGTCTTCATACTGCTGTTCAAACTCCGGAACCAGTGACGGAAACTGCGGCAGATAAGCGCCCAGCGCGATAGAAAACACCCCGATGCGGGCTTTTGTATTGACTAACATGACTGACCCTCCCTGAATTGATATCGAATTTCTATTTTCGTATTATATCAGAATCCCGGCCGTTGACCATGTCTTTAATTATCCAAAAAAGTGTCCTTATTTGCATTCCCTACCTGCTGATTCGGTAAGCCCTTGGAGACTGACCGAAGCGGGCGGCAAAAATCCGGTGGAAATAACTGATGTTTTCATAGCCGACACTTACGGAAATCTCATCCACTCTCCTGTCGGTATTTTTCAGAAGCCAGGCTGCCTGGCTGAGACGCTTCTCCTGCAGAAGCTGTGTATAATTCTGTCCTGTGTTCCTGTGGATCAGCCGGGACAGATACGGAAGATCATAATGAAGGTCGGCGGCAATCTCTCCGAGGCTGCCGTCTGAATAATGCTCCTCAATATAGCGCAGTACGGAAAGAACGGCGTTCTGATTCGGGTCCCGGAATTCCAGGGAATCCGTATGGTTCAGAAACTGGGCAAACAAAAGGCCCATGGTGCTCTGCAGAATCCCCCTGCGGTTGGGGATCTGTTCGGTGAGGGTGTACAGAAGATTTTCGATCAGATTCTGAATGGGCAGAATCTCCGCCACATGAAACAAAAGCCAGCCGGCTTCCCGGTCTCCGGTCAGGCAGGAGGTCACAAACCGGCGCAGAGGCGTCTCTTCTTCCCCCAGAAAAGGAAGCGTCCCGGAGAAGAATTCCGGGCGCACAATAAAATTGACCGCCACATCCTGTTCGGACGCCGCTTCAATGGACTGCAGGGTGTTCGGGCCCAGCATCAGCATTTCCCCTTCCTGCAGAAGAATCTTCGCATGGTTGACCTGATGGGAGGTGCTGCCGGAACACATGTAAACCATCTCCACATAATCATGGGTGTGTTCCGGGAAGGCCACAAACCGGGTATGGGGACGGATCGTGATAATCTGTCCCGGTTCCAGGAGCTTGCGGCCGGAGATGACATCCCGGGTCCCGTCCATGTACAAAGACCGGTCGATCTTTGTCTCCCCGTTCAGCAGTTTCTTTTCCTCTTCTGTTATGACGGAGAGTTTTTCCAGCAATCCCAGGTTCATGATTCCAGCGGGATGTTCAACAGATCCTGAAAGCTGTCAAGCCGGTATTCTGTCTTTGCATAGTCCCGTGCAGAGCCGATCCCGGCTCTGTGGAAATGTCCTGCTTCCGCCGCGTCGATCCCGGCTTCGGCATCCTCCACCACCAGGCATTCTTCCGGATTCAGCTGCAGCATCTGCGCCGCCATCAGAAATACCTGGGGATCCGGTTTGGATCTCTGGATATTGGTTCCATCGGAAATCGCGTCAAAGAAATCGATCAGACCGATCCGCTCCAGGATAAACTTCGCGTTTTTTGATGAGGATCCGATGGCCAGCTTCAGCCCCTTTGCCCTCAGGGCATCGAGTGTATTTCGGACCTCCTCCGACAGATCCGCCGGCGTCATGGTTTTCAGCTGCTCCCGGTAGATGTGATTCTTCAGTTCCATCAGATCCGCCTTCTCCTGCGGCGTATATTCTCTGGAAGCTTTCTCCAGAATAATCTCCAGGCTCTCCGCCCGGGACACCCCCTTCAGCCGGTCATTGATCTTCAGATCAAATTCGATCCCTTCGCCGTCCGCCATCTCTTTCCACGCATTGTAATGATAGATGTCTGTAAAGCAGATGACCCCGTCCAGGTCAAAAATGATTCCCTTTATCTGTTGTTTCATCGAAGGTTCCTCCCCGCTATTATTGTCCTTTACTTTACCATGCCTGCGGATGATTGGCAAACATGACCTCCATAGAAACTGCGGCGACTCTCCCATTCACGTTGAAGACTTTCCTGATCTCTCTAAAGAGTTTTCTGTTTTTCTCCAGCGGATTTACCTCCCAAAGTCATGTGTTTTCGGAAGTTTATGATTTTCGCATGACTTCTCCCACTGGAAAATCACGTATATTTTCATGTTCTTCTTTTTTACATGATGATTTAACACTGTTCATCATGTAAATTTCAGGATTTCTGTTTTTACATGACAAAATTGTCGTTTTCATCATGTATATTCTCATAAACTTCATTATTACATGACGAAATTGCCGTTTATATCATGTATATTTTGATGTTTCCTGATTTTACATGATGATTACATGAATATGATCATGTAAAAATCCGAGAAGGAGCTATTTACATGACGCAGGTCTCGATATCAATATGTAAAATTGAAAGAAAGGTCATGCGGCGTTTTTCAAATATTCCATCTTCCGCACGACTATCTCCGCAGAATGAAAAGGGACATGAAGTATCAATTCCAAACATGGAAAAGGCGGCAGTTTCCTGCCGCCTTCCCGATATCATCTGAACATAATACTTCAAATCATTGTTCGAAGGATTGCTCTTAGTTCTGCGGAGATTCGCCTTCCGGAGATTCCCCTTCCGGAGCTTCGCCTTCCGGAGATTCCCCTTCCGGAGATTCGCCTTCTTCAGATGCCGGAGCTTCGCCTTCTTCGGACTCACCCTCTGCGGACTCGCCTTCTTCGGATTCACCTTCCTCAGATTCTGCATCTTCTGCTGCTTCTGCCTCTTCAGATGCGGATTCCCCTGAGCTGGAAGGAGCGGAATTGATCAGTTCGAAGAGTTCCTCATCAAAATGATTGTGCTTCAGTTCGCTGTTTGCAGCATCGAATACCATAGTGGTGGCATCTTCTGCTGTGTAAGGCTCCCAGGTCAGTTCTTCTGTACTCGGATTGCCGGTGTAAGCAAAGGCTGCCAGTGCGCCGGATACTGCTGCACCCTGTGCATATGCGCCTTCTTCATCGCCTGCGATGAATTCCGGAATGTCGTCCACGTTGTTGAACCAGAACGGGATGGAGCTTGCGGTGTGGATCGGAACGATACCGCCGTACATCGCATAGTCATAAGCCAGCAGGCTGTTGTATACGGTGCCGCCATAGGATACCATAGCATCACACATTGCAAGTCCGGACATGCCGCCGCCGTAACGGTTGTTCAGGTACAGACCATCCTTGATCGGATGATTCGGATAAGCAGCCTTGAATGCTTCCAGAATCTGCGGGCCATACTCATCGCCGTATTTGCTGTTGTATTCTGCGATTGCTTCTTCATCGGTCATATTGGCAAGACGAAGGTAAGCATCATAGTTCGCAGCGAACGGAACAACCTCTGCATAGTTCGTGCTCATTTCACCCAGAACATTGGATACGATGAACGGGATGTCAGCAGAGATTTCAAAGGTACCGGTCGGGATGTAATCGCCGTCAACAACCGGGCCAGTGGCAACGCCTGCTGCGTTAGCGCCTGCAAGCAGCTGCTCGTAAGGCATTTCAACTAACTGCTGAACGATTTCTTCTTTGGAGCCTTCCAGACCAAGAGCTGCGATCAGGTTTTCGGTATCAGCCTGAGCGGATTCGGTAGTACGGGAAACCTGTACGGAACCTCCGGACAGAGCAACCGCTTTGTGGAACAGTCCCTTAGCGGACGGAATACTCATCAGAGTGGTAACCTTGCTGCCGCCGCCGGACTGGCCGATGATGGTAACATTGGACGGATCGCCGCCGAAGGCTGCGATGTTGTCCTGTACCCAGCGCAGGGATAATTCAAGATCGCTTTCACCAACGTTTCCGGAGTATTTGTACTCATCGCCATATGCGGAAAGATCAGTAAATCCGATAACATTCAGACGATGGTTGACACTTACGAATACACAGTCATATTCCTTGGCAAAGCTTTCGCCCAGATAGAATGTGAACTGAGTGGATGAACCGGTGGAGAATCCGCCGCCATGGAACCATACTACTACCGGACGGGAACCCTCGCCGGTCTGCGGAGTCCATACGTTCAGGTTCAGGCATTTTTCTTCACTTTCCGGCTGAACCAGGTTATACGGGAAGCTGTTGAACAGGTCACGGGAAGCCGTGTCATGTTTGGACTGCGGGGATACTTCACCCATAACATTCGCGCAGTAGAGGCCATCCCAGGAAGCCGGAACTGCAGGCTGGAAACGCTCAGCGGATCCGTAGGGGATTGCAAAATACGTGTCTACCCCATCAAAGCGATAGCCCATGACGTCGCCGCCGGTGGTCTGTACATAGACGCCGGTAACGGCTTCAGAGGCCTGTGCAGGCGCTGCAAAAGCTGCGGTAGCAGCCAGAACCAGCACTGCAGTCATAACAACTGCAAATACTTTTCCTAATTTCTTCATAAATAAAATTCCTCCTCATAAAATGGCCTTTCCATCCGCCGGTTACAGGGTTGCGCAGGATGCGCACCGACAGATAAAAAGAAACAATAAAAACCTGCGATATAAAAATATAAGAAAACCGGCGGATAGACCATGACATATTTCGATCAGAATCCGACATTATTTTACCTGAAAATTGACATTTCTCTACTTTCGCGTTATATAAAACGTATGAGCGGATTCCTGTTTTCGACCAGACGGCTGGTCACAGAATTTCATAACGGTTACATAAAGATGACCCGGAAACGGCCCATCCTTCCGGAAATACTGACGCTGATGCGGGATCAGGGGCTCCTGTCTGAGACTCCCCTTCCCATCCCTTCCATCACCATGCAGATGTCCGACGAAGAATTCCAGAAGGCCTATGAAGAGATCCCCTTTGAGGCCAACCGGATCATCGATGGATATCTTGCCGGCAAGCCGGTTACGGAAGCCAATATTTTCCCCAAGGACCGGGATGTGTTCTGCGTGCAGCATTTCCATAATTTTGGAGAAGACCGGAACACAACGGACACCTTTTTCTCGGTGACCTATGTATTCCGCGGAAAATGCGATTTTCATTTTCAGAAAACCCACAGAGAGTTGCAGGAAGGGGATCTGTGCATCATTGTTCCGGAATCCGAGTATCTCATTAACCCCCACACGGAAACCTTTGCTTTCGAAGGAATCATCCGGGTCTCCAGCTTCAATCTGATGTTCGGGGAACTGATCACCGTCAATTCCGTCTTTTCTGAATTCTTCCGGATTGCGCTGCAGAAAAGCCATAAAGATAATTATCTGCTGATCCATACGGATCCGGAGGATTCTGCCCTTCGGAATTTTCTGAAGGCCTTTACAGCGGAATGCACTCACGACGATACGTATGCCAATACCTCCGCCATCAGTCTGATGAAGCTGTTCCTGATCAATTCCTTCCGAAAATACGGAAACAGCGCCATCATGTTCAGCCAGGACAGCGGACTCCGGCCGGATGCCCGGACAATCCTGGAGTATATCCAGAACAACTATAAGGAAATTACCCTTTCAAAGACAGCGGAGTATTTTCATTATAATCCCAGTTATATCTCCCGGATGATCCACATCTACGCTCACCGGTCCTTTACCGAGATCGTAACGGATCTGAAGATCTCCCGGGCCAAGGAATATCTGAAGCAGTCGAACTACCGGATCTCCGATATTGCGGCGCTGGTGGGGTATGATTCCGCAGACCATTTCTCCCGGGCGTTCAAGAAACAGACCGGCATCGCTCCTGCTTTCTACCGCAGCCGCTACCGGAGGGAGCACCGGCTGTAAAAGAAATTCTTGCGATTTTCCCGCTCTCGTGTATTATAGTAAAGATACTCTTAAGGATATTCCGCTCCCCCGGATACACAGAAAGAGAGGTATGAATGAAACCTTACATAGAGATGACAAATGAAGAGCTTCATGAGGAGTTCAAAGTCATGGACCGGGAATACAAGAAGTTCCAGGCCATGGATCTGAATCTGAACATGTCCCGCGGAAAGCCCTGCCGGGAGCAGCTGGATCTGTCCATGGGAATGATGGACGCCCTGTCTTCCGATGCGGACCTGTCCTGTGAGGACGGCACCGACTGCCGGAACTATGGGGTTCTGGACGGCATCCATGAGGTCAAGGTCCTCATGGGGGATATGATGGAGAATAACCCGGATAATATCATAATCTACGGCAATTCTTCTCTCAATATCATGTATGATACAGTCTCCAGAGCCATGACCCACGGAATCATGGGCAATACCCCCTGGTGCAAGCTGGATAAAGTGAAGTTCCTCTGCCCGGTTCCCGGATATGACCGGCACTTCGGAATCACCGAGTATTTCGGGATCGAAATGATCCCTGTTCCCATGACTCCCACCGGCCCGGATATGGACCTGGTGGAAAGCCTGGTCTCCTCCGACAGCGCCATCAAAGGAATCTGGTGCGTTCCCAAATATTCCAACCCCCAGGGTTATACCTACTCTGACGAGACCGTGCGCCGGTTTGCAAGACTGAAACCGGCGGCAACCGATTTCCGGATCTTCTGGGACAATGCCTATACGATCCATCACCTGTATGACGACCGGCAGGATCATCTGATCGAGATCCTGGCGGAATGCAAACGGGCCGGCAATCCGGATCTGGTATACAAATTTGCCTCCACCTCCAAGATCACCTTCCCCGGCAGCGGCATCAGTGCCCTGGCCACCTCCCTGAATAATCTGGAGGACATCCGCAGACAATTGGTCCATCAGACCATCGGCCACGACAAGGTCAACCAGCTGCGTCATGTCCGTTTCTTCGGGGATATCAGCAAAATGGTGGAACATATGCGTAAGCATGCGGATATCCTCAGACCGAAGTTTGAAGCCGTGGAAGAGATCTTTGAAAAGAATCTGGGAGGCCTTGGGATTGCGGATTGGACCAAACCCGCCGGCGGATATTTCATCAGCTTCGACGGTCTTCCCGGCACCGCCAAAAGGATCGTGGATAAGGCCCGCAAAGCCGGCGTTATCCTGACCGGAGCCGGCGCCACCTGGCCCTACGGCAGAGATCCTCAGGATTCCAACATCCGGATCGCCCCCAGCTATCCGCCCATCGATGACCTGAAGCTGGCCGCTGAGCTTTTCACCATCTGTGTCCGCTACATCAGCATCAAGAAGATCCTGGAAAACAGGGCGGAAGAAGCATAACCATTTCCGGCAACAAATCAGGGACTGCCTTGCGGCAGTCCCCTTATTTTTGGTTCTCTCTTCAAATCTGATTATTTCTTAGCAGCCTTATATTCTTTCACCTTTTCCGTAAATTCCGGAAGGATCTTGAACACATCGCCGACGATTCCGTAATCCGCGACATCGAAGATCGGAGCGGTCTCATCCTTGTTGATGGCGATAATCAGGTCGGATTCTTCCATCCCGGCCAGATGCTGGATCGCGCCGGAAATCCCGCAGGCCACATAGATCTGGGGACGGACGGTCTTGCCGGTCTGTCCGACCTGCATATCCTTGGGCATCCATCCTGCGTCCACGACAGCACGGGAGCAGGCCACTTCGCCGCCCAAAGCATCTGCCAGTTCTCTCAGGAGTTTGAAATTTTCAGGACCACCCATTCCGCGGCCGCCGGATACCAGAATCTTGGCGTCCATGATATCCACCGTTTCTCCGACGGTTTTCACGATGTCCAGGATCTCCACATATTTGTGATCCGGAGTAAAGCCAGGATTGAATTCGATCACTTCCGCCTTTGCGCCTTCCTGTCTTGCCTGTCTCTGCATCACGCCGGGACGCACCGTTGCCATCTGGGGACGGTTGTCCGGGCAGGCGATGGTGGCAATGGTATTGCCGCCGAAGGCCGGACGGGTCATGAGCAGCTGATGATGCTTCTGCTCTTTTCCGGGAATTGGATTCAGCGGGAAATCGCCAATATCCAGGCTGGTGCAGTCTGCAGTCAGACCGGTGGCCACTCTTGCGGAAACTCTGGGGCCCAGATCCCGGCCGATCGGGGTTGCTCCCACCAGCATGATCTCCGGTTTGTATTCATTGATCGCGCTGGCCAGTGCGTGGGCATAGGGCTCCGTTCTGTATTCCTTCAGCTGCGGATCATCGATCACGATGACTCTGTCCGCGCCATACTCTGCCAGCTGGTCTGCCAGATCCTTAATGCCGGATCCGATCACGACTGCGGTTACATTTGTATCCAGATCCTTTGCCAGTTCATTGGCTTTGCCGAGAAGCTCGAACGCGATTCCGCTCAGTCTGCCGTCCACCTGCTCAGCAAAGATATATACACCTTTGTAATCTTGAATATTCATCTTTGTTCGCTCCTTTCCAGCTTAAATCGCGTGTTTCTCGTCCAGCTTCTGCATCAGGTAAGCCACGGCCTCCTTCGGGTCCAGCTCCACCTTTTCCCCGGCGCCCTTGCGGACTTTATCCGATGCCTTCGCGATCTTGGTCGGAGATCCGGCCAGACCGATATTGGCGTCATCCAGCTCCGTCAGGTCTGCTCTGTTCCATACGGTGATGTCGGCATTTACAGCGTCTACGATGCCGGCCGGCGTCATGTAGCGGGGTTCTGCCAGTTCACCCAGAGCGGTGATCAGGCAGGGCATCTTGGCCTTCAGGACATGATATCTGTCATCAAACTGGCGCTGTACGATCACATAATCGCCGTCGATCTTAATATCCTGCGCATAGGAGATCACCGGGATATCCAGATGTTCGGAAATCTGCGGTCCCACCTGGGCGGTATCTCCGTCGATGGCCTGGCGGCCGGTAATGATCAGGTCATATTCCAGCTTCTTCAGTCCAGCCGCAATGGTGGATGAGGTGGCCCAGGTATCGGCGCCTCCCAGCACCCTGTCGGTAATCAGGATGGCCTTGTCCGCACCCATAGCCAGCGCTTCCATCAACGTATCTGTTGCCTTGGGAAGTCCCATGGTCAGCACAGTCACTTCTGCGCCGTATTCATCCTTCAATCTCAAAGCAGCCTCCAGGCCTGCCTTGTCATCCGGGTTCATGATGGCCAGCATGGCCGCACGGTTCAGTGTCCCGTCCGGATTGAACTGTACGCCGCCTTTGGTATCAGGAACCTGTTTAATACACACTACAATCTTCATATTCCACACGCTCCTTTCCTATGCCAGTATATTGCCCGAGATGACCATTCTCTGAACCTCGCTGGTTCCTTCGTAGATCTCGGTAATCTTCGCGTCACGCATCATACGTTCCACATCATACTCTCTGGTGTAGCCATATCCGCCGTGAAGCTGTACAGCCTTCGTGGTCACTGCCATAGCGGTCTCTGCCGCAAACAGCTTCGCCATGGCTGCCTCCACGGAGAACACCTTCTGGGTATCCTTGGCAATGGCAGCCTTGTAAACTAGCAGTCTGGCAGCTTCCACTCTGGTGTGCATATCCGCCAGCTGGAACTGCGTATTCTGGAATTTGGAGATCGGTTTTCCGAACTGCTTTCTCTCCTTCACATACTCGATGGTATTATCCAGCGCTCCCTGAGCCAGACCCAGAGCCTGCGCGGCGATTCCGATCCGGCCGCCGTCCAGAGTCTTCATGGCCAGAGAGAATCCTTTGCCTTCCACACCCAGCATATTCTCTTTCGGAACGATGCAGTCCTGGAAAATGATCTCGGTGGTGGAGGAAGCCCGGATACCCATCTTCTTCTCCAGGGTACCCACGGAGAATCCCGGGAAGCCCTTCTCTACGATAAAGGCGCTGATGCCCTTGGTGCCCTTGGACTTGTCCGTCATGGCGAAGACTACAAAGGTCTCTGCCACGCCGCCGTTGGTGATGAAGATCTTGGAGCCGTTCAGCACATAATGATCCCCGTCCAGAACAGCCTTGGTCTGCTGACCGGAGGCGTCTGTGCCGGCGCCGGGCTCTGTCAGGCAGAATGCGCCGACCTTTTTGCCGGTAACCAGATCCGGAAGATATTTGGCCTTCTGTTCATCGGTTCCGAACTTGTAGATCGGATCCGCGCAGAGAGAGGTGTGGGCGGAAACAATGACGCCGGTGGTTCCGCAGACCTTGGAAAGCTCTTCCACCAGAAGCACATAGGTCAGGGTATCACAGCCCTGTCCGCCGAACTCTCTCGGGATCGGAACGCCCATCATTCCGTATTTGCCCAGTTTCTGAACCGTCTCCATGGGGAAACGTTCTGTTTCATCAATTTCCTGTGCAAGAGGCTTCACTTCATTCTGGGCAAAATCCCGGAACAAGGTTCTGGCCATCTCATGCTGTTTATCTAACGTGAAATCCATACTTTATCGTTCCTCCTATTTGCTGTAATCGTAAAATCCCTTTCCGGTCTTGACGCCCAGCAGTCCGCCGCGGACCATCTTTCTGAGCAGGATATGGGCACGGTATTTGGGATCGCCGGTTTCTTTGAATAAAACATCCATGATGGCAAGGCATACATCAAGGCCTACCATATCACCCAGGGCCAGAGGTCCGATCGGGTGATTGCAGCCCAGTTTCATGGCGGCGTCAATGCCTTCCACAGAGGCGAGTCCCTCAGCATAGATGCAGATGGCTTCATTGATCATCGGGATCAGGATCCGGTTTACTACAAATCCGGGGCCTTCATTAACCTGTACCGGGGTCTTGCCGATCTCTTCGGCGATGGCGACGATCTTTGCCACCATTTCATCCGGCGTATTAGCGCCTGCAATGACTTCCACCAGCTTCATCACCGGAGCCGGATTGAAGAAATGCATGCCAATGATCGGTCTGTCCAGCTGCGCTCCGATCTCTGTAATGGACAGAGAAGAGGTATTGGTGGCAAACATGCAGTCTGCCGGAACGATCTCCTGCAGTTCCTTAAAGGTCTGCTTCTTGATCTCCATATTCTCGATGGCAGCTTCCACGACCAGATCACAGTCTGTGCAGATCTCCTTGGTGCCGGTGGTGATCCGGGAAAGAATGGCGTCTGCTGCCGCCTGTTCCATCTTGCCCTTGGCAACCCGTCCGGAAAGTCCCTTTTCGATTTTGGCTTTTCCTTTCGCAGCCAGTTCTTCCGTGATATCTGTCAGTCTTACCGAATAATTCTCATGGCTGGCAAATGCCTGCGCGATGCCGGATCCCATGGTGCCTGCACCGATAATTCCTACGATCATTTGTTTTTCCTCCTGATTATTTATTTTTGAATCCTTCGACTTTTCTCTTCTCCAGGAATGCTTTCATTCCTTCGATCTGATCCTCAGTCGTAAAGCAGCTTCCGAAGAGGCGCTCCTCGATCTGAATGGCCTCGTCCATGTCCACCTGCAGACCGTCATTGATGGCTTTCTTGCAGGCTCTGACCGCAATCGGGGCGTTCCGGGCGATCTTTGCAGCCATCTTTTCTGCTGCCGGCAGCAGCTCATCAATCGGATATACCGCATTTACAAGTCCAATGGCCAGCGCCTCCGGCGCTTTGACATTTGCGGCAGTATAGATCAGCTCTTTGGCTTTTCCCGGATTGATGATCCGGGCCAGTCTCTGGGTCCCTCCGAATCCCGGGGTAATCCCAAGGCCCACCTCCGGCTGTCCGAAAACCGCATTTTCGGAGCAGATCCGGATATCGCAGCTCATGGCCAGCTCATTGCCGCCGCCCAGAGCAAATCCGTTAACTGCGGCGATCACAGGAACCGGGAATGTTTCGATCATCCGGAAGACATCATTTCCCCGTTTTCCGAAGGCTTCTCCTTCTTCCACGGTCAATGTGCTCATCTCACCGATATCAGCCCCTGCGACAAACGATTTCTGTCCTGCTCCGGTCAGAATCACAGCGCGGACAGTTTCAAGATCGATCCCCTGAAACACACTGCCCAGCTCGTCCAGAACCTCGGAATTCAGGGCATTCAGGGCTTCCGGTCTGTTGATTGTCACGACAGCGTAGCCGTCTTTTTGCTCATACAGAACAAATCCCATCTCTTTTTCCTTCCTTTCTCATTATTTAAACCCGGTGTCTCCTGCGGTTTGGATCTGCAGATCGGATTCTTTATACAGGAAAAGCCCGGCATAAGCCGAGCCCTTTCAGATCAGATCCCAAAGCATTCCTTACTGGCCGATACTTAAGAAGCTATCAATAACCGGGGTTCAACCACGTGACCCATTATAGTAAAGAAATATTCCATTTTCAATACGAAAGCTGAATTTTTTGTTAATTTTTTATCATGAAATGAGTACTCCCCGGCCAGCTTCCTGATTATGCCGCGCTCTGATGCAGCAGGATCCAAGGGTTCACACTGTAATCAGCTCATATTTCCGGGTTCCGATCCCGATCTTCTCCGCATGCTCCAGACAGGTCTCCCACTCCGCATCCGGATGGTTCATATGGAAATGTTCATGATTGGAGTCTTCGGATCCGAATTCTTTCAGATGCTGATCCAGTCTGCTTCCCGCAATCACCGGCATCTGATTGCACAAATCCACGCAGGCCTGATCCAAAGCCACCGGATCAAAGGACGCCAGCATTCCCACATCCGGAATGATGGGAATGTCGTTCTCCGCATGACAGTCACAGAAGGGGGACACATCGCAAATCAGGGAGATGTGGAAGGAGGGCCGCCCCTTCAGCACCGCGTAGGAATATTCCGCGATCTTGTAATTCAGAAGCTTCACCGAATCCTGATAAGTGGGCTCCACTGCATTTTTCGGACAGATAGCCAGACATCTTCCGCAGCCGACACACCGGTCGTGATCGATCCAGGCTTTTCCGTTTTCGAATACCGGCGCGCCATGGGCGCATATCTTTTCACAGGCATGGCAGCCGACGCACCGGGATTGATCCACGTAGGGTTTGCCGTCGCTGTGCTGCTCCATTTTTCCTGCCCGGGAACCGCATCCCATTCCGATATTTTTCAGGGCGCCTCCGAATCCCGCTTCCTCATGTCCCTTGAAATGACTGAGGGTGAGAAAAACGTCCGCATCCATGATTGCTCTGCCGATCTTAGCCTCTTTAACATATTCCAGATTGATGGGGATCAGGGCCTCATCGGTTCCCTTCAGCCCGTCCGCAATAATCACATGACATCCGGTCTGCAGCGGGGAGAACCCGTTGAGATACGCGGTGTCCATATGATCCAGGGCATTTTTCCTGCTGCCGACATACAAGGTATTGCAGTCCGTCAGAAAGGGTTTCCCGCCCCGCTCTTTAACATAGTCAGCCACGACCCTGGCGTAATTGGGCCGCAGAAATGCCAGATTGCCGTACTCTCCGAAATGAATCTTGATGGCAGCGTATTTGTCTGTAAAGTCAATGGTTTCAAAGCCGGCCTTTTTCATCAGATGATGCAGCTTCTGCAGCAGTGTCTCCTGATGGCGGATCTTGAAGGAAGTAAAATACACGGTTGATTTTTCCATCGTCGGTTCTCCTGTTTTTGTTATATTTTTTGTATTCTAACGTATCCGGAAAGGTCCGTCAATTTATCCGCCCGGTGATCTCCTCAGGACCGAAGCGTTGGTCTTCTCAGGGGCTGCGTCATACCGTCTCCTCAGGACTGCTGCGCTTCCTGCAGCAGCTCCGTCAGCAGTTCATAGGTCACAGAGCCGACCTGATTGTAGATTACTTCTCCCCTCGGATTCAGAACAATGGTCTGAGGCAGGAGGGTGGAGCCGTTCACGATCCGGAACACCATTTCCTCCTCCGTATCGATGGCCGCATCCACATTCCAATCTCTGCCTTTCAGATACTCCTCCACATCCTCTGTCACAAACGCCGAGTGCACTGCCAGCACTTCAATCTCCGGATGCTCCGTCTGGAGCCGGCTGAAATAATCCAGTTCTTCCACGCAGGGGCCGCACCAGGTTGCCCACAGATTGAGGAAAACCACCTGTCCCCGGTGTTCCGACAGCCGGAACGTATCTTCTCCGACCAGCGGAATTGAAAAGTCCTCCAGCTGCTGCCCCGCCTCATACCCGATGGGAACGGTGCTGCTCTCCTTCGGATCTGCCAGATTGAAATACAAAAGCGCCCCTGCCAGAAGAACAAGCGCCAAGGTCCAGCCGATCCGCCGGTATTTTTCGCCGTTCAGAGACGTTCTTCCGCATTTCAGAGCGATCGCCTTCCGGCTGCAGACGTTCTGACATCTGCCGCAGGAGATACATTCATGATCACCGGCGCAGCGCACATCCATCGGACAGGATTTTGCGCAGGCCCCGCAGTGGGTACAGCGATCCTGGTCAACCTTGATCCCGATAATCGAGACTCTATTGAACAGGCTGTAAATGGCGCCCAGCGGACACAAGAAACGGCAAAAGGACCGGTAGCAGAAAATACACGCCAGAATGACCAGCAGAAGGATCACGCATTTCCGGATGAATAGTGATCCCAGCATGGGATACAGATCCTGATTGGCAGGATTGGCCAGCAGACCCCCGGCACCTTCCAGGGTTCCTGCCGGACAGATATATTTGCAGAAAGCCGGAAGCGGCACATCCCGGAACAGGCCGGACCACAAAGGAATCAGGATCGCGAAAAGGATCAGAATGAGATATTTCAGATATGACAGGATCCGGGTGATCCGGCTTTTCCGGATCTTGAATCCCGGGATCTTATACAGCAGTTCCTGGAGCATTCCCACCGGACAGAAAAATCCGCAGATCGTCCGTCCAAAGATCACGCCGAACAAAAGCAACGTTCCCAGCGCATACCACCCGGCACGGGTTTTTGCGGTCGCCAGGGCATTCTGCAGGGCTCCCAGCGGACAGGCTCCAACGGCTCCCGGACAGGAGTAACAGTTCAGTCCCGGAGTACAGACGGCTTTCGTGCTGCCGCGGAAAATATCTCCTTTGATAAATCCTTTCAGGTTGGCATTGTACAGAACCGCTGTGTAGAGCTGGATCAGCCGCCTCGTCGAAGGTCTGTGACGCTGCCACCAGGTTCCGATCCTAGCCAAGTCCGATACACTCCGCGCAAATATTGATTGCCTTGTAAAGAACGTCCCGCAGGCTCTGATTCAGAATACCGGCGGCGATCAGGATCACCCCGGCACCGATCAGAACAATCCGCCAGATACGGACCCGGCGCTCTTTTCTTACCCGATCACTATGATTCATGTCTTATCCTTCCAAGCTGCTTCCATTCAGTGGTTGCATGATCCCGCCGAAAACGATCTCATCCTGCTGAAGAGGCTTCCTCCTTCTGAATCCGGATCTGCAATTCTCCCGGCTGCAGGCCGGTATAAAAGATTTCGCCCGGATCGAAACGGTATCCTTCCGGCGCTCGCAGAACATGGACCTCATAATCATAAGGTTCCCGTTCGTAACGGACGGATCCGTTTTCATCCGCCTGCACCAGCTCACAGACAGAATCCGTGCAGAACTGCAGCATAACTCCCGGAACCCCTTTCCCGTTCTGATCCACAACGGTGACAATGTAGGCGGCATTTCCCTCTGCCGGAAGTTCCTGCACCGTCAGAAAGTCCGGATTCGTCGGTACAGCAAGGTCCGGCGATGAGCTCCGCGCTGTCAGGGTGACCGGCGATGTCCCGTTGGATCCCGGCTCGATCCCCTTTACTTGATATGCACTGACAGCCGTGTTTATAACGGCTGTCAATAAAATGCTGCTGACAAACAGCGAAACGATCTTCTTCATCATAAATTCTGATGCCCGGTGCTCCACCCGGACAATAGAGATCCGGAATCATTTCCGGATGTTCCGCGCTGCTTCCTTTTATGCCAAAGCAGCGTCGCAGATCAGTTTCACACAGGTTTCATACCCGAGGATTCCCGTATCAAGTACCATATGCCAGTTCCGGGCATCCGCCAGATGCTTCCCTGTATAATATGTAAAATAAGAATTGCGGGCAGCATTTCTCTTTTTCATTTCCTTGGCGATCACATTGAGATCCTGTGTTCCCAGCAGCTCGCCCACTCGCTTTGCACAGTGAACCTGATCCGCATACAGGTATACATTCAGGCAGTCGATTCCTTCTTTTTGAAGAATATCCCCCGCGCAGCGCCCCAGGATCACACAGGGGCCTTCCGAGGCGATCTTGACAATGATATTCCGTTCATAATTAAAAATGGAATCTTTATAATCAAATGAGATCGGCGTGATGGCGCGGAGAAAAGAATCCCCCTTCGTGATCCGTTCTTCATCCGCTTCCAGCATCCCGGGATCCATCCCCATCTCCAGAGCGGTTTCCTTAATAATATCCCTGTCGTAGAATTCGATCCCCAGAGTTTCCGCCACCTTTGTTCCGATCGAATGTCCGCCGGCTCCGTAATCCCGGCTGATCGTAATAACCTTCATGTTTTCCCTCGTCTTTCTGTTTGAATTGCTCCCGATGATTCCTTCGTTCTCCGGGATAATCATCGCACACTCCGGTCTATTTTGCAAGGCTCTTAAACGGTCGGAATCCATGGCAGCGCCGGCGGCTAATTTCCGGCAAGATATGCCTTCAGCTGTTCGTTATTCGCGGCGATGATCTCGTTGATGCCGGCGGCTTCCAGGGCGCAGTTCATGGCATCCAGCTCCGCGTCAACATTTTCTGCCATTCCGATATTCAGGATCGGCAGATACTCGTCAATGATCCGGGCAATGCTGCGGGCCTCGACAGCAAAGTCGGACGCGTCAAAGCTGTAACCAAAAGACCCGGAGCGGTGAGCCGCCTCTTCCCAGTCCTTTAGTTCCCGGTAATAGTCATCCGTCAGCGGGGCAGGAATCCGGATCGACAGCGGATCTCCGAACTGGGTGAAGCCGGAGCCGTATCGGCTGAAATCTTCATTCGGAGTTCCTTCCCGGGTTATGACATGCTCTGTTCCCTCCACCGGTACATAGTCTGTTCCTTCCACGCCATAGTTCAGAAGGTCGGCAACTTCCGGATCCTCGTAAATAAGATTGATAAATTTCATGGCGGCTTCCGGATTCCGGCAGCTGGCCGCAATCCCCAGCATAAATTCCGTGACGCTGCTGGTGGAAATCAGGATATCCGAGGTCCGGATGATCGCCCTGGTAAAAGAAGAATCCGTGGTCAAATTTCCCAGCTGCCCGGCGTTGACGTTGGTGGGAACGCAGAAAAGTTTCTGCTCCGCGAAAAGTCTCAGAACCTCGGGCTCGTTCAGCATCGGATCCGCTGGAAGAAATCCCTTTACATACCAGTTCCGGATCGCAGTATAAAACTCTTTCAGTTCCTCCGAGGCAAAAATATTGACAATCTGCGTCTGCTCTTCAGGATCCAGGATCACACCATAATTGCCCGCCTCCCCGAAGGTCTCCATGGAGGTGAAAAACTTGTAGGACAACTCCGAGCTCAGACCGATCGCAGTCAGACAGATTCCCTGCTCTGAGAGAATTTCTCCGGCGGCCTCCAGCTCCTCCAGCGTCATTCCGTCGTGCATATTGATCCCGTATTCTTCAGCCATATTCCTGTTATACAGAAATCCGCTGCAGCTGGCCGCATAGGGATACTGCGAAACCGCATAGGTTACGCCGCCGATTTTCTGGGCGTCCGCCACCCGGGCCGTCACCCGCAGCGCATCCTTTCCGTATTCCCGGAGCAGATCGTCCAAGGGCAGCAGTAATCCGTCGGAAACCAGGGTTGACATGTCATTGGTCAGTCCCACATTCACCAGATCAATCTTTTCTCCGCTGGCCGCTGCATAAGCTGTCTCCGCCGGAAGATTCCCGATAAATACCGGCACGATATGAATCCTGACTCCGATCCGTGGGACACAGATCTCATTGATGGCGTTTTCCACATCCGCAATTCCGGTCTGCTCCGTATTGATCACGGTGTACTGCATCCAGAGTTCATACACCTTCTCCGGCGCGGCCGCCCTAGTATGCAGATGCAGCAGCGACATTGCGAAAAGAAGGATGATTCCGTATACGATTATTTTTGGATATTTTTTCATATTCATGATTGTAAAACCGCAGCCCCCGTTTTTCAAGGAGGGCGTTTTCCGCAGATGCCATGAGCCGGCACACAGCATCCGAGCCAGCGCATGGCATCCATCCGGCACACAGCGTCAGTCCTTTAATGCATGGCTTCCTCCAGAAATGTCTTATAATTCCGCCTGTCATACTGGGGGTATTTCGCAAACCACTGTTCCGCGCAGAGATCATAGGAGGCATATTCCGGGTCACCCCGGTGATCCGGCAGATCATAGCGTTTTCTGAGATCTTCCGCCAGCGCCCGGGTGAAAACCATACTTCCGTGGATGTTCAGATGCTGCCAGTCGGCGCAGTCCGTCGAATAATTGATCTTCGGCCGCGACTGCGGCAGATTGTAATTGATTCCGGAAACGCCATAGCCTTCCGCCAGTTCAAATGCCGTGCAATAGAACCAATGATCATGCAGATAATCCGCATTCGGGTATCCGATCAGAAGAACCGGCACCTCCTCATCAATGCAGAGCTGAAGGATCTTTTCGAAATACTCCGCCTCGTGGGGATTCACATTCCGGGCAGTATTAAACGAAAAATCCATTTCCGGAGTGACATGGGCAGTTGTCGCGTTTTTCTCAATGTAGCCCTTCCAGCTGCTTCCCCGCCCGCCATTGGAGGGCGGCAGCCGGAAATCCTCCGCTTTCAGGCCCTCATAATTTGTATGGATCTGGGGAAATGCAGCCGCATACTGCCAGAACTCTTCCGGTTCCACACATTCCCGGATCGCCCTGACGCGGCTCAACGGATCCCGGATTCCGAAGGTGGACAAAACCGTCCGGGTCCGGCTGACTCTATCCTCCAGATAGGTGATTGCCTTCAGATCCAGCAGGACCACCTTCGGTTTCTGAACCTTCAGGGCCTCCTTCAGATAATAGTAAGTGGCCCAGAAAGGCTGCTCCGCAGAAGCCAGGTCAAAGGCCGCGATCCCGTACTCCGCCCACAGAATATTGGTATTCAGATCCGTATACGTCAGGCTGGTTCCCACCGCCAGGACATCCACCGTATCCGGCTCCAGCGAATAAAACTGCCGCATACTGCAGATCCCGTAATCGTATTTCGGGGTCAGCACATAGACCGCATAGCTGAGCACCGCTGTCAGAATCACCACAAACCCCGCCAGACGGATCCCAAACCCTATTCTTTTTCTGTTTTTATCCAATGCCGCCATGTTCTCAGAATCTGGTACTGCAAAGGGCCGCAGATGGTACTGCAGCCCTTATAAAAGAGGAATTCTGTCTATTGCATACGCTTACTCAGCCATCGGCTTTTCCACGTTGTTACCGAATACGGTGATCTCGCACAGTGCCGGATAGATGGCTTCATCCCAGTTGGTGAAGGTGATCCTTGCAAACTGTCCCAGAACAGGCTCATCCAGTTTGATGTACGGATGTACCAGGTCATTGCCTTCAGACTCATAAACCACGGTCCAGTTCTCTGCATTCTCTGCATCCAGCGGGTTGGTCTGGCCGTTAAATACTTCGATTCTGTAATCGATCACGCATTTGTCTTCCAGAGACGCGCTTCTGTCTTTATTGATCTCCTTCAACCACAGGCGGACTGCATCGATATAGAAGTTGCCCTTGAAGGACATGAGAAGCCACGGATTTTCATCCTCTGCGGCCGGCTGCCACCAGGTGAAATTGGATTCATCAATGGCATAGAAGGGATGACGGCCTTCGGAATAGGAGGATACGGCATAGCCCTGTCTTGCGGAAAGGATATCGTCGCCGACTTCATTGCCGTCTGCCGGATTGGCCAGCACGCCGGGGACATACTGAGGAGCTTCGGAAAGATGCGGAACCACCAGGTTGCCGTCTGCATCGATCATAGCCGGATCACAGCCCAGACGTCTTTCCATATCGCCTTCATAGCCGACGTTGACGGTGTAGAAGCACCAGAGGGTGTCTGCCGGTCCTGCTACGATGGAGCCGTGGCCGCCGCCTCTGACAACGCCTGTCATGGCATCGAAGCTGTTGATGATCTCTTTTTCCTGGATTGCGAATCCTTCCAGCGGTCCTTCGGTGGACTGATAGCAGCCCATGGTGTAGGAGTCATACTGTGTTCCTGCGGTTGCCCAGGTCAGATAGTAGGTGCCGTCGATCTTGATCATGAAGGAGCCTTCCGGGAAACCATTCTCGTAGTTTTCATGATTCTGACCAAAGTTCTGCCATCTGTACTGATTGTCATATTCGATGATGACTTTCGGTTCTGTAATCAGTTCGGTCGGGTTGTCCACGTTCAGTTCAGCGCCTGCAACATACGGACCCATACCCCAGTACAGATACATTCTTCCGTCATCGTCAACAAAGATATCCACGTCATTGTGAGCTGCGATCACGACACCGTCTTCGATGTTGTCCGCAAAGCTCTTGCCGTTCCAGGTGAAATCTCCCAGATCAGTGAAGGGGCCTTCCGGAGAAGTGGATTCATACAGATCAGAGCTGTTCCATGCCATGTAGAAATGGTCAACGCCTTCCTCATCGGTACGGACTGCCACCACAGGAGCCGTAAAATGCATCGGTTCTCCGTCCTGATTTACCAGCTGCACAAACCGCCAGTTTACGAAATCCTCGGAGACCCATAAAGAGCCGTTGGTGCCGTACAGATACCAGGTATCATTGTAATACACGCCGGTGGGGTCTGCGGATGCTCTCGTATCATTCTCAGAGATGTAGGTGGACGTTCCCCGGAACAGATCCTGGAAACGGATATGGGTAATGCTTTCAACCGGATTGTTCGGAATGGCTTCATTGCCGATCATCTGTCCGATGGAAAACGGATTGTCAGGGATCATTCCCTTGTCGCTTGCTCCGGAACGCTGATAATCCAGCGGGAGCGGATTGATATAGGTCTGTGCCTCAGCCTTGTCCACCAGAAATTCCTGACCGGAAAGATCTTCCTGGGCCAGATCTGCATGGGCGGTAACTGCAAGACCCAGTACCATCGTCATTGCAAGAATAACAGCCAAAAACTTTTTCATACGTTTCTCCTTTCATCAAACCTGAAACATTTTTCAAATTTCATGCTCAGATTTTATAAGAAAGGAGTGATTTCCGGCTATAACAAAAGAATACGCAAATTATCACAATAATGACTTCTCCGCGGTCAGGACCGGCACCGTCTGCGGTATTCCGAAGGAGTCTGCCCCTCATTCCGTTTAAACAGCTTGCTGAAATAGGAGAAATTATCGTAACCGGCGGCCAGGGCCACTTCGGTGATGGGGAGGGACGTGTCCGCCAGCAGCTTCCTGGCTTTTTCCAGACGCCGCTCGGTAATATATTCCAGGACCGGCTTCCCGGTTTCTTTTTTGAACAGCCGCATGAAATACTGGGGATTGAGATGGACTTCCTCCGCGATCTCGCTGATACTCATATTGGTCTCCAGATGAGTCTCCATGTAGGAAATGGCATTCTGAATGGTATCTGGAAACACTCTGGAACTGTCAGATTCCTCCCGGAAGTCTTCCGGTTGGGCCGAAACCGCAGAAATCCCCTCGGCTGCAGCCTTCTGCTTCTCCCGGTTTCTGGCGAAGGCGTCCCGAATCCTTTGGGCTGCCTCAGTCAGAATCCGGTCCATTTCTTCATAATCCACCGGTTTCAGCACATAATCCATACTCCCCATGATCAGGGCCTTGCGGACATATTCGTATTCCGGATGGCAGCTGACGAAAACACACTCGATCTCTGGCCGATAGGTCCGGACCCATTCATACAGTTCCAGTCCGCTGCCGCCGGGCATCTCTACGTCGCAGAGCATCAGATCCACCGTCTCTTCTTCCATGATCCGGATCGCCTGCCGCATCGATTCCGCCATATAGACCTGGTCAATCCCGTATTTCGGCCAGTCGATCCGCCGCTTCATGGCAGCTGCTGCCACCGCCTCATCATCTACGATCATCGCATTCATCTGAATCACTCCTTATGTTTCCTCATACCGCGCAGGGAATGTCAGCCGGATCTCGGTGCCTTCCCCGTGATTCCATCGTCCCGCTTCAAAAGCCGCATCCTCGCCAAAGAACAATTTCAGGCGCTCAATGGTATTCTGGATCCCGACGCCCAGCCCCTCCTGCCGTTCTCCGCTCTCCTGAAACTTCCGGATCAGCTCCAGCACATCATCCCGGATGCCCCTGCCGGTATCCCGGACGACGATCTGCACCATGGGATTCAGATATTTCGCCTCCACCAGGACCTGCACCTGGGCATCATCCCGCAGTCCGTATTTGATCACGTTTTCCACCAGATTCTGGATCATCAGCGGCGGCATGACGGCTTCCTTCGCTTCATCCTCCATCTTCACTTCGTAGCGGATCCGGTTCCCGTACCGGATCTGCTGAATGGTCAGGTAATTGGTAATGTGCTCCAGTTCATCCCCCACCTTCACATAGGGCCTGCTGGCATTTACGATGAACTGGAAATATCTGGACAGGCACAGCACCATTTTCTGGATCAGATCATATTCTTCCGGCTCATAGCTGTAAATAATATTCATGGCATTCAGGATAAAATGGGGCTGGATCTGCTGACTCAGATACTGCAGCCGGATATCCTGCTTCTCCAGTTCCTTTTCATACACATGAATCTTCAGGTCTTTGACGCTGTCCATCATTTCGTTGAAATTGGAGTTCAGCAGATCGAACTCGTAGGTTCCCGTCCGGGTTCCGATCCGGTAATCCAGATTTCCCTGATCCACATAATCAATGGCATCGATCAGGATATTGACCGGCCTGACCAGCCACTGGCTGAACGCTGCGAAAAGCAGCGGGATGCAGATCAGGAAAATAATGCTGATAAACAGAAGAATCCGCATATACCCGGGAAGCGTCCTGTCCAGATTGCTCCGGGAGACCAGATCCGCCAGAACCAGATCGCTGTGGGAAGAAAAGGCCGTGAGAATGAGGTATTTCTCGCCATTTACCGTTACGCTCTGGTCAGAAGCAAACAGGTCGGTCTGCTTCAATTCTTCATCTTCGCTCAGGATGCCCTGTCCGTTCTTTGCGAAAACGACAATGTTCGAGGAGGTATCCAGACGAATCAGCTCCAGCAGACGGGAGATCCGGAAACTTGCTCCGTAGCAGGAATTACGGTATTCAAAAATTCCCAGCAGCAGGTCCTCGTTTCTCTCCGGGACAAACCATCTCGTATGGGAATCCTGCTCCGTATCCCAATACTCTTTCTGAAACACCTCCAGAACTTCCTGGGTCTGGATATTGCCGGCAGAAACAAAAAATTCAATGTCCGGAAAATATGCTATGACATGATCCGCCCAGGTATATTCCTGAAGGATATCCGACAATTCTCCGCTTAGCCGCAGATAGGCGTGCATCCGTTCAATCTCCTGCTCCTGCGCTGTTTCCCCGCCCGATGGCCTCTCTCCGGAACTTACGTTGGAGCCTGTCCCTGATTCCGTCATCAGCTTCGCATAATCCTCATTTTCTCTGGAAAGAGTATAGAGTCTTCGTCCCAGATTCTCGAGATAATTATCCAGCTGGTTCATATTCAGTTCCAGCGCTTCCTGCAGATCATCCGACACCTGGGTCTCCGCCATCCGGATCGCTCGGCTGCTCATGACCAATGTCAGAATGCAGATCGGTACGATAATCAGGAACATCAAAAGCGCCAGCCGGAACACCGCTGAATGAAACAGCATTCTGTTTAATTTCTTCCGTTTGAACATCTCCGTTTGTTTCATATTTTATTTATAACACAGATCCTGCGGAAAGGAAATCGAACGATGTCCTCCGGATGTGAACTGGGGAAAGAACTATAATTCACAGAATTTCATGAACCATCCTTAATCAGAATTCAATTGACAGTCGGAAATATCTGAACTATAATCATTTTAAGTCAATATTTTGCACTATAGATCAATCACTTCAGAATATCACTGAGAAAGGAGCTGTCATGACATTCGGAGACAGATTAAGAACTTTACTGGATGAAAAGGGCATCAGCATGAATGCCCTGGCAAACAAAACCGGGATCACCTACAACATGATCAAGAAATACTGCAGCACCGGCGCAGAACCGACACTTTCCTATGCGTCCCGCATTGCGGATGCTCTTCAGATCTCCATTGATGAGCTCACCGGACATCAGGTGAAGGAACAGAAAACCATGTTCCAGCAGGTCTTTGAATCGGACTTTACCTATATTGCCGGATTTATGAGAAATGTCCGCCGGTTCCCGGGCAAGACCGCCGTCATCGATCCCCTGACGGAGCGGGAATGGGACTACGTCGGCCTGAACGCGGATGTCAACCGGTTTGCCAACGCCCTGCAGGAGCGGGGGATCGGCAAAGGGGATGTGGTCCTTTATCAGCTGCTGAACAGCATCGAGTGGCTGTACTGCTATCTCGCCCCGCAGAAGCTCGGCGCCGTCAACAGCCCCGCCAATTACAATTTCTCCCCTGGCGAGACCTCCGTATGCATCGACAGCAGCATGCCCAAAGTCTATGTTTACGATGCCAGCCTGAAGGACATGGCAGTCAAGGCGCTGGAGCTTGCCAAAGTAAAACCCCAGATCGTGCTGATGACCGGCGAAGGCGAAGTCCCGGAAGGACATCTCCGTTTTGATGATTTTGTCCGGGAATTTCCGGAAACGGAGCCTGAGACCGATTATATCCCGCATATGTATGACGAAGCCATGAGACTGTATACCTCCGGAACCACCGGCAAGCCCAAAGGAGTTCCGGTCTTCCATGCCAATGAAGTCATGAGCGCCCACGACGTGCTGATACATTTTCCGATGGATCTGAGAGATCGGACCATGAACACCACGCCCTGGTTCCATCGGGGCGGAATCCATTCCGGTGGCCCTACTCCGACCCTGTACGCCGGCGGAACCATTATTATCATGAAGAATTTCCAGAGTCTGCTGACTCTGAAATATGTGGAGAAATATAAGATCACCTTCCTGATCGGCGTACCGTCGATCATCAAGATGCTGGTCCGCCATCAGCAGAAATACAACGCAGATCTGTCCAGCCTCAAAGGCATCATCACCATGGGAGCCCCCTTTGAGCGGGCGGACTGCCTTAAGGTCCATGAATTCCTGACGCCGAATCTGTTCAACGGCTACGGAACCACAGAAACCTTCTGGAACACCTTCCTTCGTCCCTATGATCTTCCGGAGATGGCAGGAACCGCCGGCAGATCCTGTACTGACGATGAAGTCCGCGTGGTCCGGGTCTACGATGACCGCAAAGCCGAACCGGAGGATCTGGCCGCTATGGACGAGTGTGAGACCGGCGAAGTCATCATCCGTTCCCCGAAATCCTCTTATGGCTATTACAATAATCCGGAGGAGGACGCGAACAAGTTCTACAAGGGCTGGATGTACACCGGCGATCTGGCCACCTGGGACAAGCATCAGTTTATCACGATTTCCGGCAGAAAGGACGACATGATCATTTCCGGCGGCGAAAATATCTATCCGCCGATCATTGAAGAGGCCATCAATACCTGCCCGAAGGTTGCCTCCTGCGCTGTGACCGGAGTCCCGGACGCTGTCCGCGGAGAGGCCGTGGTGGCCTACATCATCCCGGCTGACGACTCCCTGACCGTCGGCGATCTTGTGGATCACTGCAACCGGTCCGACATGCTGTCCGGATACAAGCGGCCGCGGTATTACCGGTTTGTCAGGGAACTTCCCATGACAGCCACCGGCAAGCTGCAGCATTATATTGTGAAGGAAATGGCCCTGAACGACCTGGAGAACGGGCTGCTGAAGCTGGCCGCAAAATAAGGAGGAGACCCATGGAACCTTATACCCGAAAAGTTTATTACTACGAGACCGATAAAATGGCCATTGTCCATAACGCCAACTATCTGCGGATTTTCGAGGAGGCACGGCTTCATTTCATGGAGCAGCTGCAAGTTCCCTACACCCAGGTGGAGGCGGAGGGGATTCTGATCCCTGTGGTGGACGCCTATGTCCGGTATCATCACACACTGAAATACGGGGATGTCTTCCGGGTTTCCATGCAGCTTCCGGAATATAACGGAATCAAGATGTCCTTCCGGTACGAGATCCGCCGGGAAGGCGATGAAGAACTGATCGCCACAGGGTATTCCAGCCACTGTTTTGTTGACGAGATCACCCGGATCCCTCTGAATATGAAAAAGAGAATGCCGGCTGCCCATGAGATCATGATGGCCGCCGTCAGCAGGGAATAAGCCACGCAGACCACCATTTTCGTCGGCAAAGGAGCAATATCCGATATGAGATTACTGATCATCCGGCATGCGGATCCGGATTATAAAAACGACTCCATCACAGAAAAAGGATGGCGGGAAGCGCAGCTGCTGTCCGCACGGCTTGCAAAGGAGTCCATCTCCGCCTTTTATGTCTCCACCATGGGCCGGGCACGGGACACGGCGTCCCTGACGCTGGAGAAAATGCAGGCGGAAGCGGCGGAATGCGACTGGCTCCGGGAATTCCCCCACCGGATCAACCGTCCGGATGTGACGGGTAAACGAAGTATCCCCTGGGACTGGCTCCCGGAGGACTGGACCTGCGTGGAAGAGTATTTCCAAAAAGACCGCTGGTATGAAACGCCGGTTATGCAGGAGGGACAGGTCAAAGAAAAATACGACGAGGTCCTGAAAGAATTTGACCGTATCCTCGCGTCTCACGGCTATGTCCGGGAGGGCGGCTTATACCGGGCGGAACGGCCGAACCGGGACACCCTGGCCTTCTTTTGTCATTTCGGGCTGGAATGCGTGCTCCTGTCGCATCTGATGGATGTCTCCCCCATGATCCTGTGGCATCATACCTGTGCTTCCCCATCCTCCGTTACGTCTCTTTATACCGAGGAGCGCAGGCAGGGAAAGGCCATCTTCCGGATGAATTATTTCGGGGATGTTTCCCATCTTTATGCAGGGGAGGAGCCGCTCTCCTTCCAGGCCCGGTTCTGCGAGACCTGGGACGATCCCGACGAGCGGCACGACTGATCGGAGAGATTCTCATGACGGACAAACTGACTTCCACCATCCTTCATCCGATTCCGCCAACCTATGATTCCCGCTCCCGGGTTCTGATACTCGGGAGTTTTCCTTCTGTGAAATCCCGGGAAATGATGTATTTCTACGGACATCCCCAGAACCGGTTCTGGAAAGCGCCGTCAGGGCTGCTTCCTGCCCTTTTCCCTCAGCATTTCCGGGGACTGCAGGATATTCGGGCAGTTCATCTCATTTCTCCATTTTGCCGGGGCTGCCCATTTCACAGCATTACAGATGATCCGGAGGATATAGGGATTATGATAAGATGGACTGGTCTCGTGTCCCGGCTGAAAATAAAAGACCTTTCCATAGCCCCGGGTCCAGGTGCAGCCGGACCGCAGCAGCTCGCCTCCCGAAAACCAGCTCATGAAAACAATCTCGTCCGGCGCAGGGATATCAAAAACTTCTCCGTACATTTCCTCTTCTTCCAGTTCGAAATATTCCGGGATGCCCTCTGCGATCGGATGGGCCGGCGCTGTATTCCAGATCCGGCAGAAATCCCCCTCCCGCCAGCGCAGCGTTCCGCTGGCTCCCAATACGGACATGAAGGGTTTGGACTTATGGGCGGAATGCAGCGCGATAAATCCCATTCCCTTCTGGATCCGTTCCACAATCCGTTTTACCAGCTCGTCCGGCACCGCGTCATGGGAAATGTGGGCCCACCAGATCAGTACATCGGTGTGCTCCAGCAATTCCTCCGGCAGTCCGAAATCCGGGTCGTACAGAGTCGCGCAGGTCACCTGCATCTGCGGATCCGCTTCCAGCGCCTTTCGGATCGGGGCCATCAGCCCCTCCGGATAAACCTGATGAATCTTCTCGCTTGCCTGCGCTGTATAAAATTCAAAATTCCGGAAATCCTCTTCGGAGATCCCGGGCCTTACCAGATCCCGGCGAAGATATCCTGATTCCTGTGTATATTCATACCATATCGTTACATGCAGCATGTCTGTTCTCCTTTAATCGTAATCCGCCTCTGAAATATCCGTCCAGCTGAAACGCCGTCCGTATTACCGGGCCGGAACCGCAGCCGCTCTATCCGCGCTACAGCCGCAGCAGTTCCTGCGGTTTCGCGATGATATAATCCGCTCCGGCGCGGCTCAGTTCCTCATAATCGCCGTAGCCATACAGGACGCCGGCGCATTTGATCTGATTGGCCGCGGCCCCCAGGACATCCTGCTCCCGGTCGCCCACCATCAGAACCTTTGACTTGTCTTCCACCCCGAGACTTTCCAGCGCATAACGGATCACATCCGCCTTCCGGCTCCGGCTGCCGTCCATGGTCGCTCCCGCCACGAAATCAAAATACGGATACAGATCAAAATGTTTCAGGATCCTCACCGCAAATTCCTCCGGCTTCGAAGTGGCAAGCGCCACTGTTTTCCCATGGGCCTTCAGATCCGCCAGTTCCTCTGCGATCCCGTCATAGGGCCGGTTCTCGAAGATCCCCCGATCCCGGAAATACTCCCGGTAATATTCCACCGCCTCCAGGGCCTGCTCCTTCGGGAAATCATAGAAATTCATAAATGACTCCACCAGCGGAGGCCCGATAAACCGGTACAGAGTGGTCCGGTCCGTCACCCCGATCCCGTATTTTCGCAGGGCGTACATCACGGAATTGGTGATCCCCTCCCCGGGGTCTGTCAGGGTTCCGTCCAGATCGAACAGATAATACGTATAGCCGTCCTTCGCTTCCCGGGCGGTTGTCTGACTGCTTTCATGATAAAACTGCATCGGGCTGACTCCCTCCACTTTCTTGAAGACGCGGGAAAAATAATAGGGATCGTCGAACCCGCATTTCGAAGCGATCTCCGTCACGGACATGATGCTCTTATTCTGAAGGAGAAGCTGTTTGGCCAGCTGCACCTTCAGTTTCTGATAATACTGCAGCAGCGAGCAGCCGGTCTGCTCCCGGAAGAGTTTGCGGAAATGATTCGGCGAATAGGCGGAACTTTCCGCGACCTGATGGATCTCAAACTGCCTCTCTGCCACATGATCCGCCAGCAGCTTCTGGGCTCTGATCACTTCCGGATTCAGCAGCGTCGCCTGTTTCCAGTGGCTGAGAAGGTTCTGCATGGCATCCACCACACACCGCAGAAACCGCTCCGCGTAAACATCCGTAGAGGGATTCAGCGGATACTCAAAGGCGACCCGGAACAAAGAATCAAAGGTCCTTCGTTCATCGTCCTGAAACACCAGCACGTCCTCCGGCTCCGACTTGAAACAGAAATCCCGGATCAGGACGCTGCCGTCGATAAATCCCTTCCGGGACTTTTTGCTGTGGGGGATCCCGGGGCGGATGCAGAAGATCGTTCCCGGGCGGAACTCATAGGTCTGCTCCCCGATCACGGCTGTTCCGCTGCCCTCCAGATTGAGAAGGATCTCCCACATCTCATGGCTGTGGGTCGGATAGTCGTAGATCTTTTTATTCTGACTCATTACGAAAAAATCCATTTTCGCTCCTTCCGCAACTCATTTTCATTTCATAAACACACCCAGTGTTCCGGTTTCTATTGTATTCACAAATCGTAATTTTGTCCATCAAAATCATTAGAAGGTGTATGGAAATCAAATCTGTCTTCCCGTATAATTTATACAGAAACAAAAAATCCGGTCCTTTCTGCAGGATTATGGCACCAGGGAAATGACAGCAGGGAATCCCGCAGCAAAGGACCGGGATCTCACAGTATTTAAAGGAGGGTTTCATTATGGCGACAAAAAAAGGAACTCCCAGAAGAGGTATCTGCCTTTACAGCTATCACAATCTTCTGGGCAAGACGATGACATTGGAAGATGCATTTCTGGAAATGTATGACACCGGAGCCACCTGCTTCGAATTTCTGACCAGCTACATTCCGGGTTATCCGAATCCATCCCCGGAATGGGTGGACAAATACTGGGGACTCTGCGAAAAATACAATCTGCAGCCCTCCGAGATGGGACACTGGGCTGAAAACCATCTGCACAGAGGTCCGGCTATGACCGATGACGAAGTGGTGGAAGAACTGAAGCAGGATTTCCGTCTGGCCCATCTGCTGGGATTCAAGGCATTGAGAACCAAGATCACCTGTACCAACATGATGTGTGATCCGGAGCCCGGCTGGCAGTCCTACATCGAGAAGGCTCTGCCCTATGCCGAAAAATACGATGTCAGAATGCAGAATGAAGTCCATCTTCCCACAACCCTTCATACCCCGCACATCCGGGATGAATATCTGGATTTCATTCACCGCACCGGCACAAAGCATTTCGGATTCAATATCGACTTCGGCACCTTCCAGAACAAAATGGCCAAGGGAATGGAATTCCTGCCTATGAGTGATTTCAAGGATGTCAGCAAGCCGGAAGAGATCGTGGAATTCCTGCCCTACAGCTACGTCTGCCACGGCAAATTCACCGGCGTAAATGAGAACTTCGAAGAGGAGACGATCCCCTATAAAGAAATCATCGACCTGATGATCGAGAACGGCTGGAGCGGAGATATCCTTTCCGAGTTCGAAGGCCCGATCCGTTTCCTCGCAGAGGATGGCCCGGACAAATTCGGCCAGGCTATGGTGGAGATTCCGGAACAGGTCAGACGTCACCAGATCATGCTCAGAAATATTCTGGGATATTAAGGAAGGGGGAAATGACAATGGTAGAATTTCAGACGATCCAGCAGCGCGGATTCCATAATACATACGATAAAGACGGCAACATTGACGGATTCGAATTCCGGTTTGTGCCGAAATATTACAAGGGATACTGGTTCACCCAGTGCCGGTTCGGAAATGTGACCGTCGACGGCGAAGTCTTCGACCGGGACGACATCATCTTCGAATATGACGGAATGGAGTATAGCCGCCAGGAAATGTTTGACCTGAACAAATACTGGCAGTTCCGGGAACCCCTGATCTACCGGATCAAAAAGCCCGGCGGCCTGTCCATCGGATACCACGATGTGTCTCTGCAGTTCGGCTGGGTCCTGAACTATAACGGGGATCTGGAAAAGGAACCCGACGGCAGCGGCATGGGCAACATGGCCCACATGTTCGGCGTCGACAATCAGCGCAGAATGCTGCTGTGCAGATAAGCGGGTCGCCGGTGAGATAAGCGGGTCGCCTGCGTTCTGTATTTCAAAATAATGCATCGCATACGGAACTTTCCGGATTTGCGATGCATTTTATTTGTTCTTAAAATGGCGGCTCCCATAGAAGATGCAACTATGGCCACATTGTGTGTATTCAGTGTCCGGCGAACCCCGGTGCGTCACCCCGCCCGACCTGAACTTCATAACCGACGGATTCAATCCGCGACTGCATGCAGAAGCGGCACTCCGCAGCTTCATCTCCGGTGCAGATCTTCCCGTCATACAGAAGATATTTATCCCTGACTGTGCTCGGAGACAGATTGGGCATGACCACATTGGCCCCGGCCAGGATTCCCCTCTCCCTGCCCAGCGGATCAATAGACCCCAGAGCCGTTGTGGCGGGAATCAGTGCTTTGGGGAACATCAGTCTCAGAATTCCGATCATGAACAGTGTCAGTTCCGAGGTTCCTGCCGGCTCGTCTTTAAAGGGCGTATCCTGATGGGGAATAAAGGGACCGATCCCGATCATGTCCGGCCGGAGGGACTGCAGAAAACGAAGATCTGCCAGAATATGATAAATCGTCTGGTAGGGAGACTGCAGCATCATCCCCGCCCCCACCTGATAGCCGATCTCCTTCAGATCAAACAGGCACCGGGTACGGTTTTCCAGGCTCAGTTCCTTCGGATGCAGCCTGGAATAATGCTCCGGGTCCGCGGTCTCATGCCGCAGAAGATACCGGTCCGCGCCGGCGTCGAAATATTTCTGATAGCTTTCCCGGCTCCGCTCACCGATGGACAATGTCACAGCGCAGTCCGGAAACTGTTGTTTGATCTCCGAAACAATCCCGCAGATCTCTTCATCCGAGTAGGACATATCTTCCCCGCCCTGCAGGACAAAAGTCCTGAAATCCAGCGCATATCCTTTGCCGCAGCAATCCAGGATCTGTTCCTTCGTCAGATGATACCGCTCACAATTGCGGTTGCTCCGCCGGATCCCACAATAAAGGCAGTCGTTCCTGCAATAATTGGTAAACTCGATCAGCCCCCGCAAATACACTGCATGGCCGAAATTCTCCTGCTGCCGGATCCGGGCTTTCTCAAAAAGCTGCTCCGCGCTGTCCGGCTCCCTCTGCCCGATCAATTGGATCAGTTCCTCGTCCGGCAGATCCCCTGTTCGGAACAGTTCTTCGATTCTGCCTGCCTGACCGCTCCTTTTCTGAATGTTGCTGTTCTGCATCTGCGTTTCTTCCTGCACTCCGCGAAATTTTGTTCTACTCTACATAAAAGTTCCCCGGCCGTCAAGCGGGTCCGTCCGGCTTCGCTCCAATCCGTCTGACCTTGCCCCAATCCGTCCGACTTTTACGTCAGTTCATCCGGCTTGACCGCAGTTCATCTAACTCCGCCGCAGTTCATCCGACTTTGCCGCAGTTGACTCGGAAGGCGCGGGATTGTATGATATCCGGTACAAAGCAAACAGAAGGGAGAAGCAGAATGAGAATCTGTGTATATGGGGCTGCCAGCACGCAGATCCCGGAAAAATACATCAAAGCAGGATATGATCTCTGCCGGAAGCTGGCAGAAAGAGGACATTCCCTGGTATTCGGCGCCGGAGACGGCGGCATGATGGGCGCAGCTGCCCGGGGATTCCATGATGCCGGCGGGCATGTCATGGGAGTCGCTCCGAAATTCTTCAAGGAAACCGTCATTGAGAAGCTGTATGAAGACAGCGATGTGATCGTTTATACCGACAGTATGGGGGTACGCAAGTCGATTATGGAGGCAAACGGAGACGCCTTCATCGTGATGCCCGGCGGAATCGGGACTTACGATGAATTCTTCCAGATACTGACATTGAAGCAGTTAAAGGTGCTGGACCAGCCCATCGTGCTCTTCAACATCGATCATTTCTATGACCCCATCAAAGCCATGTACAAACAGGCATTTGACGAGAAATTCCTGCGGTCGGATACGCCGACGCTATTCCGGACATATTCGGAAGAGGATCATGAGGAGCTGATCCGGTATATCGAAGCCGGCTCAGACGTGGAAGATCTCACCGTCGACACACAATACGGCAGCTGAATGCCGGCAGGCGAAAGCCCGCCTGCCGCTTGCAGAAAATCGCCAGAGGGTCCGGGTTTTCCGGAAACAACAGCCCGCCGGCGAAACCGTTATTTTCCATCCGGGAAGCTGGTAAATGTTCCGTATTCCAGGGCGGGCAGTCCGGCACTTTCCTTTTCTTTCGCAATGGCGCGGATCATGAACGCCATGTTCCGGGCGAGATTCCGCATGGTCTGCAGGCCTTCCAGATCCTTCCTGACATCCTCCGCGGTGTATCCGTGCACCTGATTCCAGTAAGTACTGGACACTACGGGCATGCCGCTGATGGTGAAATACTTGTTCAGCACATCGAAGCTTGCTGTGTTGCCGCCTCTTCTGCAGCTGACTACTGCAGCGCCGACTTTCATATGTTTGGAAAACGAGGTGCTGAAAAACAGCCGGTCCATAAAAGACAGGATCGTTCCGTTGGGCGAACTGTAATACACAGGGCTTCCGACAATCAGACCGTCTGCCTGTTCCAGCTTCGGAGCCGTTTCATTCACCAGATCATCAAAAACGCATTTTCCGGTTTTGGCGCAGGAACGGCAGCTGACACACCCGCGGATATCCTGTTTTCCCACCTGGATCAGCTCTGTCTCAATACCCTCCTCCTGCAAAACCCGGATAATCTCATCCAGCGCTTCCGCCGTGCACCCGTGCACATGGGGACTTCCGTTTAGCAGTAACACTTTACTCATAATTAACACTCCTGTGATCTCTAAAATTTACTGAATTCATTTTATCGTTTATTTCCATTGGTGTAAAGAATTCGTCTATCAATCAAACGTAACCGACATTTTTGTGATCACAGCGGCCAAATCCGCGATCCCGCAGCGCAGACAGACAAAACATGCGGACGAGGATCATCACCCGGACTCCATGCAATCATGAAAGATGGCGGGTGACCTATGGAAACCAAAGGATTTTTAAGAATTTACCACCCACACTTTGCGGGTGCTGTGGGGGTAAATAAGAAGAAATGTTGTATTTTCCAGCTACATACCCGCCATGGGGCCCGCCAGGTGTGGCGGGTAAAATAAAAAGAATGTATATTCTACGACACCTTACCCGCCAACTATGATATGATACGAAGACAAGATCTGCAAAGGAGTTATTGGAAATGTGCACGCGATTTTTCATTGACCAGAATCTGGAAGAGCTGTCCGAATACCTTCAGGCAGTGAAAGAATCTCCCCTTCTGCGCCGCTTTGAGGAGAGGGATCCGGCCCCCTTTGTAACCTCCGGCGAGGTGTTTCCTACGAATATCGCGGTTGTTCTGGCCCCTGGCAAGGATGGCCGGAGATCCGCATTTCCCATGAAATGGGGCTACCGGTTAAATAAAAAAACCACGCTCTTCAATGCCCGGCTGGAAACCGCCGGGGAAAAGCCCACCTTCCGGGAAGATTATCTGAGGCACCGCTGCATCATCCCGGCCTCCTGGTATTATGAGTGGCAGCACAGGATGGGGCCCGACGGCACAAGCAGCGAAACTGCCTCCAGCCGGAAATCCGCGCCCGCAGCCAAATATAAAATCCAGCCAGGCGGACAATCTGTCACCTGGCTGGCGGGATTATACCGGATCGAAAACGGTCTTCCCTATTTTGTTGTTCTCACCAGAGAGCCCTCCGGGAATCTCCGGAAGATCCATGACCGGATGCCTCTGATCCTGCCCGAGAAGGTCCTGGACGACTGGATCTGGCCGGACTCGGACCCCGGAAAGCTGATCAAGTACGCCGTCACAGATCTGTATGCGAAGCCCTGCGGCTGATCCACCGCGTTCTATAAATCCAGGCCGGTAAACAGGAGATGCTCCTGATATTTATCGTTCGGGTAATGAAGGACGAACTGCAGCTTCCCCTGCTTATCAGCAAACACCATGCCGTGACCGCCGTTTTCCGGGAAGAAGGGCTTATCCCTCTGTACCCAGGGACCGGCGACGGATCCGGACTCGGAGCAGGCCAGACCCACCGCGTAGCTTCTGGCACTCCAGCTGGACCAGGTCATGTACAATTTGCCGTCCTTCCGGAACAGGCAGGGGCCATCAGTAAAGTAGACATCCCCCTCCATTCCGAATTCTTCCTTGGCAAAGGGCACCGGGGTTGCCCAGGGCGCCTCGCAGGCCTCAAAGAGCCGGACCGGATCCGATACCGCGTGGGTCAGATCCTCCGAGAGCTGCTGGCAGCACATATCCCCGGTCGGACTGTCTTCGAAGGAATGGGAATACACCAGGTAGACCTTGTCCCCTTCGAAGCAGATGGTTCCGTCAATGCAGGTCCAGTCCTCCGGCGTCAACCGGTCGCCCCAGGGAGCAAAGGGGCCTTCCGGGCGATCCGCCTTCAGCACATAAATACCCTTTTTCTTCTGCGCGCTGCCGAAGGTGGTGAGCAGGTAAAATGCGCCCTGATACTCGATGCATTCCGGAGCCCAGTAATACCGGTCTGCCCAGAATCCTTCGGGCCTTCGGAAGATCTCAATGGGGCCTTCCCAGTTTTCCAGATCCGTACTCCGATAGACATCAAATCCATCCGCATAGTCGGACCAGGCGGTTTCGCTTCTGGTGCCGTACAGGTAATAGGTATCCCCATGCAGCAGAATATACGGATCCCGGACACTGAATTCAGATGCTTTCATTCTGCAATCTCCATGGCTTCGTCAAGGGTGACATTAAACACGTCTTCATAAGTCTCCAGAGTGGCATCCGGATTCAGACCTTTGAAGCTGGCTGCCATATCCTCAGCACTTACAAACCAGTTGCCCGCATCGTGGAAGGCATAGATTTTGTCAATCTGCTCTGCTTCCGTAATGGTCCAGCGGGTAACCGGGATCACCAGTCCCTTGCCATTATCCCGTGCCGTATCTTCATAACCCATGATCGCATTGACCAGCATCGGAACATAAACGCCGAATACCGTCTCTTCACAGTCATATACGATACATTTGACAACGCCCATATCGAAGAAGGTCATATACGTATCATTTGCCTCACCGATGGCAGCCAGGCCGATCTCTTTTCCGGATTCCATAACCGGCTGGAACCACATGGCAACGTTAAAGGAAGAAACCACGGCATCATAATCTCCGGAGATCACAGCGGTCTGAGCTGCCACGAAATCATCCGTTCCCGGCCATCCGGAGACCACATCACCATCGCTGAAATTGGTGTATCCGGCAGCCTCCAGTCCTGCGATAAAGCCCTCTTTCCGGTCGATGAACATCTGAACGCCGAAAGAAGCCCCGCCTTCGCAATACGCAATGTGCTGATAACCCATGTTGGCAATGGCATAACCCATTTCATATCCGGCCAGATAATCTCCGTTGTGCTCGGTATCTCCGCTGCTGCTCTGCAGCAGATAAGTTCCTGTGAAGTACTCATTGTCGATGACGGAATCCAGGAAATCTCCGCTGGTCGCGCCGACATAGTACATGCCCTGAGCTGCACATTCCTTCACGGCTTCCGCTTCCGTCACATTATAGAACGCAAACAGGCCCTTGCAGCCGGCTGCGGCAGCGGAATCGATGAATGCGATCTCATCCTCTGCGGACGCAATAGACTCGGAATAAATGAAATCAATATTGTAGCAGGTTTCCAGATAATCATAATAGTCATGAATTGCAAGGAACTGCTCATCTGTGGTGTCGAACACTTCCACAGCAATCTTGATCTGTTCCTCCGGCCAGGAGCCGTCAAATGCATAGTCTGTTTCTGCAGCCATGGCTGTGGATGCAATTCCCAGCATCATCACTGCGGCGATGAGTAAAGCAATTACTTTTTTCACGATACATACCTCCTCTGATAACAAATAGATTTTTCGGTATGATCAGCATATCTTAATCTGCCCGTTCCCGCCACACCTCCTGTTACAGGATTCTTCCTGATTCTGGATCTATCATGAGTTGCATTTCTTTCCGAATCAAATAATTCTTCCTAAGTTTTCCATAATTTTCAATTATCCTTCCATTTTCATGAAAATCCGGTCAAAAATCCATTCCCGAATATAGGCAGATTCTATCAATTCTGGTATAATCGTCCCGGTTACCAAAGCCTTAGTATCGGAAAGGAGCCCATATGAATCCCTCTGTCAGGCCTTTGGATCTGCCCGGAAGCAGTGCTTTTTTCTCCCATCATTATCTGCTGCCCCAAAGCAGCGAGATCCTTTATACCGAAGCCGTCTGTTTCGGTCTGGTCCTCGGCGGGGAAGGACAGCTTCAGCACCGCCGGAAAACGGTATACCTGCAGAAAGGGGATTTCTACTTCTTCCCCCGGCACGCACTGTTTACCCTCTCCAATATCCGGGATCTCCGGATCTATGAGATTCAGATCCTGCCTTATTATTTCCGGACGCTCTGCCCGGATGAGCAGGAGGTTTCCTTCCGACATTTTCATATCAGTGAAAACAGAACCGATCCCCGCAATACGGAGATCTACAGCTGCCTCGAATCCTTTGTCAGTTCCTGGCAGCGCAAGGAAGGCAGTCTCGAACTGCTCACCGCCCTGAGCCGGCTGTATTGCTGCGTCTCTTCCTGTTTCCGGGGACCGGACCCGCACCCTTCCATCGGAGAGGATTATCTCGAACAACGGATCCGCCAGATCCTGACTTATATTTCGGAGCATTACAGAGAGAAGCTCACCGTATCCGGAATCAGCCGGGCGGTCGGACTGAACCCCCAGTATTTCAGTTCCTTCTTTTCCAGGTGGTTTCATCAGTCCTTTATCGATTTCCTGAATCAGTACCGGATTCACAGTTCCTTAAGCGAGTTGTGCGACCGGTCTCTGCGGATCACGGATGTTGCCCTGAACTGCGGATTTCAGACCTACAAGTCCTACAGCAATGCGTTCCGGAAGAGCTATCGTATCAGCCCTCTGGAATACCGGAACCGCCATCATTCCTCCGGTATAAGCAGTCGGACACTGTCTGCCGGCGAAACGGAAGCGGCGGGATTTGAATTTCTGAAGGTCTATTCCGGGTCCGGGCCGAACCCCCTGCCGGAACATCCTTCCTACCGCAGCGAGATCCCGGTTTCGCTGGATCTTCTGCACGCCCCTTCCATCGGAGAAACGCGGCGGTTCCTGGCCATCAGTATCGGCAGTGCGTACCAGCTGCAGAATGCTTCCGTGCAGGAACAGCTGAGGCAGGCCGCTACGGAATGCGGGTTTACCCATGTCCATTTCCACGACCTGTTCAGTGACCTGCTGAACGTCTACACAGAATCCATTCCCGGTCATCCCTATTTTTCCTGGGAATCTGTCAATGGAATTCTGCAGAGGATCCTGGATCTTCAGCTGCATCCCTACATTGAACTTGGCATGATGCCCCGGGAGCTGTCCGTCACCGGGGATTGTCTGGGGTATGGTTCCCGCCCCTGCATCGGAAAACCAAGATCCCTGAAGCTGTGGCAGCAGATGATCCGTTCCTTTCTGAAGAACTGCCTCCGGCTGTTCGGAACGGCGGAACTGCATTCCTGGCGGTTTGATTTCTGGAACAGTGCCAACATCCATTCCTCCCATGGCTACTGGAACCATACCAGAGAAGAATTTTTCGATCTGTATTTCGCGACCTATGAAGTATTTCAGGAATACTCCCTGGAGCATCTTCTCGGTTCCCCGAACTTCTCCTTTCCCGGAGGGATCGACTGGTATGACGCATTTCTCGCTCTTTGCCGGGAGAAGCATCTGGAGCCTGGATTCATCGGAGTCCATCTGTATTCCTGTGAAGACCGTATGGAAGACTTTACCGGGATCTTCCCCTACACGCCAACCACCTATAATTACCTGGCTTCCACCGGGGAAGACGTGATCAACACCCACCTGAATCTGCTGCGGTCCGTTCTGGAAAAATACAAAATGGAACATCTTCCCATTCTGGCCGGAGAATGGAATCTCACCTACTACCTTTCCGACCTGATCCGGGATACGGCGTTCATGGCTACTTATGTGGTACGGACCTGGATCCAGACTCTGTCCTTAGTGGAAGGCCTGACCTTCTCCTGCCTGTCGGATCTCAGCGAGCAGTTCCGGCCGATGGATCTGCCCTTCTCCGGAGGGCTCGGTCTTTTCGGCAGACACGGGATCCCTAAACCTGCCTACAACGCCTTTTTCCTGCTCCATCGGCTCGACCGGGAAATCATCTTAAATCAATCTCCCTGCCTGATCACCCGGGGAGACGGGCAATGGCACATTCTTCTGTATCACATCTGCGAATACGAAAGCCGCACAGAAAAAGAGCCGGAATACCTGTCCACGGATTATCGGTACCATGTATTCCGGCAAACAGACCATCTTCTGTTCCGGGGAGTGTTTGTGGTTCCGAAGGGAACCTGGCAGATCACATCCTGGCAGTTCAGCCAGGAGCATGGAAGTTCTTATGACGCCTGGGTCCGCATGGGAAGTCCCCAGGAGCTGACTCCGGAAATCATTCAGGCCTTGTCCTTTGCTGCTTATCCGCAGATCGAAGTCCGCCGGACGGAGGTCTCGGAGGAACTCACACTGCAGGCAGAGATCCGGCCCCATTCCGTGTGGCTGTATGAGCTGCAGCCACTGCCGCCGGATCAGTAAGGAACCAGCTTCCCGGTTACTGCCCCGCTCTCTTCCCGGTTCTCTTCCCAGGCCCGCTTCCCGGAGGGCTGCTTACTCTTTCTCCGGCGGATCCAGAAGCTCTGCGACCTTGTTCTTCAGCTCTTTCACTCCCCTGTGATCCTGGCCGGAGGCCGTCAGTCCGATCACCATAGGAGGTTTACTTACAACCGCCGGAAAGAAGAAATCACAAAGACTCTGGTCATGACTGACATTGACCGGGATTCCCAGGTCTCTGGCCAGTTCTCCGATCTGCTGATTGACCTTCGGATCATTGGTCGCCGCAAATACCAGATCCGCCCCGGAAAGATCCTCCGGTTCAAAGGGTCTGCGGACAAACAGAACCGCAGGATCCTGAAGCAGCGGCTCCAGTTCCGGCACAATCTCCGGAGCAACGACGGTGATCCTTCCTGCGAACTGCGCCAGGGTCAGAATCCTTCTGGAGGCAATCTTTCCTGCCCCCACCACCAGGATCTGCTTCTCAGACAGATCTACAAACAGTGGAAAATACAATGGTTTGCTCATACCTTTCGTTTCCTTTTCAGCAGATAATTCAGAATTCCGCCCAGCACAAGAACCGCTGCGGCGATGATCAGCACCTTTTTCGCGGCCTCCTGGGGGATCTCCCCCTTAGATCCGATGGTCATGTAATAGAAGGAAAGCTCATAGCGGATCTCGATCGGATCTCCCATGGCTGTGGTATCCGCGATTACCGGAAAGCCCTCATCCAGGATCGGGATCGGGATCTCAAAGGTGGAATTTCCCCCGTCCTTCGTCAGATTATAATAGGTTGTATCCCCGATGATCATATAATCATAATGGCTGCTGCTCCACAGAAGCTTCGCATAGGCTTTTCCGTCCCGGACGATCAGCAGGGTCGGGGAGCTGATACTGGCTCTTCCGCTGCCTCCCACCATATTGACCTCAATGGAATATTCTCCGTCCGGATAATCCAGTTCCACCGGCTGCGGGGTTCCTTCCAGCAGTTCGCCGGGATCCTCCGATGATTCAGGGTCCTCTTCCTGCGGCCCGGCATCCTTCTCCCAGGTCGGAACCGGAAGATCCCCGTCCTGTCCGTACGCCATAATGGCATCTTCAATCAGCTGATAATCCGGAAGCGTCACCTGAAGAGCCTCTTCCGGCAGAGAAGACGCGTCAAAGAGGATCTTCCGGTTATACCATTTCTTTCTCGCTTTACTGTAAGCCGCACAGTCGATTTCTTTGTTCAGCGCTTCCACCGGGATCGTGAAAACCGTATGCCCGTTCTCTTCCCGGAACCCGATCCAGTCGGACTCCGGAGCCTTTCGTGCCTGTGCAGCTGTTCCCATAAACACATACAGATAACTCATGCTGGGAATCGTGATTTCCGCGCTCATTCTGCCCTCCGATACCGTCAGTACCGCCTCTGCGATCCTGAAATACGTAGAGCTGGAGCTTCCCTCCACCGGATAAACGCCGTCCTTAATGACATCTGCATAGACCGGCGTCATCCCGTATCTCGCCGTCCGCGTGGATCGGATGCTGCTTTGGATCCGCTGTACGTTTTCCCAGTACTGTGCATCCTCCTGTGCCTGTACCGGGCATGCAAGCAGGGCCAGGAAACAAAGAACAACAAAGAGAACCATTCCGGACCGGGCTTTCATGCTGTTCGCGCTTCTGCTTCTCATGGTCTTCTGCTTTCTATCCGTTCTGCCTGCAGGGCATGCTCCACATACAGATCCCGGATCTCCTGATATTCCCCCAGCCCCTTCAGATTGCAGACGACCCTGGGCCCCATCTGCCGGATCCGGCTCTTCCAGGAATCCTCCGAGGATCCCGCCATATCATGAACCGCATGATCCCCGGCCACCACCAGAAGGGGCGAAAGGATCACCTCTTCCGGCATTTTCTGCCGGACCTTTTCCATCACCGGCCGGATCCCGGGGTCAAATTCCACCGTTCCCACACAGTATACGGAAAACCCATCCATCTCAAACTGCCGGTTCAGAAGATCATAGACCGGCAGCGAAATCCGGCCGCTGCCATGGCCCATCAGGGCCAGCATCTGACCCGGGTCCAGGCTGCCGAAAATCCGTTCCAGACAGTCGGCCATGGCTTCAATGTCTCCCTGATCCGTCATGAGACACCTTCCGATCCGGACCTGGTCGAAAAGGTCCGAACGATCCCGGATCACATCCAGGGTAGAGGCATATTCCGCCCCCTCCAGCAGGTGAGTGGGCTGAACCAGGAGGTCCCGGATCCCGTCCGACTGCATCTGCTCCAGAGCCTCCGGAACAGAAAGGATCCGGAGTCCTTCCTGCTCCAGGATCTTTTTCCGGACCATTCCGCTGGTAAAGGCGCGGTAAAAGATCCGGTCGGGAAATGCCGTCTGAAGATCCGTTTCGATGGCTTCAATCGTCCGGCTCCGGGTCTCCGGAAAGGTGGTTCCGAAACTGATAACCAGGAGTGCTTTTGTATTCTTCATGATCATAAATTCTTTTTCTTATAGATAAATACCACGGCGATCAGCCCGAAAACGAGCAGATATCCGGCAAGGATCAGAAATCCCGCCGCTCCGGGAGACATCCCGTTGGCGATCCTCCGGATCATTTCGCAGCTCTGGGATAGCGGAAGCACCGAAATCACCTGACGGAATCCCACCGGCATCTGGTCCGTGGAAAAAAACGTGTTGCACAAAAAGGACATGGGCATAATGATATAGGAGGTATACCGGGGTGCGTCCGTGTAGCTTTTGGCGAGGAAGGACAGCACCAGGGCGATGGTGGAAAACACGGTTCCGTTCAGGAACATGATCACAAAGGAAACCGGCGTGAAGATCAGCCCCGTCCGGATCGGCCAGGTGATCAGCAGGATCAGGCATCCGGCATACATGCCCCGCAGGCTCCCTCCGATTACCTGACCCAGGATAAACTGCCAGAGCGGGGTCGGAGAGACCATCACCTGATCCAGCGCCTTTTCGTACAGCCGCTGGACGCTCATATTCTGGGCAATGGCGCTGAAGCTTCCCGTCATCGTCGCCATTGCCGCGATTCCGGGAATCAGAAAATGCAGATAGGGTTCTCCGTGGGAAGTGGTCTGAATTCCCAGGCCGAAAATGATCAGATACATCACCGGCGTGATCAGAGCCGCCGCCGTGATCTTAAAGAAATCCCGCCGGAACTCCACCCATTTTTCCCATAATACCGTAACAATTCCCATGTCCGTCCCTCTTTGCCTATCCGATCTTCCGCCCGGCACAGTCCACAAAGACATCCTCCAGCGTTGTCCCCCGGAAAGTAGCCTCCAGCCCTGCTCCTTCCAGATAGCGGATGGCCTCTTCCCGGCTTTTGAAGTAACGGCTGACCAGGCCTTCCTGGGTTGTCACGTCCACCGCGAAGGCCCCCAGCTCCTCGATCAGGGCCGCCGGGGTATCCAGTTTCTGCAGTTTTCCCCGGTTGATCAGCGCCACCCGGTCGCAGAGGGCCTGCGCCTCCTCGATGTAATGGGTCGTCAGGATGATCGTCATATGATTGACATTCACCTGCCGGAGCAGATTCCACATCTGCCTCCGGGACAGGGCATCCATACCTGCCGTAGGTTCATCCAGAAGCAGGATCTCCGGTTCGATCATCAGCGCGCGGCAAATCATCAGTTTCCGTTTCATTCCGCCGGACAGATGCCGTACCGTCCGTTTCCGGAATTCCTTCAGACCTGCAAATTCCAGCAATTCTTCGCTTTTCTGCCGGATCACCCTGCGGGGCAGGAAATACAGCCGTCCCTGGTATTCCATCACCTCGTCCATGGTCATATCCTGGCGCATGGAATATTCCTGGGTGATAACGCTCAGCTTCCGTTTCTGGACGGAGGCCTTCCGGTCCAGCCGCTGCCCGTCGATAAAGATCTCCCCTTCCGTCGGGAGCAATACGGTGCTCAGCATGCTGATGATGGTGGTTTTTCCGGCGCCGTTGGGCCCCAGCAGTCCGAAAAACTCCCCGGTTCCGATCGTCAGATCCAGGTGATCCACGGCGGTAAAATCGCCAAATTTCTTTGTCAGATTCTTCAGCTCCAGCATGGATTATTTCTGTTCCTTTGCGATGATCAGGGAGAAATACCCGGCATCATCCGGGATCTCCTCCAGAGAACGATAAACCCGTTCCGTCTCCATACTGCAGTTTTCTACCGCCTGTACGGACAGACGGGTTTTCCGGAGCAGATCCTTCACATCCTTCATATGGCTGGCGGATTTCATCAGGACATAATTGCCTTCCTCTGCGAAGGGCGCATCCAGTTTATGGACTGCCGGGATAATGTGCAGCGGCTCATCCCACTCCGTCAGAGGCAGATTCAGTCTGGCCGCGGCGGCGCAGAAGGAAGAGATCCCGCTGACCAGCTCCACCTGGAATCCATCCCGTTCCAGAATATGCTGCAGATAGCTGAAGGTACAGTAAACCGTAGGATCTCCCAGCGTCAGATAGACCACATTCTTTCCCTGCTCCAGATATTGTTCCAGGATCCTGGCGCCTTTCTGATGCTCTTCTTCAATCTTCTCCCGGTCCCGGATCATCGGCATGTAAATGGGCACCAGCTGCTTCTTTGCGATCTCCGGAACTGCGGCCGCCGCGATCTGATACGCCACCGCCTCCTTCGCCTCCTTTCCGGGAACCGCGATCACATCGTTTTCCCGGATCAGTCTTACTGCCTTCAAGGTCATCAGTTCCGGATCTCCCGGACCGACTCCGACTCCATAGGCAATTCCTCTCATCTTCCTTCCTCCTTTGCTTTCTTCACACACTCCACCAGATCAGGCAATGTGGCCTTTGCCGCTACCCGGATCCGCATCCCCAGCTCTTTAGCTGCGGCCGCGGTCTGGGGCCCGATGCAGATGGCCTGCACCTTCTTCAGATCTGCTCCCCGGGCCGCGGCAGCAAATCCGCGGACTGTCGAAGCGCTGGTAAAGACCGCATAATCAAATTCCTCCTGCAGGATCAGTTCCTTCAGGTCATAGACCGGAGAGGCTTCATAAAGAGTATCATAGGCAGCGATTTCTGTAATACAGACCTTTGGGATCCGCCCCAGTTCTTCCGTCAGTTCCCGGTTTCCGATAGCGGCACGGGGAATCAGAACATGGGCTCCTTCCTGCAGCTTCTCCGCCAGTTCCCTGCCCAGGGTGGCTCCGTCGTAAACAGACGGGACAAAATCCGCTTTCAGGCCGTAGGCGCGAAGTTCCTTTTCGGATCCTGTTCCGATCACGGCGATCTTCGCTCCCGCCAGGATCCGGATATCCCGTTCCTGCAGCAGCTGATCCATAAAAATCCGGACTCCGCTGGGGCTGGTAAATACGATCCAGTCCACGCTGCCCTGCTCCAGTTCCTGAAATGCCTGTCTGACGGCTTCCGGGTCCGGTACCAGACGAATGGCCGGAATCTCCCAGACCTCCGCCCCTTCTTCCCGCAGCATTTCAGAAAGCCGGGAGGAAAGCTCCCGGGGACGGGTCACGACAGCCCGCACTCCCGCCAGAGGCTTTTTCTCATACCAGGCGAACCGCTCCGCCAGAGTACAGACCTGCCCCACCACGATAATTGCCGGTGTCTGTACCTTTCGTTCCCGGCACGTCTCCTGCAGATGCATAAGATCGCTGCTGATCCTTCGCTGCCGGGCGGTTGTGCCCTTCTCCAGGACTGCCGCCGGAGTAGAAGGACCCATTCCCGCCGTTAACAGACCCTGGCAGATCACCGGAAGGGATTCGATCCCCATCAGGAAAATCAAAGTTCCCCGGGTCTCAGCGAGGGCGCGGAAATCGATTCCGTAATCCTGCCCCTGCCGTTTGTGTCCGGTGATGACATGGACGCTGGAGCAATAGTCCCGGTGTGTGACCGGGATCCCGCAATAGGCCGGAACTGAGAAGGCGCTGGTAACCCCGGGAACCACTTCAAAGGGAATCCCGTGTTCTTCCAGAAGCTCCAGTTCTTCTCCTCCCCGTCCGAAAAGGAAGGGATCTCCTCCCTTCAGCCGGACGACCCGGTTTCCTTTCTGTGCTTCCTCCAGAAGGATCCGGTTGGTCTCCTCCTGTTTCAGGGCATGGTTTCCGGAACGCTTTCCCGCATAGATCCGTCTGGCGGATTCCGGGATCAATCCCAGAAGTTCCTTGCCTACCAGGGCATCATAAACCACCACATCCGCCTGTTCCAGGATCTCTTTTCCCCGCAGGGTAAGAAGATCCTTCTTCCCGGGGCCGGCTCCCACCAGCCATACTTTTCCGCTCATGGTTTTCTTCCCCCGCTGCAATCCTTCGGCAGCTGCCTTCTGCATTGCTCCCGCAGCTTTTCCGCCAGCCGGATCCCGATCTGCTCCGCCTGGTCTGCTGCGCCTTCCAGGCTGTCCTTCAGGAATCCCCCCGTGGTCTCCTCATAGAAAAGACCTGTCAGGCAGATCCGGCCCTCTGCGATTTCCGCATGCGCACAGACCGGGGAAGTGCAGCCGCCATCCAGTTCCCGGACATAAGCCCTCTCCGCCAGGGCTGCCGCCTGCGCCTCCGGGTCATTGAGCCCCTGCAGCCAGGAGTAATCCTCTTCTGCACGGCCCTGCACCGCAATGATCCCCTGTCCGGCGGCAGGCAGGATTTCCCGGATCGTGAAATACCGGCGGATCCGCCCTTCCAGTCCCATGCGTTTCAGGCCGGCAGAAGCCAGTACCAGCGCACCGAACTGTCCCTCTTCCAGCTTCCTCAGCCGGGTCTGCAGATTCCCCCGGACCGGTTCGATCCGGTATCCCGGGTACAGCTTCTTAAGCTGGATCTGCCGTCTGAGGCTGGAGGTTCCGATGGGAAGCTCCGGATCCGGCTCTTCTGCTCCTTCCGGAAGGATCAGGGCATCCCTGGGGTCTTCCCGCCGGGAAAACGCCACCAGAGGGAGATCCGGCGGCAGTTCCATCGGAATATCCTTCAGGCTGTGAACGGTGATATCCGCCCGGTGCTCCCATAGCGCCCGGTCCAGCTCCTTTACGAACAGACCCTTTCCTCCCACCTGATCCAGGGTCCGGTCCAGGATCCGGTCTCCGGTGGTTTTCATCGTCAGCAGGACCGGCTCCACGTCCGGAACGTGCTCCCTGATATAGGAGATCACCATCCGGCTCTGGGCCACTGCCAGCTGACTGTCCCGGCTTCCGACAATGATCTTTCTCATTTCACATAATCCCTCACAACCTGCAGCACCTTCGCCAGATCCTCTTCGGAATGGACTCCGGAGAGAAACAGGGCTTCAAACTGGGAAGGCGCCGTATAAACTCCGCGTTCCAGAAGATAAGAGAACCAGGATCGGAAGGCTTCCGTATCACTGCTTTGGGCAGAGGTGTAATCACGCACCTTTTGTTCTGTGAAGAACACGCAGCCCAGAGAGCCCACATGATTCAGACAGTGGGGAACTTTGCCATCCGTCAGGATCCGGTCCATTTCCCGGAAGAAGGCGTCACTTTTCCGGTTCAGGTCGTCATAGAACCCCGGGGTATCCTTCAGGATCTTCAGCTGGGCGAGTCCGGCCGCCATTGCCACCGGATTGCCGCTCAGGGTCCCCGCCTGGTAAACATTGCCCAAAGGAGCCACCACCGACAGGATCTCCTTCCTGCCGCCATAGGCACCCACCGGCATGCCGCCGCCGATGATCTTTCCGAAAGTAGTAAGATCTGGGGTGATCTGATAATAGCCCTGGGCTCCGTCCGGCGCCAGCCTGAATCCGGTGATCACTTCGTCAAAAATCAGAAGCGCGCCTTCCTGATCACAAATCCCGCGAAGTCCTTCCAGGAACCCTTCCTCCGGAAGGACGACGCCCATATTGGCCCCCACCGGTTCCACGATCAGCGCTGCGATCTCCCCCGGATTGGCAGCAAACAGTTCCCGGACGCTGTCCAGGTCATTGTAAATAGCAGTCAGGGTATCCCGGGTACATCCCTCCGGAACGCCGGCGCTTCCCGGGATCCCCTGGGTCATCAGACCCGAACCGGCTTTGACCAGCATGGCATCGGTATGCCCGTGATAACAGCCGGCAAATTTGATGATCTTGTTCCTGCCGGTATAGCCCCTGGCCGTCCGGATGGCACTCATCACCGCTTCCGTGCCGGAATTGACCATACGGACCATTTCCACAGAGGGAACCATTTCACAGATCAGTTCCGCCATCTCCACTTCCCTTCTTGTGGCGGCTCCGAAGCTCAGTCCCTCCCGCACGGCCTGCTCCACACTCTCTGTCACCGCCGGATGGCAATGTCCCAGGATCATGGGGCCCCAGGATCCGACAAAATCAATATATTCCTTTCCGTCTTCGTCGAAGATCCGGTCCTTCTGTCCTCTGCAGATGAACCGCGGATTCATACCCACGGATCCGAAGGCTCTCACCGGACTGTTCACGCCGCCGGGAATCACCCGTTTTGCCCGTTCAAATAACGTCTGTGATTTCGTCATCATCCGATTCTTCCTTCCCTGATAAATCCCGCCAGTTCCTTTGCAAAATAGGTGATATAAATATCCGCGCCGGCCCGGTAAGCAGAAACTGCCATTTCACAGACGATCCGGTCCTCATCGATCCAGCCGTTCTGCGCGGCTGCCTTTACCATGGCGTATTCTCCGCTGACACTGTAGGTTGCGACCGGCAGGTCCGTCGTCTCATGGACTTCCCGAACCAGATCCAGAAATGACATTGCCGGCTTCACCATGATAATATCCGCTCCTTCCTCCACATCCAGAAGGGCTTCTTTCAATGCTTCCCTGCGGTTATGGAAATCCATCTGGTAGCTTTTCCTGTCACCAAAGGAAGGCGCCGAACCGGCGGCTTCCCGGAAGGGGCCGTAAAAGGCGGAGGCAAATTTCACCGCATAGGACATAATGGGGAGATTGCTGAAGCCGTTTTGATCCAGTTCTTCCCGGATCGCCAGGATCCGTCCATCCATCATATCGGAAGGAGCCACCATCTGGGCTCCTGCCTCCGCATGGGATCTGGCGGTCCGGGCCAGAAGCTCCAGGGTCCGGTCGTTGTCCACATCATGACCGCACAGAACTCCGCAATGTCCGTGGGAGGTATATTCACACATGCAGACATCCGTGATCCGGTACAGTTCCGGAAACTGCTCCGCTGTATAGCGCAGGGCACGCTGTACGATCCCGTCCTCCGCGTAGGCCTGACTGCCCACCTCGTCCTTGTGCTGCGGAATTCCGAACAGAAGAATATTGCGCACCCCGGAATCCATGACTTTCACCAGCTCTTCCTCCACCCGGTCCAGGGTGTAGCGTTTCTGTCCGGGCATGGCAGGAATCTCCTCCGCTTTATTTACTCCGTCCATGACAAACAGGGGATAGATCAGAGAGGACGCGCTGATCCTGGTTTCCCGGACCATTCTGCGCAGCGTCTCACTGCTTCTCAATCTTCTGGGCCTTACAAGCATTTCCATGACTATCTGATAACCTCCTTTATTCTTTCTTACATCCAGGTTTTCTTCCGTTCCTCACAGATCTCCGCCAGGGAATCCAGTACTTCCCGGAACTTTGGCTCCGGGAGCGTTTCCTTCAGCCGGAACAGCAGATGATTTGCCATCCGGGCGGAGGCCCCCTTGATCTCGCCCGCAAGAGCGCGTCTGCTCTCTTCGTCCAGACCGCTGTGGCGGAACACCGGGGTCATACGGATCACAACGTCCTCCCCCGCAAATTCCTTCAGCTGATCGATCCGGGAGATCAGATCCTTACTGTCAAACCAGTCATAGAATCGCTGCTGCTCCTTCCGGATGATCTGCTCTGCCTTTTCCAGATTGTATAACACCTTATCGGTATGGAGATCGATTTGGAACGAATCGATATCATACAGACTGATCCGGGGATGTTCTGATACGGCCGGTTCCACATCCCGGGGGACGGCCAGATCGATCAGAATCACCGGATTTTCAAGGTTCACTCTGGACAGGGCTTCTTTTGTAATGGTATAATTGGGACTGCTGGTGGCGCTGACAACCAGCTCACACTCCGGAAGTTTCTGATACCGTTCGTCGTAACTGATCCGCCGGCAGCCCTCCGGAATATCCACAACCCCGTTATGATATTTCCGGACGGTTACGGTCACCTCAGCGCCTGCCTTCAGAAGGGTCTCCGCCGAAAGTCTCCCCATCATGCCGTTTCCGATCACCAGACATTGCTGGCCTTTAACGGAAAATCCCCGGGATTCCAGCTTTTCAAGGGCGGTCTGAATGACGGAACGGTCAGAGAGGGAAAGATCCGTTTCCGTCCGGACCTGTTTGCCGGCAGTCACCGCATGCCGGAACAGCACTTCCAGGGTATGATCCGCAGCCTGCATTCCCCGGGCCATAACCAGGGCTTCCCCGGTCTGGGTCAGAATCTGGCCTTCGCCCAGAATCCGGGACTCCAGGCCGGCAGTCAGCCGGAACAGATGCTCTGCCGCTTCCTTTCCCTTCCGCTCCCGGAACAATGCCCGGGATTCCTCTGATTCCATATTCAGAAACCGCAGCAGCACTCCCGCCGCGGAAATCTCCGTTTCTTCCGCCAGACTCAGCCAGATCTCCGTCCGGTTGCAGGTGGAAAGCAGGACACATCCGCTGATCATCGGGTCCTGCATGATAAAGGCATAGGCCTGCTCCATTTTCTTTTTTGTAAAGGAGAACTGACTCCGGACATCCAGGGATGCCTGATTATGATCGATTCCCGCCATGCAAAGAACCATGATCTGCTCCATTTCCGCGTGATACAAGAAAAGCACCTCATTGCTGCGATGCTTTCAGACTCCGGACCTCCATCAATATAAATAAACACATACCCATATGGATGTCCGTAAGTGATATATCAGGCATAAATAAGCTGTTCTCTGCTAACTGATAGGTATTTTGCTGATAAGATCAGAGCCGCATTCCGCTGTCTGTATTGAAATAATTTTATAAACCGGGTTATATTTTACCAAATATATCAATATCGTGCAACCCGACCCTGTATCATTTCCGCGGGATCTATGGCATTTCCGTCAGACTTTGCAACATTTCCGCGGGACCTATGACATTTCCGCGAGTGCATCCGTGACAGCATCTGCCACAACATCCGCCATGTACAGTTTATAGGCCAGCCGCGAGGACTGGGGCGGCACCTGCAGATGGCGGCTTCGGACCATCTTTGGGAAGGCGATCGCAAAATATACTTCTCCGGGAACGCTGTCCGGATTCTCCGGATCCGCATTTCCGAAGGTTCCGGTCACGCCGATCCCGATGTCGGCCTGATAAGCATCGCGGCAGGCGGTTGCCATGGCTTCGGCGGTTTCGGTGGAATAGACCCCGTAAGCACGGATCACCTCCGCCGGAACCCCCTGCCGGATCTTGGCCTCATTGCTGTAGGTGACAAACGCGCCCTTTATGATCGCGGAAGCCCCTTCCGTGTCCGTGATCAGCGATGCGATCTGGCCGGAGGTACAGCTTTCCATGGTGGTAATGCTCCGTCCTTCTCTGATCAGCCGCAGAGTCAGCTGTCTGTACTTTTCCCGAATTGTCATTTCATCAATCATATTATTATCATGTCCGCCGATATTCAGAAACTGAATTGTTCCAGTTCCCGATGGATCAGTGCAAAATCCACCTCACACTTGCCTTCGGAGATCAATACCGGAATCCGACAGGACTTCTGCAACAAAGTCCGGTGCCCCGACGTATTTATTCTTCTTCAGATCTTCTTTCCTGCATAAAATCATGACATCCGGCTGTACCATGGTTTTATTGTCCCGATCCAGCTGCACATCGGCCGGTGCAGCAAAAGCCATCCACCGGCAGTGATTTGAAGAAATGCATTGATCCAGAATACTCCATAGCTTCAGAACGATTCTTTGATGCACATAATCCGGAGCTGCCATATCAAAGATATATCCATCAATCAATTCTGTTCTCTGATCCTCCGGCAACGCATAATAGTCTTGTATGGTATATGGACCGATACTGTCTGCATCATAACTTACTCCCGGATCCTGAAGAGCAGAAACCCCGGAAAGTTCCGCGATCTTTTCGTTGGAGTATCCCAGTTCCTTTTATCTTGTGATCATCTCATCAATGGTCATACGAGGGTCTCCCTGCTGATTTTTGATTCATTGTATCATGTCCATCTCAGGAATGCAGCCATTTATCAATCGTTTTTCAACCGTTCAATCCTTTTTAAATCCGCATTGCAAATATTTCTGTGATTACAGTCTCGTTTATCATGGATCGATCAGGGCAGATTATGATATCCTGTTTTGACCGGTGTCCGCTGCGATCACATCATTCGCATGACTTTCCTTCCCGGATGTCATGCGATTTACCGCAATGCTGCATTTTTTCGTCAGCCGCTGTCAAAGATCTCACGCATTGCTGCAATTTTTCGTCAATGCAGTTCTGAAAGGGGCATTTCTGCCAGAAATCTCACGCATTGCTGCATTTTTTCGGCAAAAACCAGGTCCGCAAGAGATGTCTGCCGAAAATCTCACGCATTGCTGCAAATTTTCGGCAGCCCCTGTCAAAAACTGCGAGCATTGCGGTACCTGACGGAAGGTACCACAGGAAAACGCTTCATTTCCAACACCCGGCCTTCCGCCAGACAGAGAATTAAAAACAATTCATCATGACAAAGAATCATGGAAAACGGGTTGTTTTTCATCTGATTTTCATTTAGCATGCTTATAATGATGATGAAATGCGGATCTGCGCAAAGATTCAGAAAAGGGATGGGAAAAGATATGAGGATTTTGCTGGCGGAAGATGAAAAATCCATCAACCGCGTGATCACAAGGCGGCTCGTCTGGGAGGGATATTCGGTGGACTCCTGTTTTGACGGACAGGAGGCGCTGGATTATCTGAATGCCATGGAATATGATGCTGTCATACTGGATGTAATGATGCCGAAGATCGATGGTTTTGAGGTGCTGACTCAGATGCGGGAGCGGGGAGATGATACGCCGGTATTATTTCTGACTGCAAGGGATTCCCTGGCTGATAAGGTGGAAGGGCTGGACCTCGGCGCGGATGACTATCTGGTAAAGCCCTTCGAATTCGATGAGCTGATGGCAAGGCTCCGGGTGCTCACAAGGCGCAAGGTTACTTCTCCGACCAGCCTTTATGTCTGCGAAGACCTCACCCTGGACAGCACCCATCACAAAGTGAACCGGGGAGATCAGGAACTGACCCTGACCGCCAAGGAATTTGCCCTGCTGGAATATCTGATCCGCAACAAGGGAGTCGTACTCAGCCGGGAGCAGATCGAATCCAATCTCTGGAACTGGGACTGTATCGTCGGTTCCAACGTGGTGGATGTTTATATCCGTATGTTGCGGAAAAAGGTGGACGCGCAGTTTGATCATAAGCTGATCCAGACTGTCCGGGGCTACGGATATGTGCTGAAGGAAGTGGAAGAATGAAGCTGCAGACAAAGCTGACTTTATGGTTTGCCGCTCTGCTCCTTTTGGTGGCGGGAGCCTTACTGCTCGCGCTTCAGATGGTCTCCGGCAGCGCTGCCCGAAACACGGCTTCGACCACATTGAAAAATGCGGTCAACAGTTTTGCAGGCGAGCTGGATTATGACCACGGCCAGCTGCGCATCAGTAAATCCGGCACTTATGACGACGGCGCATACCTGCAGGTATACAGCGCCGACGGAAGTGAACTGCTGGCCGGATCGGATGTGTTTTCGATCCAGTCCCTGATGCCGGATTTCCTGTGGTCCCACGATGCGGGACAGGTCTTTCCTATTGACACGGAGGAAGCCAGTGTCTATTGCCTGATCCGCTGGCTGTCGGAAGACGCAGATGACCACGGTCATTCCGGAAAGAAAGGCGGCGCCGAAGAGCCGTTTTCTGTAAAGGACGGGGAGGACGGGTCGAAGCCCGCCAAATCAGACGAAAACGGGACGAAGTCCGCCAGATCAGACGAAGACAGAACGAAATCCGCTGAATCAGACACTGGTGAGGAAAGCCCGAAGCTCACCAGACAGGAATCAGAAGACTCCGGAGAAATCCTGAATTTTCAAAATGGCAGCAGCCCGGAGGATGGGGAATCAGGCGGAGTCTGGATCGTTGGGATCCTGCCCCGGGACAGTATGGATAATCTCATGAATTCCATCATGCGGATGGGATATATCGGGCTTCCGGTCATTCTGCTGCTCGCCGTTTTGGGAGGCTGGGCAATTGCCGGCTCCTCCCTGCGGCCGCTGCGCAGCATCACGGAATCCGCCAGAAAGATCCGTGACGGCAGCGACCTGTCCCGCCGGATCGAGATCCGGGATGGAAAGGATGAAGTTCACGAACTCGCGGAAACCTTCAACAGCATGATGAGCCGTCTGGAGCGTTCCTTCAACGCGGAGCGGCAATTCACCAGCGATGCTTCCCACGAGCTGCGCACCCCGACGACCGTTATCCTCGCCGAATGTGAAATGGCGGAAAAGGCAGCCGGAGAGGAAGAGGTCGTTCAGGAGTCCATCCGGGAGATCCACAAGCAGGCCCGGAAAATGTCTGAGCTGATCGGAAAGCTCCTCTCCTACACCCGTCTGGAACAGGGAACCCGCCGGATCGACCGGGAAGCAGTGGATCTTTCGGAACTGGTGGAGGATGTCTGCGAAGAACAGCGGACCGTGGCAGTCCGGGGAATTCAGATCCGGAGCGAGACGCAGCCGGATCTTATGGTTATGGGGGATACCTCCCTTCTCATCAGCCTGATCCAGAACCTGGTGTCCAATGCAGTCAAATACGGAAAAGACAATGGCCATGTCCTGGTCAGAACTTATGTGCAGGGAAAGAATGCCTGCGTCCTGGTCCGGGACGACGGCATCGGCATTGCCCGGGAAGACCTGGATCATATCTGGAACCGGTTCTATCAGACAGACCGTTCCCGCAGCGATGAATCCCGGGGCGTCGGCCTGGGGCTCAGCCTTGCCAGCCAGATCGCCCGCCTGCATCATGGCGAAATCACGGTGACCAGCACATTGGGGGAAGGCAGCGAATTTATCTTCTCCATGCCCGCCGAATAACCCCTGCCGGCTTCATGAACACGAATCCGGAGCAGCCACTTTCAAAGGCTGCTCTTTTTCATTTGATTTTCATCTTTGCTTCATAACAGTTTCATGTCCTCTTTGTAAAGTATCATCCATATCATGGTTTTATTTTACAAGGAGGATTTATGCTGAATACAAAACAGATCCGGATGGCCTCCGGGCCAGTCCGTCCCGCAGCGGCTTATACAGAAGAATTTATGGAAACGCTCCATCGGATCCGGCAGGATCATCCCCAGCTTTCCTCACTGGGGTATTTCCTGGATACCGCGGAGCAATGGTTCGGCTGGGCGTCCGAAGCCCGGCCGGAAGTGGTGGTTCTCGGACCGGACCTTCCGGAGGAGCTGATCCTGGCTGCAGGGGCTGTCCCCTACTGGCTTCTGGGCGGAAGCTTATTCAGCACTTCCTGGTCAGATGATCTGGTCCCCCGGGACACCGATCCCGTCAGCCGTTCAATCCTGGGATATATTCACCGTCCCGGCGGTCCCGATTTTTCGGAATCCCTGTTCCTTATCCCCTTATCCTGCGACAGTATGCGCAAGATCGCGTATCAGCTGAAGCAGGAAGGCAAAAAGCTCTTTCTTGTGGACATTCCGCCGGAACAAAACAGACGGGAATCGATTCTTCAGTGGCAGAAACAGATGTTCCGGATGATGGAGGCCGTTGCGGATCATACGAACACCCGCGTTACCCGGCGCAGGCTGATCGATGCCCGGCTGACGGTTTCCCGGGCCAGAAAACTGCTGTCCGTCTTTCTGGATCTGGCCCGCGGCAGGGAAGATCTGCTGACCTTTGCCGCCCGGCAGCTGGTCAGAACCAGCTATTACTACACGGAAGATCCGGAGGAATGGTCGGATCACCTTGAGATCCTCTGCCAGGAACTCAAATCGCATACTGCCCGTCTGTATCCCCGCTTCCGCCGGCCCGGGATCCTGCTGGCAGGTTCCCCAGTCCTATTTCCGAATTATAAGATCCCGTTTCTTCTGCAGGAGATCGGACTGGATATCCGGGAATGTGTCGATCCCGCTGCCCTGAAGCAGTACGGCACCAATACCGGGCGGATCCTGCAGGGAGGCCGGGACCGTATGATCCGGGCCATCGCGGCGGAACGCTACCGGTACAATGCGTCTTCCTCCTTTGTTTCCAATGACGCGATGTACCGTTATATCATCGGCAGTCTGATGCATGGTGACATCGAAGGAGTTGTGTACCATGTCCTCAAAGGACAGATCGAATACGACTTCGAGCTGGAGCGTCTGGAATCTCTGTTTTCCGATTACGGCATTCCTGTTTTCCGTCTGGAAACGGACTATCAGTATCAGGACGTGGAGCAGCTCCGGATCCGTATGGAAGCCTTTGCGGAAATGCTGGAGCAGAATCGTTATCAGGAGGTGAAGCAGGCGCAATGAGATCCCGAAAAAAACTCGTCATCACGGTCCTGGCCTGCCTGGGGATCGCATGTCCGGCTTACTTTGCTGGCAATCTTTTGTTTTTCGGATTCCCGGAAGAGGGGACGGATTATCCTGGCACCCTGCTGCCCTTCCTGATCATCCTCGCAGCATCGGCCGCCGGCATCATACTCTGTGTATTCCTGCGCCGCAGGATTTCCGGAACCGAACGGATCCAGGCCCGCGCTTCCCGAACCGGCAGGTCCGGCGCGAAGGATCTGATCCCGAAGCAGAAGCCTTCGGTATTTATGATCCTTCGCTGGGGACTTATGATCGTTTTTTCCTTCTTTATGATCGCCGGGGGACTGCTGTTCGGCCTCAGGATCTCCAGCCTCAGCATTCCGGTGCTGTCCTGCCCCTGGAACCGGGAGCAGATGGCGGAAGCAAGCTGCTATTATCTCTCCCATCTGAATGAACTGTTCGAGCTTCCTCTCACCGACATTCTGCTCTTTTTTGCCAGTACGCTGGGATTTACGATCGTGCTGGGACGGATCATGTGCGGGTTCTTATGCCCTATGGGACTGATCCAGGATCTGATGGACAAACTGCGTCAGAAGCTTTGCATGAATGGCTTTACCATGAACGAAAAACGCTACCAGGCCGTAAAACCGGTTAAATGGTGTCTGTTATTTCTCTTTTTCGGGCTCTGGTTTGCAGGGGGTAATTTCTGCAATTTCTGTCCCGCGATTACCGTTTCCCCGATCCTGGCAGGAATGAGCACCAGTTTGTATGTCAGCGGATTTCTCATGATTCTGGTCCTGATCGGAAGCTTTTTTAAACGGCGGATGTGGTGTCTGGTCTGCCCTCTGGGATATCTGGTCGGTCTGCTGCATAAAATCTCCCTGTTCCGGATCAGAAAGGACTGTACCGCCTGCACGGAATGCGGCGCCTGTTACGAAGCCTGTCCCATGGGAATCAAGCTGATCTACACTGAGCGGGAGAACACGGATGTCACAGATGTCAACTGCATTATGTGCGGGGAATGCATCCGGAAATGTCCGGAAGACAACGCCCTGTCCATGACATTTGCCGGAAAGCAGATCTACACAGCCTCCCGGGCACAGGTCATGAGCAGCTACCAAAGGAATCTGCGAAAGGAAGAAAGGTGAGATCCCATATGCAAACGGAAGAACAAAAAAGCAAAACAGCTCCGGGGCGGGAACCGCAGACAAAGTATCTCCGGGAGCAGCAGAAGAAGCAGCGCCAGCAGCAGCGTTTTATTAAGAAAGAAACTCAGACCGCCGCGAGATATCTCGGAAGGCTGGAGCAGCTGTCCGGGGCTCCGGCAGCGATGCAGCCCTTCGTCGAGGTACTGCGCCGGATCTATGTGGAAATGCAGGGAGTGGAGACCGACCGGCCCACCATCGGAACCTATTGTGTCATGGTTCCGCAGGAGCTGATTTACGCCGCCGGCGCCCAGCCGGTAAAACTGTGCTCCGGGAACTATACGGCATTTTCCATCGGAGATGACCTGACGCCAAGAGATGCCTGTCCGCTGGTAAAGGCGGTGGCCGGATTCCAGCATACCGGTCTCATGCCGGTTTACCGGGACTGCTCCATGATGGTGGTTCCGATCACCTGTGACTGCAAAAAGAAGATCGCCGGCATGCTGAGGGATTCTGTGGAACTGATAACGCTGCATGTCCCCGCTTCCCGGGAGGATGCGGATATGGAAGCCTATCTGCGGCAGCTCTATGAATTGATGGAACGGCTGGAGGCGGCGACCGGCAGTCCGATCAGTTCCGGTTCGCTGGCGGAGGGATTTCAGATGGTCGGACGGGCACAGGCAGAGTTTTCGGAATTTATCCGTCTTCGGAAATCCTCTCCTGCCCTCCTCCGGGGTACTCATTCCATGGCTATGATGAATGCTTCTGCCTACATGTCCGCGGATCGGTGGGCAGACGCCATGCACGGGGTGAATCTGGAATTAAAGGAACGGATCCGCACGGGAGAAAAGATCAGCAGCCGTTCTCTTCCCCGGATCCTTCTGACCGGCTCCCCCATCGTATTTCCGAATATCAAGATCCCTCTTCTGATTGAGGAAATGGGCGGCCTGGTCTCCGCGGATGAAACCTGCATGGGCGAGCGGGGGATGTGGGACCCGGCGGTGATCACCGATCACAGCTTTAACGGAATGCTGCGGGCTCTGGCGAACCGGGCTCTGCGGCCCTGTCCCTGCCCCACCTTCGCGGATAATACTCAGAGAATCTATCGTCTGAAACAGATGATCCGTGACAATGAGATCCAGGGAGTCATCTATCATGTGCTGCGGGGATGCCTGGTCTATGATTTTGAATACAGGCAGATCGAGGAGGAACTCGGAAAACTGGAGATCCCGGTGATCCGGCTGGAAAGCGATTATAACGAAGAGGATGTGGAGCAGCTCCGGATCCGGATCGAAGCATTTATCGAACTGATCAAGCTGCGGCAAGAACCGGTCCGCAGGACCGGCATCCGCGAATCATTCTGAAAGGAGATTTGATGCAATATGGGAAAATATTATATCGGACTGGACGGCGGTTCCACATACCTGAAAGCGGCCCTGATCGGAAACGGACAGGTTGTCGATACGATGGTGCGAAGCACCGGCATCGACAACAACGGTACGGCACAGCTTCTTGCCCGGGAACTCTGCAATCGGAATGCCGTCACCCCCTCAGAGGTGGGGTACATTATGGCCACCGGCTACAGCCGCAAGGTTCTGGAAATGGCGGATGACGATATTTCCGAGATCACCGCCCATGCCTACGGCGTGCGCCTTACCGCTCCGAAGGAATACCAGCCAGGTATGATCATCGATATCGGAGGACAGGACAGCAAGATCATTTACCTGGACAGTCACTATGCGGTAAAGAATTTCAGCATGAATGACAAATGCGCCGCCGGTACCGGCAAGTTCATGGAGGTTATCGCGCAGATCCTGGAAACCACTATCGATCAGGTGGGACCGCTGTCTCTGGAAAGCACCAGTCCCTGCGATATCAACAGCACCTGTGTTGTATTTGCCCAGTCGGAGGTGATCTCCCTGGTGGCCCGCAAATACGACCGGCGGGATATCCTGGCAGGAATGCATCTGTCCATGGTCCGGCGCATCATAAAAATGATGAAGAAGTCGGAAAAGCAGGGGGACATCCTGATGACCGGCGGCGGCGCCCTGAATATCGGGCTGCACAAAGCCTTTGAAGAGGAGCTGATGCGGGATGTCTATGTGGCGTCCTGGCCTCAGTTCAACGGAGCGATCGGCGCTGCGCTGATCGGCAGTGAAAGGGGATAAAACAATGGGGATCACAATATTAATCGAAAGTCTGACAACCGCTGCATCTGTGGGAATGGGATGCGGCACCTGCTGCGGCAGCGGGATCAGCGCCGCCCTGTATGGATATCTGACCACCCATGCCAGGAATTTCCGGCAGACCCTGCGGGCATTTCTGGATTTCTTTCTCGGCAAAGCCCTGGCAGTAATCCTTCTGTGTTCCCTGGCGGCGATTCTTGGCCAGAATATCATCGATGAAAACGGCAGCCTGTTCGGGATCAATCTGCATCTGATCGTGGATGCCTTCATGATCCTTCTGGGGATCCGGCTGCTGATCGGATGGCGGAAGGAACACGCCGGCCGGAGTTCGGCAGGACATTCCAATCCGCATGGTTGCGGAAGCTGCCGGCACTGCGTTTCCGGAAAGCAGGATTCTCCTCTTCCGGAGCCGCCTGCAGCAAATCCCAGCAAGGCTGCACTACTCAGTATGGGATTTGGCTATGGTATCTCCCCCTGTGCCCCGCTCCTCATGATGATGGGATATGCAGCCACATTACCGGTCGGATTTGCCGCAGTCCTCGGGGGCGTCTTCGCTGCTGCCAGTACTATTTCCCCGGCACTGCTGCTCCTTTTTCTCTCTGGCATCCTGGCTGGAAAAATGCGGAAAGAGATCCCGCAATACCTGAACTGGTTCCGCCTTGCCTGCTATCTGCTGCTGATCATCCTGTTTGCCGTCAGTCTGCTCCGGGATCTTCTATGATTTCCTTCCGGCAGTTCTCCCTTTCTTCAGATTCTCTTCTTCAGAAGGTTCGAACTGCAGTCGATATCGCTGTAGAAGATGCATTTGCATTTTCGGTGCTGCGGAATGACCTGGTTCCGGTGCCTCAGGACAGAGTTCTTTTTTCATCTGTTTTTCATAACTGCTTCATGGAGGTTTCATGTCATTTCCATAAAATCACAACATCAAATTCAAAACAGGAGGAATAAAAAATGAAGAAAACAGCAATCACAACCATCGCGCTTCTGGCGCTCAGTGTACTTGTATCCACAACAGCATTTGCCGCCGAAACACCGGCAGAAAAAGAAATACCGGATTCCGTTTCTGCGGCAGTGCCTGAGAGGCCGGCTGTCACAGCGAAACTTTCGGAACAGGAAGCTCTGGCCGCTGCGCTCAAGGATGCCGGAGTATCACAGGCTGCTATTACTGTGACAAGAACTCAGCTGGCAGAGAAGCAGACAGACACCGGGGAAACCATCCCTGTCTATACCGTGAAATTCTCTTCTGACACAACAAGCTATAAATACTATATTGATGCGAATTCCGGCTCCGTTCTTTATAAGAACATTGAGTATTCCGGCAAGGAATTCACTCTGAAGGAACGCAGCCATGATCGGGAGACCACAGAAAAATCCGACAGTGACTCCTCAAAAAACTATGAAAAATCCGACAGCGACTCACCGAAAGGCTCTGAAAAAGCAGGCAGTCATTCTGTAAAGGGTAAAGGAGCTTCCGGCAGCAACTCCTCAACAGCTGAGAGTAATACCATTGCTTCCGGCAGCGGCCGGGATATTCTTAACTGAGAAACAAAGGATCCTGAACAATCACGAACTTCATTAACAACAAGAGCCCGGAAATTTCCGGGCTTTTTGCATGCAGCGGGTTCCGTCAGTATTCCTCAGAGTTCCGCCGGTATCTTCCCACGCTCTTGTCAGTATTCCTTCTTCAGTTCGCTGACTTTGTAGGTGTCTTTGAATTCCTGCAGGTCCTTGTCATTACGGATCCGCATGATCTCATGAAATATCCCCGATGCATTGTCCCGGAATCCTGCAGTCTGCTCTCCCGTACAGATGCTGCAGCGAAGCACCGGAGTGAAATGTGCCAGGTCATAGGTTGTGACAGGTTCTGTTTTTTTCTTTTTAAATAACATGACTTTCGCTCCTGGAAGTCCCCACTCTGTTTTCATCCCCCCGTGATCAGGCTCCGGGTGACTTCGATCACGCTCCGATGACGGACCTTCCTGGGTTCAAAATGCAGGATATGATAGACCAGCTGCATCACAGCGCCGGCACCAACGGTACTGATCAGGGTTCCGATCCCGACCGGCCCGCCCAGCAGCCATCCGATCACCAGCACCACCGCCCACTGCAGAATCTCCACAGCGCCGATCGGAATCTTCGGCAGGCGTTTGCCGACCCCCACCAGAAGGGAATCCCGCGGGCCGCAGCATTGCGCCGCCTTCATATACACCAGCATTCCCAGTGCCATGAAGACAAATCCAACCAGCATCAGTGCGATCCCCAGCCACAGATTATGGTTCTCCGGAAAGGGATTGAGATCATTGAACAGCTGCACGAAATTGCCGGTCAGGACCGCGTCAATGATCGTGCCGTAACCGATCTTCTCTTTCAGCAGAAGATCGATGACCAGAATCACAATGCTCATTGCCGTCATAGAGAGCCCGTAATTCAACGGGGTGTGATAGGAGATTCCCATCCCCAGGCAGTCCCAGGGAGCCAGACCGATATTCGCGAAGATCGTCAGATGCACGCCAAATGCAAATACAAACAGTCCCGCCACGATCTGCAGCCATTCCGCAAATATCCTCGTCCGGTTCCGAAAGTTCTTCCTTTCCGTCATTCTTAACAAGATCTGCCCTCCTTCATGCCGCATCCGTTTCACCCGAGCATTTCTGCAACAATCCGCTCCAGTTCTTCCTTCTTCGCCCGGATATCCCTGGCCAGAGCCAGCTGACACTTCGTCCGGACCAGATTGTGGCCGGGATAATCCACCTTAAAATAGGTATCTCCCGTCAGGTAGTCATCCAGAAACCGGCTGGCCAGTTCCACCGTGATGGCAAAGGTCCCGGTCACCAGATTATCCCGCTCCACCTTTGTCAGGCTGTCACCCACCGCTCCGAGATACCCCCGGCAGAAGATGCGGAACCGCTCCGTATCAAAGACCACCTTCACAAGATCCTGCTCGTCCTCCGCCGCAGGATTGCAGATGGACCGGACCGCGTCTCCGAAATCGTACACAGACATTCCCGGCATGATGGTATCCAGATCCACCACCACGAGGGGTTGTTTCGTATCCCGGTCAAACAGAACATTATTTGACTTTGTGTCATTGTGGGTCACCCGGACCGGGAATTTCCCGCTGTTATACAGATCCGCCAACGCACCTGCCTCCTGCCGGACGGCAGAGATATACCCAATCTCCTCCGCTGCATCCTGATTGCGGCCGAGGGCATTGTCCTCCACATCCCGGAAAAGCGTATCCAGACGTTTTCTGGTATTGTGAAAATCAGGGATCGTCTCATGAAGCAGGCTCCCGTCCAGGTCCGCCAGCTGGTTCTGGAACCGGCCAAAGGCCTCCCCGGTGCCCCGGATCACCTCCGGATCCTCACTGGTGTCAAAACTCACGGAATCCACAAAATCCATGACACGCCAGAAACCGCCGTCCGGATCGTACAGAAAATTCCGGCCATCCTCCGTGTGGTAAAAATGCAGCGTCACCTCATCCGGATAACGGCTGCGGATGTGCTCCGTCACCAGATCAATATTTTCCATGATCCCCTCCGGTTCATGAAACACATTCGTGTTGATCTTCTGGAAGATATAGGAATGCGGCTGCCCGTCCGGCATCTCATAGGTCACTTTGTAAGTCGAGTTGATATTGCCGGCGGTGATCATACTGCTGCCGCGCAGATCCCCCTCCAGCTGAAACGCTCTTCCAATGACCGACAATTGTTCCCTGCTCATGATTTCCTGCTCCTTTTCCGGATATACCTGTTTATTATGCCCATTATTCCCCGGAAAGTAAAGTCCCGGAAATAGTCCCGGCGCATACATTTGGTTTCTGTAACCTCTCCGGCACAACAGAACGAGGAAGGTATCTGACGAATGAATAAGGATGCCTGCCCGCGAACCATCCATCCTTGTAATCCTCCGGATCAAAGCTTATACTTGTAATGCCGAAGATGCTGTTTGCATTTCAATCCGGAATATTGCCGCAACAGTCACTGTATCCGGTGCTGCGGCCATCAGCTGATCCGGCACGCAGTAAGCAGGCACCGGCAGAAGGAGAATCATGATGAAGAACTTTGATGAATCTTATTGTATTGAATGTTTTCAGAAACTGCTGCAGGTGGACAGCACCACCGGGCAGTATGAAGAAATCCAGGATCTTCTTTGTTCCATGCTGGAGGATCTGCAGGTGCCGTTTCAAACGATCCGCAAAGGCGGCGTGATCGCGGATCTGGGCGGGGAAGGAGATGCTGTCTGTGTAACCGTCCACCTGGATGATATCGGCCTCATGGTCCGACACATCAATGCGGACGGCACGCTGAATGTCTGTCCTGTGGGAGGTCTGTATCCATTTTACTGCGTCACGGAAAATGTCCGCATCCATACCAGGGACCGAAAGGTCTATACCGGTTCGGTCTGCAGAACGCCCAATTCCATTCATGTAACAGAGGAAGAGCTGCGGGATGTGGCTCCGGATTTTCGGAAAAACGTCTGTGTCGTGCTGGATCAGGATGTTTCCAGTGCTGCAGACACCGCTGCCCTCGGGATTGATACCGGCGATATGATTGCGCTGGAGCCCCGGTTTGCAAGATCCGGCGATTATCTCAAATCCCGGTTCGTCGATGATAAGGCCTGCGCCGCAGTCCTGCTGACCTGGATCCGTGCGATCCGGGAAGATGGGCTGGCCCTGAAGCGCAAGGTCTATGCATATTTTGCCATGTACGAGGAGATTGGCCACGGAACATCCTGGCTTCCGGCAGATGTCCGGGATATGCTGGCCATTGATATTGCGCCGACCGGCCCCGATCAGAATTCCGACGAGCACAAGGTGTCCATCTTCGCCAAGGATTCCCGTTTTCCATATCACTGGGAAATGACCAATGAGCTGCGCCGGGCAGCCATTGAAGCCGGGGTTGACTACGTCATGGATATCTTTACGCCGCATTACGGAACAGACTGCGATACCAGCATTGTCGCCGGTTACGATATCCGCCATGCAGCCATCGGTCCCGGTACCGCCAACAGCCATGGCTATGAGCGCACCCATATCGACGGGCTGAGAAATACTTACGACCTTCTGAATGCCTATCTGGCTACGACCTGAGGCGCCGGTATCTGCGGCGGATCCGGCCTATCCCGGCGAAACGGCAGACCGGTGAAACGGCGGAACGGCAAACCGGGCATTTTTGCCTATGCCCAGGTTCCGTTCCGGAAGATCGGTTCCGATGTGCCGTCCGGGCGGATTCCGTCAATGGACAGATCATCGGCTCCGATCATAAAGTCTACATGGATCAGGGAATCATTGATTCCCTTTTCTTTTGCCTGCTCCACGGTCAGATCATCCCCGCCGGGGAGCACTTCCTTGAAGCCCATGCCGACGGCACAGTGGCAGCAGGCATTTTCATCGAACAAGGTATTATAGAACAGGAACCCGCACTGGTTCACCGGACTTTCCTTGGGCACCAGAGCGACTTCTCCCAGCATGGCGGCACCTTCATCCATCTGCAGCATCTGCTCCAGCAGTTTCTGTCCCTTCGCTGCTTTGCAGGAGACCGCTTTTCCCTGCTCAAAGGTAATGGAGAAGTCTTCGATCAGCTGGCTGTTCCAGGAGAGGGGTTTGACCGCCACCAGGGTGCCCTCACAGGCTCCGGCCATCGGAGATGTGAAGATCTCTTCCGTCGGCATATTGGGAATGTAGAACACCTGATTCACCGGATTTGTCGCACCGGCGCCTTCCCATCTGGCTTCCGGGATTAAAGATACCGTAAAATCCGTTCCGTTATCGCTGTGATATTTCAGGGAGGAAAATCCCTGCGCATTCAGCCAGGCTGCCTTCTTTTCTATAAAATCCGTATGCTTCTTCCACTCCGCCACCGGATCATTGTCCTGCTGAACCCGGACGGTCCGAAGGACCGCATCCCACAGCCGGTCCAGGGCATCCGGGCTGTCCGGAAAACATTTCTTTGCCCATTTTTCAGAAGGATAGGCTGCGATCAGCCACTGGTATTTCCCGTCGATGGCATTGCGGTAGGGCTTCAGTACCTTTGTCCGGCTCTGCGCAACCGCTGTGATCTTCCCCGGATCAATGCCGTTCATGGCATCCGGATCATCCGATTCAATGTAAATGCGGACCGGCAGATCCTCCACCATCTGCTTCATTTTTTCCTCTTCCCAGGGAAGCACCCTTGCCAGCACCTCCTGCTCCGCATACTGAAAATTCAGCCTGCTCTGGACATCACTGAGCCAGTCCACGTTGACCTTTTTCGCTCCGGCCTTATAACAAGCTTCTATCACCATCGCGGCGAATTCATACTGCTCCACGGAAACTGCCAGCTGCACAATCTGTCCCGGCTGGACATTTGCGCCGGTACGCACCATAAGCTCTGCGTATTTTTGAAGCAACTGCTCTGAAATCTTCATAAACTCTCCCTCTTTCTTCCTGCAGGCTGGGCCTGCTGCAATATTTTTATGATAGCATGCCGCCGGCGAAAGCAAATTCCGAACAGGCGGCCCCAGTCATCAGAATTGAATATCAAACCTTTTCAGTTTCTCATATAATTTGTCCAGATCGGTCTCTTCCTCCCGGACTTCATCCATCCGGGAACGGATATGCATCATGGTCTGATCCGTGGCGGCGATGGTATCCGCGCATTCCTTCAATTCCGCAATCAGGCTTTCGGCCTGGGGCACATTCTTCTTGTACTTGATTCCGTGCTCAAGGCTTGCCCAGAAGTCCATTGCGATGGTCCGGATCTGCACTTCCGCTTTTACGATCTTCTTCTCATCTGAGAGAAAGACCGGCACGGTGACGATGAGATGGAGACTTCGGTATCCGTTGGGTTTCGGATTCCGGATATAATCCTTTTTTTCCAGCAGTTCAATATCATCCTGCCGCACCAGAGCATCGGCGATCTGGTAGATGTCATCAATATAGGAGCAGATGACCCGGAGTCCCGCGATGTCATTCAGGTTCTGTTCCACGTTGTCCCGGGTGACCGGAATGCCTTTCCGCTCCATTTTTTCGATGATGCTGGTCTGGCTTTTCAGTCTGGTGTGGATGGAACTGATGGGATTGCGGCTGACCCGGTTTGCGAACTCGGTATCCAGGATCTCCAGCTTGGTCCGGATCTCCTTAATCGCGCAGGAATATACCATCATCATGTTTTTGTAATCCAGAACCGCGTCCAGCATATCATTTGCCTGGGAAACCAGATTAAAATGCTCCAGGCTTGCGGTAATTCGTTTATGTGCCAGGGTGTATTTTTCTTCCATATTGCAGCTTGCTCCTACATCTGTACAATAATTTCATTCTGCGGATTCAGGATCTGCACCGGGATATAATTGCCGTCCAGCGGTTCTCCATTTACAAGGATCCTTCTGACGCCGGATTCCTTCTGATCCGGATTCTCCACCCGGATGGAAAGATGTTTCCCCCGGAAATCTTTTTCGATCGTCAGCTCCCTCCATTCCGGAGAAATGGAAGGATCGACCCGGATCCCGTAAAAATCCGGCCGCAGTCCCAGAATGCCTTCCACACAGCCAACCATCACCGTGGAGGCGGTTCCCGTCAGCCAGTGCACATGAGATCTACCCGCATGCGGGGAATCCTTGCCCTCCGTAAACTGTCCGTGACAGTAGGGCTCCAGCCTGCGGATCTCTGCCCGGTCATTCATAGCCGCCGGAGAGGTTTCCTCAAAATAGGCAAATGCCCTTTTGCCATGTCCCAGCAGCGCTTCTGCCAGGATCAGCCATCCCTGACTCTGGGAGAAGATTCCGCCGTTTTCCTTGGTGGAGGGATTATACAGCAGCATCAGTGCCCCGTCAAAGGCATGGCGGATATAGGGTGGATTCATCAGCATGGCTCCATAGGGGGTATTCAGTTCCTGCTCCACCAGGTCCATGGCCTTTAGCGCCTGTTCCCGGTCCGCCAGCCCGGAGATTACCGCCCAGGACTGGGGATTCAGCCACATACTGGCCTCCGGATCCTTTGAGGAGCCGATGACCTGGCCATCCTCCTTGAATCCCCTGACAAACCGGTCATTTTCCCAGCAGAACTTCTGAATCTTCTCTCCCAGCTCTTTCTGACTGGTCCGCAGATATTCCAGATAGGGGGCGTCCTGTCTCTCCTCCGCGAAGGACAGGAGGATGGAAAATGCCTGGTACAGCTGCATTGCCACAAAGGTGGATTCTCCTTTGGAACCCAGCCGCAGGCAGTCGTTCCAGTCCGCATGCAGTCCCGCCGGCATTCCGTGAACGCCCAGCCGCTGCATGGAAAAATCGATGGCCCGCTTCAGATGCTCATACACACTGCCTTCCCCTCCGTTGGCAAACAGGATCACTTCGTCCAGAAATGCCAGATTGCCGGTCTCGGCAATATACTTATAGATCGTGGGGAACAGCCACAACGCATCATCCGCCCGGTAAGCCGGATGTCCGGTGGCCTTTACATAGGAAGCATCCTCCGGGGTGTCCTCCTGCCCGGCATGATGGTCGTATTTTACCAGCGGCAGGCCTCCGCCATTGTTGACCTGAGCGGACAGCATAAACCTAATCTTTTCCAGCGCCATTTCCGGATCCAGATGCAGGATTCCCTGAATATCCTGTACGGTATCCCGGTACCCATAGCCGTTTCGCAGTCCGCAGTATAGGAAGGACGCTGCCCGGGACCAGATAAAGGTGATAAAGCACTGATAGGCATTCCAGGTGTTTACCATGTGATTGAAGGCTTCGGAGGGGGTGTGAACCTGAAGATGGGACAGCTTCCCATGCCAGTACTCTTTCAGTTCCCGGATTTCCTCCTCCGCCGTTTTCCCGGGATGTTGATAGGATTCCAGGATCTGCTGCGCCTCCGGCTCTTCTTTCATGCCGCAGATAAAAGCGATCTCCCGCTCTTCTCCCGGCTGCAGGGTGATCCTGGTATGGAGCGCGCCGCAGCTGTTGGAATTGTAATTCAGGGAATTGCTGCAGCTGCCCTGCTCCACCGCCCGGGGATTCTGGTAGCCATGATAATTGCCCAGGAATTCCGCTTTATCCCCATCATAGGAGGCGACCTGGCTGCCCGCCAGTCCGAAAAACCGGGAGGCCGCTTTATTTCCATCCACATCCTCCCGGATATTCTCGTTGATGGTCTGGCAGATCAGATTCTGTTTAAAATACGTTCGGGTAATAAAAAGGGTATACTGCAGATTCACCTGATCCTGCTCATAATTGCAGTCATTGGTAAATTCGCAGTATCCGAATACAGAAAGGTGCCGCTTTCTTCCGGAACTGTTTGCCAGCTTCAGTTTCCACACCTCATAGGTTTTGTGAAGCGGCACATAGTAGGCGGCTTCTGAACGGATCCCGGCATATTCCGCAGTCAGTCTGCTGTAACCGGTGCCATGGCGGCATTCGCTCCGGTAGGTTTTCAGATCCTTCCCCACCGGCTGCCAGGACGCGGACCAGTAATCCGCCTCGTCGTCATCCCTCAGATAAATATACCTTCCCGGCTGATCGAACTGATTAAAAATATAACGCAGGATCCGCCCATGGGCGCCGCTTTTTTCAAAGCTGTATCCTCCTGCGTTATTGGAGATGATCGCGCCGTATTCCGGTGACCCCAGGTAGTTGGCCCACGGTGCCGGTGTATCCGGCCTTGTGATCACATATTCTCTTGCTTCGTCATCGAAATATCCGTACTGCATGTTCTGATGCCGCCTTTCATTTATTCCGGAGGTTTTTCCACTCTTCATTGTCCCAATAGGATCCGCCGCAATGATCGCAGACGGAATGTTTGCTGGTATCGATCAGGGATCCGCAATACTCACAGGTAATGAAGGGGCTGCTGGATCTCTCTTCGGCTTGAGACTGCTCCTCCTGCCGGAACTGGCCGCATTGATCCGTCCCTTCGTTCTGATACGTCCAATGAGGCTGTTCCTCCCGTTCTTCTTTTTTATTTTCGGCATCCCGCTCCATTCTCTTTCTGGCGGTTCTGGCAACCAGAAAGATCACAAAGATCAGGATCGGATATCCGAACACATGGGCCGTTCTGACGGTAATTGCCAGACTGATCAGTACGACCAGGATTCCTGTAATCAAGTATCTTTTTTTCATTATCATGTACCTCTCTTTCCGGTAATCATAGACCAAAAGAAGGTTTTGGAAAACCTGTTTTTCAGTGGATGTACAAAAGCTATTTCTCAGATGCTGCAATATACAGAACCCCGGCATAGCCGGATTCCCGCCGGTACAAGTCCGCTGCTCTCATGACGACATCCGGATCGTCTGTGATCAGCCCTGTTTTTATCCATACGTTTTCCCCGTTCCTTTCCTATCATGGTTCTTTTTATTCTGCAAGTCTTTATTATGGTTTTTATGGAAGAAATCTGTCCTGCGCACTCAGACATCAGACCTGTAGTATCTTCGTATCATCTCAGCATCTCTCTGGTGGCGGGTAAGTTATTGCAAATTCAACATTTCTGCAAATTTACCCGCCACATGGCAGGCAGCTTGTGGCGGGTATAGAGTTAGAAAAATCAATATTTTTGCAGATTTACCCGCCAGAGTACCGGCAGACTGTGGCGGGTAAAACTGAAAAATTCCTATATTCCCGAAGCCTTACCCTCCACAAAGTGTTTTCAGGGACGATCATCTGTCCCGACAGGCCGAAGCAATTTTATAAAACAACGCTCTGAACCCGGCAGATCCGGAGCAAAAGACCCGGAAGCACGGGAATCTGTGGTTCCGAATGGAGTAGGACTGGAAAATGAACTTCCCATACGCTACAATAGCAGAAACAGACAAGAATGGAGGCTTCCAGTGAATTCAAAAAAAATTACCACTCTGATCGCAGTGATTGGCATCGTTGCTGTTATGGTAATCCTGGTTTTCGGCAACATCTGGATGGGACATTCAGCAAGACAGGCTTCGAATGAGGCGGTCCGGACGGTCAGCCTTCTTTATCTGGATGAACTGGCCGGGCGCCGGGAGCAGGTCGTCGCGGACAATCTGAAGAGCCGGACCTCAGACATGCAGACCGCGCTTGATCTGATGACGGAGGAAGACCTGAGCGACATGGAACACCTTCAGGCATATCAGGCCAAAATGAAACGGCTCTTTACCCTGGAGAAGTTCGCCTTTGTCGATGAAAACGGCCTGATCTATACCTCCCTGGGGACCCAGACAGACATTGAAAACTACCGGTTTGATTATCTGGCTCTGGAGGGGCCGGATATTTCCATTAAAAACCTGAACACATCTGAGAAAACGGTGATCATCGCCGTACCGCTGGAACGGATTTCCTTCAACGGAGAAAAGCTGGTGGCATGCTTTATGGAAATCAGTATGAAGGAAATGCTGGCGGGTGTTTCCATGAATACACAGAACAGCGAAGCCACCTTCTCCAATCTTTATACAAAGGACGGTGTTGCCCTCAGCGATACCGTGTTGGGCGGTCTGGCAGAAGAAGACAATCTTCTTGCGGCCCTCTCCATGGCAGATTATGAAGAGGGTTATTCCTATGAGAAGGTCTGCCAGGATTTTGAATCCCTTACCAGCGGAGAAGCCTCCTTTACCTATAACGGAATCCGGGAAACTCTGAGCTATGCTCCCGTTGAGGGCACGGACTGGCTCCTGACTTACCTGATCCGGGAAAGTGTGATCAGCGACCAGATCGGCTCCATTTCTGACAGAATCATCCGCCAGAGTATTGTCCAATCCATCGTAACCGTTCTGGTCATGCTGGCGGTGTTCGCCTATATCATTGCGCAGAACCGGAAGAACAACCGTCTGCGTCTGGAAAAAGAAACGGCGGATGCGGAGATCCGGGGAAAGCAGGAGGAACTGGAGCAGCGCATTGCCCTGCAGAAACAACTGGAAGATCAAAGTCAGGCTCTCAGTGATGCCCTGCATGCCGCCGAGCAGGCCAACAAGGCCAAGACCGCGTTTCTCTCCAATATGAGTCACGAGATCCGGACTCCGATGAATGCGATCATCGGACTGGATAATATTGCCCTCAACGATCCCGAGATTTCGGACCGGACCAGAGAGTATCTGTCCAAGATCGGCGCCTCTGCCGACCATCTGCTGGGACTGATCAATGATATTCTGGATATGTCCCGGATCGAGTCGGGACGAATGACACTGAAAAATGAAGAATTCTCCTTCTCCAAACTGCTGGAAGCCATCAATACCATGTTCAGCGGCCAGTGCCAGGAAAAGGGACTGGATTACCAATGCCGTATTCATGGCCACGTGGATGATTACTACATCGGCGATAACATGAAGCTGCGGCAGGTGCTGATCAATATCCTCGGCAACGCTGTGAAATTTACTCCGGAAGGCGGCAGCGTGGCCCTGACCATCGACCGGATGGCGCAGTATGAAAATCAGTCCACTCTCCGTTTCACCATCGCGGATACCGGGATCGGTATGAGCCCGGATTATCTGCCCCATATCTTTGAGACCTTCAGCCAGGAGGATTCCTCCTCCACCAGCAGATACGGCAGTTCCGGTCTGGGCATGGCCATCACGAAAAGCATTGTGGAGATGATGAACGGCAATATCCAGGTGGATAGCGAAAAAGGCAAAGGCACCACCTTTACCGTAACCCTGACCCTGATGGATTCCGACCGGACAGATACTGATGCAGATGCATCAGAAATCCATCTGAGCGATATGGCCGTTCTGGTGGTAGATGACGATCCCGTCGCCTGCGAACATGCAAAGCTGGTTCTGGAGAAAGCATGTATCGCCGTCGAAACCGCCTCCTCCGGCGAAGAAGCCCTGTCGATGGTACAGCTCCGCCAGACACGGATGAATCCGTACAATCTCATTCTTGTTGACTGGAAAATGCCGGAAATGGACGGGGTGGAAACGACCCGCCGGATCCGCTCTATTGTCGGCGATGATTCCGCCATCATCATTCTGACCGCATACCGCTGGGATGATGTATTGGAAGAAGCGCTGCAGGCCGGCGTAGACAGTTTCCTCCCCAAACCGCTTTTTGTCGCATCGGTGATCGAGGAATTTCAGTCCGCTGCCAGAAAAAAAGAACAGGCACTCCATAAAAACCAGAAAAAGGCGGATCTCACCGGCCGCCATATTCTGCTGGCAGAGGATATGGAGGTGAATGCAGAGATCATGACCATGGTACTGCAGATGCGCCAGATGGAGCCGGATCTTGCGGAAAACGGTCGGATCGCCGTGGAGAAATTTGCCTCCCATCCCGCCGGATACTATGATGCGATTCTGATGGATATGCGGATGCCGGAGATGGATGGGCTGGAAGCCACCAGAAGGATCCGGGCCATGGACCGGGAGGATGCCGGTACCATCCCGGTCATTGCGCTGACGGCAAATGCCTTTGATGAAGATGTGCAGCGCAGCCTGCAGGCCGGACTCAACGCTCACCTGAGTAAACCGGTTCAGCCGGAGGTTCTTTATGAAACGCTGGAAAATCTGATCCGTGACTAACTCACAGCCCTCTTCCGATCCAGCAGAATCGCATAGAAACCGGGCTTTCCGATATCCGCCAGGGTCTTACCGTCCAGGGCACAGATCCGGATGTCATCGAGGTCCGGCATGAGCGGTGTAAAGAATGGGATTCCCTTCTCATAATCCGCCTCCAGGGCGGCTCTTTTAAACATCTCCACATCCTGCAGGGAGAAGGGCTGGTCCGCATGCCCGCCGTAAATCTGTTCCGGCGCGAGGGAAAGGATTTTATCCAGGGTCCGGATGTAGGTCGCTTTATCCGCAGCCTCTTCCCCGAACAACCACAGGAACAGATTGGCCGCATCTCCGGCATAGAGCCGGTTCTTTTCTTCATACAGCAGGGAGATGCTTCCCCGGGTATGGCCGGGTGTGGCAATCGCCCGCAGCGTTTTCCCGCCCAGGGAAAATATCATTCCCTCCTCTAAGGGCTGAATATTCCCGCAGCCTCCTGAAAGATAGGGATCCGGATCAAAATCCTCCGGCAGTGTATTGATCTCCTCTCCGGTGACCAGATCCCGGGAATGCCGTGCCAGTTCTACGGAACGGGCGCGGAAAGACGGGTCATTATGGCGTTTCAGCAGATCCCGGTCCGCATCCGCCAGGAAAATGGCTTCTCCAAACTGATAATTGCCGCAGGTATGGTCCACATGCCCGTGGGTATTCACGATCTGAAGGGGTTTGTCCGTGATCTGACGGACTGTCTCCTTCAGCGGGCCGAATCCATATCCGGTATCGATCAGAAGCGCTCGCTCCGTACCGACCAGAAGCTCCATATATACATTTTCCGGGCTGGTAATCCGGTAGGTTCCTTCCTCTACCGCAGTCACACGATAATAATCCATCTTTCTGCTCCTTATTCAGAATTATTGTTCCGCAAAAACCTGATCATAGATGGCCTGGGCAAAGACACAGTTCCCATCCTCATTCGGATGCAGACCATCTGCCAGCAGCTCCGGATGTCCGTCCGTCAGAGAATAGATATCAATGGTGGGAATCCCCAGTTCCTCTGCGATCTCCCGGATCATAGGACGGATTTCCTGATTCAGAATATCCAGATCCACCCGGTATGCCAGAGCACGGGGATTTTCCTCGTCCTTATAGACCGCAGGACTGATCAGAACGTAGACATTCGTTGATTCCCCGAGTCCTGTATAGGCGTTTAAAAATGCCGTATAATCTCTGCGGAATGCTTCCGGATCCCATTTTTCTCCGGCCATGCTGTCATTGGAGCCCAGCATCAGGAAATAATAGTCCGCACCCAGATCCAAAGACTCCTGAAACAGATCCAGATCCATGTAGGAGAACCGCTCTCCGGAAACCATCTGGGCTCCCGGCTGCCCGTAATTATTCACTTCGTATGCATCTCCCAGCAGCTCTGCCAGCACCTCCGGATATCCTGCTGCCGTAATACTGTCTCCGACACAGACCACTTCAATGAGATCTGAAGCAGCCGAAGTGTCTGCCGGAAGGGCATTTTCCGAATGGCCTTTGTTTTCCATCATAAATGCATCCGCTTCCTGCGGCCACAGGGCACATTCCTCCGGAAGTTTCTCTCCGCCGACTCCGTATCCATGTCCGGCGCCTTCAATAACCTGCAGCAAGGCGGGAACATTCCGGGAAACTGCCAGATCATAAATTGCCTGCCGGTCCTCCACTCCAAACAGCGGATCCTCCGTTCCCACGCTGAGGTACAGAGCGGGAAGATTGGGATTGGCACAATCCTCCTCAATCGTTCCTCCATAGATCAGCATGGCCACATCCAGGTCGCTGCTCACCCCATCGATCTCATCCGGTTCATAGGAGGGATCAAACACCGTCGGGGTGAGCGCTCCGTACAGGTAATTAATCGCTCCGGCAATACACATGGAACCGGCAGACCATCCGGCAGCAGCGATCATATCCTGACCGCCCCAGCCTTCCTGCTGTGCGTAATACCGGATCATCCGGACTGCCCTCTGGGTATCCATATACATATCTTCCCAGGAATATGGCGCGATCCTGTATTGCAGAACGAATGTATTATACCCCAGTTCCCGGAACACTTCCACTGCCGGATAAGCCTCGCCCGCATTGCTCCGGTTCGAACCGGCTCCGCCGGATACCAGAAGAATGTTTCCCTTTGCCTGAGACGGATCATCCAGCAGCTGTTTGATCAGAAACGGAACGAATCCCACTCCGTCCAGCGGGGCGGCATCCAGTTCTTCCTCCGTCAGTTCTTCCCCCTCCAAAGCCGGAATGTGGTCTTTGTCCCACAGGAAAATTACACTGTCAGCAACGGAACTGTTCATCCGGATGCTGTTCTGCGCTTCGATGAATTCTTCCCGGGATCCTTCCGCTTTCTGTTTCAGATGAACATTGGCTTTATAAAGGGTCTGGAAGGAATCCGGATCCGTCAGCAGTTCCAGGGACTGAATGAACTTGTAATTCCGAAGGGCCAGAACGGCAAATTCCTCATCCGGAAGATCTTCCGACAGATCCCAGAGATAATCCTGATAATCTGACGGATCTTCCTGCGCTTCCTGCGCCGATACAAATGGAGCAAACACTCCCAGAGCCATTACGGCCAACAGGATCCATGTGATGATTTTTTTCATATCCTGATACCTCTTTTCTTTCCTGAATTGCACGGGGCCGGCAGAGCGCCGACCCCCGTATTGTATAAATGATCGTATATCCGGTGTTTATCTCGCTGTCCAGGGATTTTCGCTTGCAACTGCGTCATCCCAGATCCACTGCGCATCCATACCCATAAATCCCGTCAGATCATATTCCACATTAATAATGCCGTCATCTACAGTTCCTTCCACTGCCTGCGCTTCCCCAAATGTTACAAAGGTAAAGAAGAAACGGCTGAAATCATCATTGGTAGCTGCTGTAATTTCTGCATCCCCAAATCCATAGGTTCCATTAAATACTTTCACCTGTGTATATTCGTCCGGAATTTCAACCAGCGCAACATCGGAAGAATCTCCTTCCGAATCGGCGGATTCACCCTCTGCGGACTCGCCTTCTTCGGATTCACCTTCCTCAGACTCGCCCTCAGCCTCAGCTTCTTCCGCAGCCTCCGCATCCTCTGCTGCGGACTCGCCGGAACTGGACGGTGCTTCACTGATCAGGTCAAAGATCTCTTTGTCGAAGAAGTTGTACTTCATCTCGCTGTTTGCGCCGTCAAATACCATCGTGGCGCCGTTCTCCGGTGTGTATGCTTCCCACTCCAGATCTTCCGTGCTCGGATTTCCTGTGTAGGCAAAGGCTGCCAGGGCTCCGGACACCGCTGTGCCCATGGCATATGCGCCTTCCTCATCGCCTGCGATGAATTCCGGAATGTCGTCCACGTTGTTGAACCAGAACGGGATGGAGCTTGCGGTATGGATCGGCACGATCCCGCCGTACATCGCATAGTCATATGCCAGCAGGCTGTTGTAGCAGGTGCCGCCATAGGAAGCCATGGCATCCAGCATGCCGAAGGCTCCGAATCCGTTGTAACGGTCATTCAGGTACAGACCGTCCTTCATGGGATGGTTCGGGTATGCGGCTGCAAAGGCTTCCATGATCTGCGGGCCGTAATCCTCGCCCCACTTGGACACATATTGTGCGGCCACTGCCTCATCATCCATGTAGGCCAGCATGTTGTGGACATCATAGTTCGGGGAATAGGGAACTACTTCCGCATAGTTGGTGGAGAACTCGCCGAGCACGTTCGATGCGATGAACGGGATGTCTGCGGAGATCTCATAGGTGCCGGTCGGGATATAGTCGCCGTCTACGACAGGACCATAGGAAACGCCGGCTGCGGTGCAGGCTGCAAAGAGCTCTTCATAGGGAAGATCCACCAGGGCCTGGACGATCTCGTCATCAGAACCTTCCAGTCCGAGGTACTCCACCACTGCGGCTGCTTCTGCCTGGGACTGCTCGGTGGTACGGGTGATCTGCGCACTGCCGCCGGACAGGGCGACTGCCTTCTGGAACAGGCCCTTTGCGGACGGGGTGCTCATCAGTGTGGTGACCTTTCCGCCGCCGCCGGACTGGCCGATGATAGTGACATTGGAAGAATCTCCGCCGAAGGCTGCGATGTTGTCCTGCACCCACTGCAGCGCCAGCTGGATATCCATCTGGCCGACATTTGCGGAATATTTGTAAGCGTCGCCATAAGCGGAGACATCAAAATATCCCAGGCAGTTCAGACGATGGTTTACGCTGACGAAGACCACATCATAGGCTCTGGCCATAGCTTCTCCGAAATAAAAATTAAACATCAGAGAGGATCCTGCGGAATATCCGCCTCCGTGAAGCCATACAATGACCGGGCGGGCCGCTTCGGTGCCGGTGCCCTGGGTCCAGACATTCAGGTTCAGACAGTTGTTCTCACTTTCTGTTAAAATCATATTATACGGAAAGCTGTTGAACAGATCCCGGGCTGCCGTATCATGGGCAGACTGAGGACAAACTTCACCCATGACGTTTGCGCAGTACATGCCTTCCCAGGAAGCTGCCTGTGCAGGCTGGAAACGCTCTGCGGTTCCGTAGGGGATAGCAAAAAACGTATCCACCCCATCATAACGATATCCCATCACATCTCCGCCGGTGACAGTTGCAGGGACACCGGTGACCGGTTCCGCAGCCTTCGCAGGAGATGCCAGCGCTGTTACCGATGTTAAGATCAGAACAGCCGTCAGAATGACTGCAATTACAGAACTCTTTTTTCTCATAATACCCTCCTTTTATTGTAATGTTTCGGCTTGACTAAACAGTTCTGTTTTCAGTTTAGTAAAACGGATCCGGAAAAGATATGTTGAAAAGCAACACGAAAACTACATATATTTACATCTATTTCTGTTTACGATAATTATTTACAATGAAATCTTCTCAATTTTGTACATTCTGATCATTGAAAAAATCTCCCGTTCTATTGCACAATCAATGCATGGCAGAAAATTACTATGTAACCCCTAAAATGATAAAGGAATACAATCTCACACTAAAAAAAGAGGATCAGTCTCCTCCTTCTTTTTATGAGATGCTGCTGCAGATGCAGGATGCGGGACTGCTTTCGGAGGATCCTCTTCCGATGCCTTTCATCAATGGCAAAATGGAGGTCCCGGAATTTCTGGAAGCCTATGACAGCATCCCGTTTCAGGTCAACAGCCAGCTAATCGCGATTGCGGATGAACGGGAAGAAAAGGGGCTGGTGGTCTTTCCGGATCATACGGATCTTCTCTGCATGCAGCAGCTTCATAATAATATCTATTTTGACCAGACAATTAACAATGCCTACGCCATTACTTATGTTTATAAGGGATTCTGCAGCTATACCTTTGATGACAGAACTCTGACGGTACATCCAGGGGATATTTTCATTGCAACGCCCGGATTCAGCCACAGGATCTTTACGGTTTCCGGAACATTCGCTTTGGTCATTATGTTCCGAAGCACGGCGTTTCAGATCCTGTTTCAGGATTTTCTGACTGCGGATACTGCTTTTTCAGACTTTTTCCGAAAGACGATCACGGAAAAGGAGAGCGGAAACTACTGCGTGATTAACGGTGCTCCCGAAGACGGGGACCTGACTTTTTACCTGCAGTCGCTGGTCTGTGAGACGTTCTCGGAGCATCCCTACTCCAACTCCAATGCGGCCTGTATGCTTAAGCTGTTTCTGTCCACAGCCTATGATAAATACAGTGACCACATGCGGATCTACAAACGTTTCCCCGGTACCGAACGGGCGGATGCCAAAACTGTTCTCCAATATATCCAGAACAATTACCAGGATATTTCCCTGAATCAGGTGGCATCGCATTTTCATTATAATAAGACGTATCTTTCCCGATTCATCCATTCCCATTTTGGGAAGACTTACTGCGAAATCGTCAATGAATTAAAGATTGAACACGCAAAAGAATATCTGCGCAAGACAAATAAAAGTATCACGGAAATTTCCCAGCTCGCGGGATTTGAATCCTACGACCATTTTTCCCGGACATTCCGAAAATACACCGGATGTTCGCCGGGAAATTTCCGCAAAAGAAAGTAGTGCCAAAAAGAGCCTGATACTCCTCCGGTCAGGTTCCGGATACTTCCAGAATCACGTTTTCATAGGTTCCCGGCTCCGGCTGCGCTATCAGAGTGCCTCCTTCATAGCCGGGATTCGCGTTGGATGCATCCGCACTCACGTAAATGGAAAGGCTCATGCCTTCCGGCACCGTAAGCACGGCTCCCTCCTCCAGGGTAAGGGAGGATACCGTGGAGGTTCCGGTCACGATCCAGACACCGCCTGCCGTCACCGTTACGTCCGCTCCCAGATTTTCCGTTTCCGCATAAGCGGCATCCTCAGATCGGATCAGGTTTTCCCGGACTTCCTGAACCCATGACTCACCGGCAAACGGGACTTCCTGATATCCGTCTTCCTGCAGGACTTTCCGGAGTGTTTCCTCGCTCCAGAGGTCATTCCATCCCTGCCAGGTTCCCGACACAACCGCTCCCTGAAGCGTGCCGTTTTCTCCGATGGTAACGGACATGCGGCGCTGGTAATCCTGATGCAGGATATCACCGGTATACTCTCCATTCAGGAAGGTCACGTTTATACCCGGTACGTCTTCACCCTGCCCTGCAGAGAGATATCCGACGGCAGCGGGCGGATCAAAGGTCACCACGGACTGAACCAAAACGTCGTTGGAGGTACGGGCATCGGTGTGGTCGAAGGTAAAATCCCCGTTCATGGACCGGATCAGGATCAGGGATCCGTAAAGATTGCGATTGTAGAAATAAGCCGATCCGGATCCGACGCCGAAGGGTGCCTCCGGATCCAGGAAGAAGGCGTCATCCGCCGCCATCGGTGTTACTGTTTCCGGAAGGTCCTGCGTCAGGGTGGAAAGGATCGCATCTTTAAAATTGCCCTCTGCGACCCGGTCCAGTCCCGGAATAGAGGTATGAACGACCACGGCATTAAACGGACCGGCAATGATCGTCGGCTGCTCCTGTACAGTATAATCCGGAGTCTTGCTCATGGCATCCACATCCGCCATCGCATCCGCAGCGGTTCCGGTCTGCAGCAGGGAGGTTCCGCACAGAAAGGCTCCATACTGGCCGCCGTACAGCTGGGAAGCATACAGTTTCATCGCATAGGTCAGATAGGTGCCGTATCCTCCTTCCGTAGCGGTTCCGCAGGAGTTGACCACATAGGTGACGGCGTCCACAGAATCCTGTGAGATCGCGCCCCAGTTGTTCGAGGTCACTTTACTGTTGATGAACCAGCTGTTATTCCGGGTCATCAGCAGTGTGGCGCGGCTTCCGCCCGCAAGCAGCTTGAAGGGCGGCATCCAGAGTTCTGCTTTGTCGGTATGCGTCGTGATCTCCGAATCCATCACCACGAGAGAGGTGGCTTCCGGCTGCGCAGTCCCGAACAGATACACCGGCACTGAGCGCGGGCCCTCCGAAGACAGGCGGCTGTTCCGGACCCATAATTCTCCGGTATTTACTGCCACACCCACGCCATAGGCCGCTTCGTATCCCAGATCGTTATTTTTGAGGCCGGCGGATGCGGAGATTTCAGAATTCCCGATCACATAGGTATCGGTTTCCTGAGGCAGGGAGATCGCAATTCCGTTGGACTCGTTGGCCGTGATGCTTGCGCCGTCCATTCCCTGTTCCGAAATCTCGCCGGAAATGCTCCCGTCCCAATCTTCGGCATAGGTGACCGTGCCATTCTCGATCCGGATCCCGGCCGCATCGGAGATCTCCTGGAACGTGCCGAATTCCTGGCCGGCTCCTCCCGGCCCGCCGGGACCTCCCGGACTGTCGACTCCGCCCTGGCTGTCGGCTCCTCCCGGAATATCTGTTCCGCCTGATTCGCCGGCGGCGGATTCGCCCGGCTCGGATTCCCCGGGTACATTAACAGATATCTCACCACCTATCTGTCCGGCACCTTCTCCCGGCTGCACACCGGAGGCCAGTACCGCGGCTGAAGACAGTGATAATGTCAGCAACAATGCCAGAAAAGCGACGGCTGTTTTTTGCTTAAGATATTTCATTGTAATTCCTCCTGATACCGAATCTCACATTTATTTTCAATTTATCATAATGAAGGACTTTTGAAAACCGCTTCATTCTTCACATAACTTTCACATCCCGTTCATAATTTTTTCACGGCCGGCAAGTATTATACAGACACTTGCAGAACAGCAAGCAAGTATTTTTCATAATCAGAGTGCTCCCCCGGCACTCACCTCCCCTTTTTTAGTTATACGTTTAACACAAACCGAAAACAGCGCCCCAGAAGGCGCTGTTTTTCATCTCTGATGTCCTGCAGTTTTGTCCCGGATCTCCTTCTGAAGTTTTTGATTTCCGCGTGGCCTTCTTCGTCGGAATTCAATGGCCGGCAGATCTACCGCAATGCTGCAATTTTTTGGCAGCCGCTGTCGAAAAACTCACGCAATGCTGCAATTTTTCGGCAATGCAGCTTTCAGAGACCCCTTTCTGCCGAAAATTTCACGCAATGCTGCATTTTTTCGGCAAAATCCGGGTCTATCGGGGCTGTCTGCCGAAAATCTCACGCATTGCTGCAATTTTTCGGCAGCTGATGTCAAAAATGTCGAGCATTGCGGTAACGCTGCCGGAACCTTCGAGCATTATGTACTTATCCCCGGCATCCTCACGGCAAGGCCGTGTGTTATCACTGACATAAGCCCGCGTCAGCATTTTGAGACAAAACGGTCCAGCACCTCCAGCATATCATCCGGCAGTCTCCTTCGGCACTCTGCCTTCAGATCGTCCGGTACTCCATAGCAGGCCTCTGCCATGGCTCCCGCGATGCAGGTCAGTGTATCGCAATCACCTCCGAGAGAAACTGCTGTCCGGATCACATCCTCAAAATCCGTACCCTCCAGAAATGCGGTAATTGCTTCCGGGACTGTTTCCTGGCAGCTCTCCACATGGTGATACCCGGGTCTGATCTCATCACAGGTTCTTGACAGGTCATAGCCAAATTCCCGGACGATATATTCCCTGATATCCGTCTTCGAAGCACCCGTCCTCGCCAGAAAAACCGCACTTGCCGTTGCTTCGGCGCCCTTGATGCCCTCCGGATGATCATGGGTCACCTCCGCTGTCAGTTTTGCAGCTCTTCTTGTCTCTTCCAGCGTATCAAAAAGCCATCCGGCGGATGAAACTCTCATTGCAGAGCCGTTCCCCCAACTGCCATAGGGCTGCGGTTCTTCAGCGAACAGCCAGTTTATAAATCTCGCACCATAGCCCGCACATGGATAACGTCTTCCCCAGATCTGCATAGCCCGGGAAACCGCCTGATGCACAGTTTCCGCATCCGCTCCCGGAGTCACTCCCAGAAGCGCTTCCGCCACGGCAATGGTCATTACAGAATCATCCGTGAACTGCGAATCCTCAGAGAAAAGCGGGAAATCCTTTGTTTTATTTCCTCTGTCAAATTCATACGGGGCCCCGATCATATCTCCTAATATTGCTCCATACATAACCTGCATCCTCCTTTACTTTCCTGATGAGGTAAGTATAACAGAAAGCCAGAATGAAATGGTCGTTTGACAGACGACCTTGCAAAAATCTGGTGACCTTATGGCGGGTAATATGTTTGAAAAACCAGCATTTTTGTAAATTTACCCGCCACGCTCAGATGGTAACGTGGCGGGTAAACAGACAAAAATATTGAATTTTCTATATCAGTACCCGCCAGGAAGTGAATCATGTGTGGCGGGTAAATCCGCAGGAATCTTTTATTCCCGCAAGCATACCCGCCAGAAATCAGAACTGTCTTCCCAACAACTGCCCTCCGTCCTTATCGGTTGGAATATTGGGGCGTTCCGTCCTGTGTGTAGCCGATAAAGTACCTTTTTCTCTGTTCCACAATTCGATCCACAATTCGATAGTCAGGAAAACGCGCCTTTCACATTTCCCCAACTATATTTCTGTGATATACTTCACAGGGTATCGGCCCCTGAAGGACCTGCTCTGTGAACTGTTGTTCTGTCGTTTTGATTATTCGGAAAATACTATGAAATATTTGATCATCACCGGCGCTGCCGGCGGGATGGGATGGGCTGCTGCCCGGATGCTGACACAATCGGAATATCTGGTATTCGGACTTGATCTGCGGGAGCCGGATCCGCTTCCGGGCCTTCAGTATATTCGCACCGACCTTACAGACCCGGAGTCCATACATCAGGCGCTGAATCGCATCCGCAGCACGACGGACCGCATCAGCGGCATCATCCATATGGCCGGCATCTATGATCTGGATTCACTGATCGAGATCTCCGATACGGATTTTCAGAAGATATTTGAGGTCAACCTGTTCGCTGTATACCGGGTCAATCAGGCGTTTTTCCCGCTGCTGGAAAAGGGCGGGCGGATCATAATCACAACCAGCGAACTGGCGCCTCTGGACCCGCTTCCCTTCACAGGTATCTATGCGGTCACCAAATCCGCTCTGGACAAATATGCCTGCTCCCTCCGTATGGAGCTTCAGCTTCTCGGATACTATGTCATTGTTCTCAGGCCCGGCGCCGTGGACACGGCGATGCTGTCGGATTCCGTCAGAGCGCTGGACGATTTCTGCTCCGGCACACGGCTCTACCCGGACAATGCCGCCAGATTCCACCAGATCGTGGATCACATTGAATCCCGGAATGTGGATCCTTCCAGGATCGCTTCAATCCTGCGGAAAGCGCTTCATGCGAAGCATCCCCGGCAGGTGTATTGTGTAAACCGCAACCCGCTTCTGCTCCTCATGAATCTTCTTCCCTCCGGCCTGCAATCCCGGATCCTCCGAAGGGTTCTGGCCCGGCGCCCATAGTCTAATGAATGCATCTGCCGGCAATTCCGTTACAGAACTTTTGAATTCTATGCACAAAATTATATTTCTATGCACAAAATTTTCCCGGAAAATTAAAAACCCCGGGGACCTGAGTCTCCGGGGAATTCCTGAGAGGCGTCGACCGGAATCGAACCGGTGATAGAGGTGTTGCAGACCTTTGCCTTACCGCTTGGCCACGACGCCATATGAGGTATTTTCACGTATATGATTTCACGCGCTTGAATAGTATAACAGCGGGAGCATTTTCCGTCAAGCAGAAAATCGCCTTTTTGCTGCCGGCTGTTCCTGCCGGCTTCCGGAGTCATGGCAGTCATTACAGCCGGGCCAAACGTGTGTTTGCCAGCAGCGATTGTATCTGATATAATCCGGGTTGAAATATGGCTCTGCAGGAGACATGTATGTTTTCCGAAACACTCTTTTCCGAAGTAAATCCCAGATATCTGATTGGGGCTGCTGCCGCAGTTTTATTGCTGTTCCTTCTGATCCTGATCATCAGGCGGGCCAGATCGCTTCCCAAGAAGATCGCTTCGAAGATCAGACGCCGGAAATATATCAGCATGGAGAATTTCCTGGATTCCTGGCACGAAAGCAAGGAAGACTTTCCCGGCTGCTATGTCATCCTGATCTACGACAAGCGGCTGATCGTCAATCCCATGAACTATGACGATATCTACGTCGGACAGTCTGTCAATGTCAGGCACCGGGTATTCTCCCACCTGATGGGACACGGAAACGGGAATGTCTATTACGGGCTGAAGAGCGGCTGCCGGGTGTATCTCATTATCTGCAAATTGAGGCGCAGGAAGCTGAACCGGGCGGAGAAAGAGCTGATCGATTATTTCCATGCCACCTCATCCCTCAATATGACCCGGGGCGGCTCCGCCAGAAGATAGGAGGATTGCTGTCAGTTGCAATCTGCAATTCTTCATGCTACGATAGCAGCGGATTCATACACAAGATAAACCAAAGAACAGGAGGGATCGTATGGAATTTTATATTTGCGAGCATTGCGGCAATATCATTGCAATGGTGAAGGACAAAGGTGTCCCGGTAAAATGCTGCGGACAGAATATGACGAAGCTGGAGCCCGGCACTTCCGATGGCGCGGTGGAAAAACATGTCCCGGTATTTCGGGTGGACAATCATCTTGTAACGGTTACGGTCGGCTCCGTGGAGCATCCGATGGTGGACGCACACTATATCGAATGGATCGCCATCAAGACCGCTCAGGGTGCACAGCGCAAACTCCTGCAGCCGGGGGATGCTCCGAAGGCAGTCTTCGCGCTGACGGAAGACGATGCGCTCCAGGAGGTCTATGCATACTGTAATCTTCATGGATTGTGGAAGAGCGAAGTCTGATTGGCGGGCTAGATTCTAAAGGATCCCTGGTTCTGAAGGTTCCCGGATCCCGGAAATGCCCGGGGCCGGCGGATTAGATCCGGAAGATTCCGAGAACACTGTTGATGATCGTCATCAGATAGTTGTTCTCATAGATAAAATTCAGAAATACGCTTCCGCGGATGGTGCGTTCGCAGGTGAGTCCAAAGTCCGTACCGGACATCATCATGATGATCATACAGATCACCCACAGGAACACCACGCCCTCCGCAAGGCCGACGATCCCGCCGGCGATCCGGTTGATCCCGCCCAGGACAGGGATATGGTTGATCAGATTAGACAGCCGCAGGATCAGGCGCAGCACAATATAAATCACCAGGAACAAAATCACATAGCTTAAGATCCGGATGATCAGGGTGGTCAGGTTCACAGACAGGTATTCTGTAAAACTGCTGACACCCTGATCCACATATCCGGAAAGGGTATTGCGGGCTTTCAGATCCTGTTTCATGGAAGACGGCAGCGGCAGCGCTTCGATAAAGGAATTCTCCACCGCGTCGGCGGAGGCCGAAACATTGGACAGCTTGGAGTCCACATATTCTTCGATCCGATGCTGGACCCGGGGACCAACCACCGTCCCGTTTTCCGCGAAATCCGCCAGCGGTTTGGAAAGAGTTCCCGCCAGCACCACGGTGAGCACCAGGGAAAATGTGGTCAGAAGGATCCGCAAAAATCCCCTGATGAAGCCGTTCAGCAGGAATACCAGCAAAAATATAACAACTGCGATGGTTGCAATCAAAGATGCATTCATATCGTTATCTGATCGTTAAAAACTGTGTATTGGAATTCGTTCCGTATACAAAATGTCTTCCGTCCCCGGAGATCAGCGCCTCGATATGCTGGTCAAAGGACAGATATACCTTCTCGACTCCCGCAAAGGAATACATCAGACATTCATTATAGGAGGACAGAAGCACATTCTCTCCTGCAAATGCCGCTCTCCCGTATGAAAAGTCCGTCCCCTGCTCCAGCTGGATATTTCCTGTCAGATCCAGGACCCGGATCTGATACCTGGTGTCGCTGTCCGGAGCTTCCACGATCATGCCGATGTACTGCTCATCGAAGAACAAAGACTGGATCTCCCAGGGAAGTTCCAGATCCTCATAAACCAGCTCCGGCACATCCTTAAACTGATAGATGGAAATGCCCAGATCCCCGATGGCACAGACCGTATCATCCGCCAGAAACCGGATCGTCGTCATCATGATCGACTCATACTGATCGAAGACACCGACGATAATATCGTCACTGCCGCTCTCTCCGGAAAGATCATAGAAAACCACCTTCGATCGCAGGGTTCCCTTGTCAATGGACACAAAGACCGCCGCCAGCCTCGTGCCATCGTCCGACAGGGTCAGATCCATCAGATATCCCCGGGAAGAGAAGACACTCTTTTCCGTCATGATCTCATTTCCGTTCCGGTCCAGGATCTCCAGATAGTTGATATTGCCTTCATTGGAGGCCACCGCCACCATGCCGGTCCGGGAGACCTCCACATCCGTGATATTATGGGACAGATTGATCCGGTTCACAAAGCCGCTTTTGTCATACAGGTAAATATTCCTCTGTCCGATATCCGCGGCGGCAATGTATTCCTCACAGATGTCCGTGATCGGCTGCAGCATGGAATAATACTCGCTCCAGATGATCCGGTTCCGGTCAAAATAGATAATCCCGTCCCCGGCACATTTCAGATAGCCATTCCCGTATTGGTAATATTCCGTATTCTCTTCGGAGTTGCTGATCGAGATCGTACTGTCCGTCGAATACCAGGAAAACGTCCTGTATTTTTCAAAAAGGATAATCCCGACGGTCAGGGCCGCAATCAGGATCAGGATCACGATCAGGATGATAAACGGCTTCCTTCCGCCTCTCCGGTTCCTCTGTCTGCGTTTCTTCCGGTTCCTACTTGCTCTTCTGGACATTTAATGCTTCCTGGATCGTAACCGCTCTTCCTTCACTGATAATGGAGATCAGTTCGTCAATCTTATCCGCCTTGATCATTTTCTCGCCGAACAGACCATTATATCCTTCCATGGCGCTGACTGCTTCGTTGTATCGGTCAGTCTTTACGGCGTAGTCTTCCCGGATCTGCTCGATCTCCTTCTCCAGTTCCTGGAACATCGGGGCTTTCTCTACCTCCATGTTCTCACGGAGCTGAACGGAGTCTTCATTTTCGAATTTCTCCACTGCTGCTTCCCGGCGGTTTTTGGCATCTTCATAATCCATTCTGGCCGCTTCAAGAGCCTGGTCATACTCGTAGAGATTATACTGGCTTTCATCCGGGTCTGCCTTGATATCCTTATTCCGGTTCCGGATATATTTCTTATTGCCTGCGATCCGGTCCACATTGTGGCGCATGCTCTTCAGGGCTTCATTTTTCTCTCCCTTCTTGGTCCAGGAAGAGATCAGGAAATAGATCGCTGCAAATACCACCACCAGAAGAACCCAGATCAGGATCCGGGAGGACAGACTGGAGAAGAACCGGGTGACAATAAAGGGGATCACCCCTGCGAAGAGCACAATAGCGGCCGCGCAGATCAGATAGTCGGTTTTCCTCAGCGGCATGAACAGGGAGTAGTACAGACTGGAGCGGCAGATCGCGGGCACCTTATAATCCCTGAATTTGGATTTCACTTCCGCCGTCAGCACCTTGTTCTCGTCCACCGTGGAGGAGTTCTCTCTCTTCATTCTCTCATTGATGGCAGCGGCCTTTGCGTTTTTCTTCTGGGTCTCCGCCTCTTTGATCGCTTTCTCCGCGGCGTTGATTTCTTCGTCAAATCCCTTTTCCAGTTCGGAACGGGCCTTCTTCACTGCGGAATTGATCTTCTCTTCCACTCTCTTTCTCTGGACATCCAGCTCCTTCTGCTTTGCTTTCAGAGACTTGTCCGCCTCCTTGCAGGCCTGTTCGGTCTGTGAAAGATTGGCCATTGCTTCCTTGACGGCTTCCAGGCGGGCAACTTCCTCCGCCCGCTGCTCGCTGAAATCCTCTTCCGGCTCCTCTACAGGCTCTGCTGCGGCCTCTGCCTCCGGATCCGGCTCCTGCGCTGAAGCCTCTTCCTCCGGAACGGCTTCTTCTGCAGGCTCCTCTTTATTGATTCCCAGAACATCGCCCAGTTCCAGAACGATCTTCGGTTCCTCCGGCGTCTCATTCATCTCCGGAGCGTCTGACTCATTTCCCAGTTCCAGAACGATTCCGTCCTCATCATGTATCTTATTCTCGTTTTCCATGAATTGCCCTCCTATACCAGCTGGGAGAATACTTCTCCGATTTTCCCGTTAATGATCAGATCTGCCGCCTTATCCCTCGGCGTGCTGCTCTTATTGACGAGCACCAGTTTATTGCCTCTGTAATAATCAATCAGTCCGGCGGCCGGATAGACCACCAGGCTGGTTCCGCCGATGATCAGGACATCCGCCTGACTGATGGCGGTGACAGCTCCGGCGATGGTGTCATTATCCAGTCCCTCTTCGTAAAGGACCACATCCGGCTTGATCATGCCGCCGCAGGCGTCGCAGCGGGGAACGCCCTCACAGTCCCGGATGTATTCCGGCTTGAAGAACTTTCCGCATTTCATGCAGTAGTTGCGGTGCACAGAACCATGCAGCTCATAGACGGTCCTGCTTCCCGCAGCCTGATGCAGTCCGTCGATATTCTGGGTGATCACAGCTTTCAGTTTGCCCTCCTGCTCCCATTTTGCCAGGGCCAGATGGGCTTTGTTGGGTCTGGCATCCAGAACCAGCATCTTATCCTTATAGAACCGGTAGAACTCCTCCGGATTTCTCATAAAGAATGTATGGCTCAGGATCGTCTCCGGCGGATAATCATACTGCTGATTATAAAGTCCGTCCACACTCCTGAAATCCGGGATATTGCTTTCCGTGGACACGCCCGCGCCGCCGAAAAACACAATATTGCTGCTTTGATCGATCCATTCTTTCAGTTTCCTGATTTCATCTGTCAATGCATACCACCCCCATGATTCTGTGTATTCCCGGTATATCCGGGCTTGTCATTGTCTGTCGCCATATGCTACAATCCCCACATGTTCAGATTATGGGGCAAACTGTATAAAGATCATAAAATCATCGCAGACCTGACGGTCCAGGATCCCTCCGGGGATACCCGGACCCACAAGGTCTTTTCCGCTGTCTCACAGATCTGCCTTCAGTTTGACCTTTCTCAGCCGATCTGGCTGGATTCCAATATTTCCGAATTCCGGAAACGGTCCAGGACCCGGTTCACGCAGGACAGCTTTATCGATGAGATCGACTTCGATTATCTGGAGATCCAGATCATCGAAGAAGACTGATTCTCCAGGTTCAGTTCTTATATTTTGCCAGCAGCTCCTTGATGGATTTCTTGTAGGCTTCCACGCCCGGCTGATTGAAGGGATTGACTCCTTCGATGTAGGCGCTGACGCCGCAGACAAATTCGAAGAAATAGAACAGCTCGCCCAGGCTGAACTCCGTCTTGTCCGGAACTCCGATATAAACCTGCGGAACATCCCCTTCCATATGGGCCAGGGCAACTCCGTTCACCGCGGTCTGATTCAGCAGACTTACCGGCTGTCCCTCCAGATATTTGAATCCGTCGAAATCCTCTTCAAAAGCCGGGATCACAGGATCCTGAGGCTCTGCTTCCACATTGATTACGGTTTCAAAGATATTTCTCTCTCCCTCCTGGATCATCTGTCCCATGGAGTGAAGATCGGAAGTGAAGTTGACAGACGCCGGGAAGATTCCGAAGTTTTCCTTGCCTTCGCTTTCCCCGAACAGCTGCTTGAGCCATTCGCCCAGAAGTCTGAGGTCCGGATCATAGTTGGCAAAGATCTCGATGTACCGGTCCCAGTCATACAGCTGCTGCCGCAGTGCGGCATAGCACAGGGCTTCATTCAGTTCCTCCGGCTGGGCCGTCAGTTCCTCTCTCATGGAAGCGGCGCCGGCCATCAGCTGATCGATGTCACAGCCGGCTGCGGCAATCGGCAGAAGTCCGACAGCCGTCAGCACAGAATAACGTCCGCCGATCTCGTCCGGAACCACGAACTCTTCATAGCCCTCCTTGTCTGCAAGGCCCTTTAAGGCACCTTTGCGCTTGTCGGTGGTTGCATAGATCCGGGAAGCGGCTTCTTCCTTTCCGTACTTGTCTTCCAGCATTTTCTTGAAGATCCGGAAGGAAATGGAGGTCTCCATGGTGGTTCCCGACTTGGAGATGACATTCACGGAGAAATCCCTGTCTCCGATGATTTCGATTACATCGTTGATATAAGCGGGAGACATGTTATTGCCGGTGAAATACACCTCGATGTCATCCTTTCCGGAGCCCTTCAGCTTGAGGTTATACATGGCGCCCTTCAGGAAATCCAGCGCTGCCGCTGCTCCGAGATAGGAACCGCCGATCCCGCAGACGACCAGAACCTGGGATTCTCCGCGGATTTTTGCTGCGGCCTTTTTGATCCGGTCAAACTCTTCTTTATCGTATGCCGCGGGAAGCTCCACCCATCCGGTAAATTCCGCTCCCGGTCCCTTCTTTTCCACGAGGGTGCTGTACGCCAGCAGGGCTTCATCCTCAAACTGTTCTGTTTCCTCCTCCGGCAGCCAGTCGATTCCGCCGAATCTGATGTTCAGATGTTTCATTTTGCAATCTCCTTTTCATGATTTCATTCCCAGTCTGGAAGAGATCTCTTCACAGCGGGCAAATACTTCCTTTTCATCAATGGTCAGCAGCCGGCCTTCTTCCATGACGATCTGACCGTTCACGATCACCGTCCGGACCTCTGATCCGTTGGCTGAGTATACCAGGGCGCTGACCGGATTATTGGCCGGGATAAACTGCGGAACGTCAAGATCCAGCAGGATCAGATCCGCCAGTGCGCCGGGACGGATCACGCCCAGTTCCCCTTCCATCTGAAGGGCCTTCGCCCCCTGGCTGGTGGCAAACCTGAGGACATCCTCCGCATCCACGCACCGGGCCTTTTTCTCCGCTCCTTTATATACAAGTCCGGCAAAATTCATCTCCTGGAACAGGTTCTGGGTGTTGTTGCTTCCGCTGCCATCGGTTCCAAGACACACATTGATCCCGGCTTCCAGCATACGCCCCAACGGAGCGAATCCGTTTCCCAGCTTCATGTTGCTGCGGGGATTGATCGCCACACTGACGTTGTGCTCCTTCAGGATCCTGAGATCCTCCTGCGTCACCTGAACGCAGTGGGCGGCGATCACCGGAAGATCGAACAGGCCGCTTTGCTCCACGTACTGTACCGGAGTGATCCCGTCATGATCCCGGGCCATATTCCGGAATTCCGTCTCGCTCTCCGCGATATGGATCGTAGCCATCATCTGCCGTTCCAGACCGATGTCCCGCAGCCGTTTCAGCAGATCCGGCATGCAGGAATAGGTCGCATGGGGTCCTAAGAGGAACCGGATCCTCGGATTGTCCCGGTGAAGCTCCATTTCCGGGAGCCATTCGGAAAGACGCCGTCTGGTTCCATCGTCACAGGCTTCTCCCACCATGCCCCGGCTCAGAAATGCCCGGATCCCGCTGTCATTCACCGCCGCGCTGACTGCGCCTTCGGGACCAGACACTGCCCCGGTCTTCGTGCTGTGCATATACATATCCACAAAGCTGGTGGTGCCTGTCCGTAGCATCTCCGCAATGGACAATAAGGTCGCCCAATAGCTGTCTTCCAGCGTCATCCGGTCTTCCACGAGCTGGACCTTCTCCAGCCACTGAAAAAACTCCAGATCATCGGCATAATTCCGGAACAGCCCCATATACGCATGGGTATGGGCATTGATCAGTCCCGGCATGACGAGTCTTCGTTCCCCGTCGAGGATCCTGGTATCGTCTGATGCCTTCGCTTCTTTCGGAGGAAGGATCTGTCCGATCCTGTCTCCTCTGATTACAAGGTCCGCTTCTTCCACCCGAAAGCGGTCGCCGTCCGGAAGAAGCAGCCTGGTGTTTCTGATTAATAAATTCATATAGTACCCCTATGATAAACAATATAAAATATACCACTTTACAGCCTTTCGTTACAACCGGAAAATGCAGAATCCGCCCAAGTTCACCAAATTTCCACTGTTATTCTGCGGCCAAAGAAGTTATAATGGCTACGGTCTTCGGGCCATACCATCACAGGGGAGTTTAAACAGCATGAAACGAATACTTCTGACGGGCGGCGGGACCGCCGGTCATGTCACGCCGAATCTGGCTCTGGTGCCTTATCTTCGCCAGGCCGGATTCGAAATAGAATATATGGGATCGTATGAAGGGATTGAAAAGGGTCTGGTGGAGGCCGCCGGCATTCCATACTATGGCATCTCCTCCGGAAAGCTGCGCCGGTACCTGGACGTCAAGAACCTGACCGATCCGGCCAGGATCCTGAAGGGCCTTCATGAAGCCCGTCGGTATATGAAAACCCACAGGCCGGACGTGGTCTTCTCCAAGGGAGGGTTTGTCTCTGTTCCGGTGATCATGGCAGCTTCCGAGCGCCGGATCCCCATCGTGATCCATGAATCTGATCTGTCTCCCGGGCTGGCAAACAAGCTGTCCATCCCCCGGGCAACCAGAGTATGCTTCAGTTTTCCGGAAACCTCCAGGTATCTGTCCCAGTCCAAATCAGTCCACACAGGACTTCCGGTCCGTCAGGAGCTGATGAACGGTTCCCGGGAGGAAGGCCTTGCCATGACCGGATTTGACGGCAACCGGCCGGTCCTGACAGTCATCGGCGGAAGCCTCGGAAGTCTGGTGGTTAATGAAGCGGTGCGGGCTTCCCTGCCGGATCTGATGCAGGATTTCCAGGTGATCCATATCTGCGGCAAGGGCAAGACGGATCCATCCCTGGACCATCTGGCCGGATACCGGCAGTATGAATATGTCAACGAGGAGCTGCCCCATCTGTTTGCCGCCTCTGATCTGGTGATCTCCCGGGCCGGTGCCAATGTGATCAATGAGCTGGCGGCCCTGAAAAAGCCCTCTGTCCTGATCCCGCTCGGCACCAACGCAAGCCGGGGCGATCAGCTGCTGAATGCCGAATCTTTCCGGAAGCGCGGCTTCTCCGCTGTGATTAAAGAAGAAGACCTGACAGCCGATGCCCTCGCATCCACTGTCAGGACAGTATACACCAATCGTGCTTCTTATATTGAGACCATGCAGTCCGCTGCCCAGGACGATGCCGCCGCCAAAGTCGCCGGGATCATCCTGTCGGTGCTGAAAAGCTGAGGCTCACTCTTCCGGACTGTATAAGGGCTCGATGTACTCTTCTGTATAATCTTCGAAAACCTCTGAGACGGCCTCGATGATCTCTGCCGCATAATCCTGCCGGATGCTGTACAGCACGCAGGTCTGATCATCGGGGATCCCGGCTTCTGCCCGGTATTCATTGATCTGTCCGTTCCATCCGGCCCGGAAGCGGATTTCTTTCCGGTCCCGGGTATCCCCGATCCGGGTGATCTGAAGATCCCGGACAGAATCTGCGGCATCGCCGGACAGAGGCTGCGGCACAAATCCGTTTTCGAAGATCAGTTCCTTTCTTCCTTCGCCGTCGGTCCCGGCGGTAAATGCTGCTGTAATATCCCCTGAGGGGGTGCCGGTTTCCAGTGTATCAATCACACCGGTGCGGATGATTTGTTCCAGAAAATGATAGATCTGTTCCACCTGAGCCTCGCTGACGCCTTCGATCGCAGCGTCCGCCGCGGTATATCCGGATGTCCGGTCTTCGCCCGCCCATACACTGCCGGGTACAGCCAGAACAAGACACATCACAAGGATAAGACAAAGTTTCTTTTTCACGATTTATTCCTCCGTAAAAATGATAATCCGATTGTAGCATACTGCCGGTTATCTATGAAGTACCCTTTTGAGAGAAAACACTACACCCTTCCGGAGATTGACTTTCCGCTCCGGGGAACGTACACTACAGAGCAGAAAAGACTCCCGGCCGCAGGCCCGGGCAAAAGGGGGAAATATGAAACAGGATTTTTATTATTTATCCGCAGACAAAGAAACAAAGATCCACGCTTCGTCATGGGTTCCTTCGGAGGGACAGCCCCGGGCAGTGCTCCAGATCGTCCACGGCATGGTAGAATATATCGGCCGCTATCAGGAGTTCGCGGAATATCTGGCAGCCAGAGGGTTTTATGTGACCGGAAACGATCATCTGGGACACGGTGAATCCGTAACTTCCGATGAGAAGCACGGATATTTCCATAAGACCCATGGAAACCAGTATGTGATCGAAGATATTCACACTCTGAGGACCCGCACCGCAGAACAGTTTCCGGGCGTTCCCTATTTCATGCTGGGGCACAGCATGGGTTCCTTCCTGCTGCGGCAGTATATCGGACTTCACGGAGAGGGGCTTCAGGGCGTTATCATTATGGGAACCGGCAATCAGCCCGCCGCGGTGCTGCGGGCCGGCAAAGCCATCTGCCGTGTGCTGTCTCTTTTCAAAGGGGATACCTACCGCAGCGCCTTTGTCAACAACATGGCCTTCGGCAGTTACAACAAACAGTTTGAGCCTGCCCGCACTACCCATGACTGGCTGACAAAGGATACCGCGATTGTCGATAAATATCTGGCCGATCCCTGGTGCACCTTTGTCTTTACCCTCAACGCCTATTATCATATGTTTTCCGGAATTCAGATTGCCCAGAGCAAAGAGCATATCGGAGCCATTCCCAAGGATCTCCCGATGCTGATCGTCTCCGGAGACAAGGATCCGGTCGGCCGGTTCGGAGCGGATATCAAAGCCGCTTATCAGATCTATAAAGAAGCCGGTCTCCGGGATCTGCAGATGAAGCTTTATCCCGAAGACCGGCATGAGATCCTGAATGAACTTGACAGGAATCAGGTCTATGAAGATCTGGAAAAATGGCTCACAGACCGGATCTGACGGACTGTGCCTGCATCAGGCAGTAAACCATTGGCCGATACCGTACTTTACAGGCCTTATGGGCCTTATAGGCCTGTTAATGATGGGCCCAGTCAATCGCACAATTGACCGCTCTGGACCAGCCTTTTAACAGGCTGGTTCTTTTTTCCTGATCTGCCCTGGATTCAAATACCCGACTGCATTTCCAGTTTGTCCGGATCTGATCCTGATCCTTCCAGAAACCGGCTGCCAGTCCGGCCAGATAGGCAGCTCCCAGGGCTGTCGTTTCGATGCACTCCGGCCGCTGGATCTGCACATCGGAAATATCCGCCTGGAACTGCATCAGGAAATTGTTGGCACAGGCGCCGCCATCCACCTTCAGCGCCGCAATCTCAAGTCCGGATGCGGTCCTCATAAACTGCAGCAGGTCGTTGGTCTGGTATGCCAGGGATTCCACCATCGCCCGGATCAAATGGGCTTTTCCCGCCCCGCGGGTGAGGCCGACGATGGTTCCTCTGGCATAGGGTTCCCAGTAAGGTGCTCCCATTCCGGAGAAGGCCGGCACCACATAGACTCCGTTGGTATCCTCCACCGATTCGCAGAAATACTCTGTTTCGGATGCCCGGTCGATCAGCCGCAGCTCATCTCTCAGCCACTGAATTGCTGCACCCGCAATGAAAACACTGCCCTCCAGGACATACTGCACTGATCCGTCCGAAGTCGCGGCAATCGTGGTCAGAAGTCCTTTATCCGAGATCACGGGCTGACTGCCGGTATTCATCAGCATGAATCCTCCGGTTCCGTAGGTATTTTTCACATCACCCCGGGAAAAACCGCATTGACCGAACAGCGCGGCCTGCTGATCGCCCGCATCCCCCGCCACAAGGATGGGGTCTCCGAATTTCAGGGTCTCGCCGTAGATACAGCTGGATGGCCGCACTTCCGGCAGCATGGAGGCGGGGATCCGGAAATAATCCAGGATCTCCTGGTCCCAGCACAGGTTGTGAATATCGAACAACATGGTCCGGGAAGCATTGGTATAATCGGTAACGTGAACTCTGCCCTCTGTCAGATTCCAGATCAGCCAGGAATCCACGGTTCCGAACCGGAGTTCTCCGTTCTCTGCCCGTTTCCTTGCTCCTGGAACATGGTCCAGGATCCACTCGATCTTGCTGGCCGAAAAATAAGCGTCCGGGATCAGACCGGTCCGCGCATGGATCATGTCAGCCAATCCGTCAGACCGAAGCTGCTCAATCCGGTCCGATGTACGGCGGCACTGCCAGCAGATGCCGTTGTAAATGGGATTGCCGGTGGCCGCATCCCATACGATGGTGGTTTCTCTCTGGTTAGTGATTCCGATCGCTGCAATGTCCGCGGCAGTCACATCGGCCCGCTGCATGGCTTCCACCGTCACACTCATGACGGAATACCAGATCTCCATCGGATCATGCTCCACCCATCCAGGCTGCGGGTAGACCTGCACCAGTTCCTTCTGGGCAATACTGCAGATCTCTCCTTTTTCATTAAATAAAATACACCGGGAGCTGGTCGTCCCCTGATCCATGGCAATCACATATTTTTTCATCCCGCACCTCCGTTATTTTGAATCTCCGGGGAGAGTGATCCGGCAGGATCCCCGGACGCGTACAAGAGGATGCTCTGCATCCTCTTGTATAGTATCATGAAACTGCGGTTTCGGCACCCATGAAATCTATTTTTCTGAACCCGGATATGGAACCTGTCCTCTTGGACCTGGAGATGAAACCTGTCTCTTGAGCCCGAAGGACAGATGATCTGTGATTGAGCTGCCTGTCATACACCTGCTCCGCGCATGCCGCAGCGGAGAAGTGTATGATTTCATGAAAGCATCAGATCCGGCCCTCTTCCGGGACTTCCCCTTGATCAGGGGAAAACGGCATTGCCCTGCAGCAAATCCGTACCTTCCTCTGCCTTCTGATGATTCGTTTACTGGAAAATACCGGACAGTACCGGCCGGATGGTATCCGCAAGATCGGAAACGACTTTCGCTGCAGCGATGTCGATCATATCCTGTCTGAGGGATTTGACCAGGATCATTCCCAGCACCAGGACTCCGATAGCCGCGGTAACTGCAGCCGCCCGGCAGATGGTTTTCCTGATCCGCGTCTTTCTGATGAGTTCTCTTCTGATCAGGACTGCATAGTTTCTGCCATAACTGCCATGATTTTCATAATTTTCATAATTTCCATGATCGCCATGCTCCCGGTGGAAAGGGTTTCCGTAGTTTTCATACCCCTGCTGCACAGGATTTCCATGCTCCCGATGGATTGTTTCAGCAATATAGATCATATCCCGCAGGATCTCATTTTCATTGAAGGGACAGACGCCTTCCGTTTCCTCCAGAAAAAACAACACTCTTTCAATTGATGATTTCAGAGCTGTTCTGTATTTCTGTGTACGAAGGCCCCTATGATAACCGCGAAGCAGTTCCTGCAATGTGGTTTCCTGCCCGGCGTGCTGCTGCGGGGCGCCTATGCCGGGCTGACACATTTCCCGCTGTTTCCGGTTTTCTGCGACTCTGACCAGACATTCTTCCAGCAATGCCTCCGTCCGTTCCATCATTCTGCTCTTTTTCATCTCAGCTGCCCTTCCTTTCTTTCTTACAGCTTATATATGAACACAGACTGATGGTTCTTAACTTTTTCCAATAAAAATATTTTCCGCAATGCTCGATGTTTTCGGCAGCGGCTGCCGAAAGATTGGGATCTTCTGTACCTTGGGTGGGTGCCTTCCTGCTGTCGAATGTGCCGTAAAGTCCATGCCGCTGTTAACTTCATCCATACTTGCTTCCATCCTGCCATCTGGACTATCCTGGAAATAATCGTCATTTACTATCCCTGTCATTTTTGCGAAAACAGGGATAGGATTTCCCAATAATTTCATATATGGTCCAGTTTAGGCTCTCTCAGGACCCTCCTTTTGGACCATATTTTGAAAAAACATCACTTTCTATCCCTGTTTTCAATTTCAAAACAGGGATATGATTTTTCAATAATTTCATATCTAGTCCAGTCCGGGTCCTCTTCTACCTCGCAATTCGGACCGTATATAAAAAAACTGCCAATTGCTATCCCTGTTTTCCGGATCAGCGCAGGGATAGTAATTGGCAATTATTTAGCTGATCACCCAAAGACCTTTGGACTACGCATATTCCTGTACGTGTATTTCTGAAAAAAAGCATCCGTATGCTCTCAAATCCGGAATTTGCTGTGTCAGATACTTTCGCCTGTAATGTATCCGTAATCGTATATTTTTATCGATTATAGAATACAGAAACCTGCTCCTGTATCCGCAATCAAACATGATTCCGGAAAAGAGAATACAGAAGAGTCCGGAATGTATCCGCAAAGGTGCACTTCAGCGAACGACGGATACAGAGTAAGAGCGGAAGGCCTAGTATGGAGTTTACAGGCTTTTTCTGAAATTACCTTCCGGATTTCCGGTGATTTGCCCGGAAAACGGAAGGCAGCATATGGAATTCATAAGCTTTTTCTGAATTTACCTTCCGAATGAAATTTCCCGACATCGTCAGCATGGCGATCATGCGGAAAAGAAAAACATAAAAAAACGCATGCCTGCCCGGCGGGAAAGGTCATGCGGAAAAGGAAAGCCGGCGTGGGAGAGGATCACAGAGTCTTCTGCACTTCTGTCTCCAGTTCTTCCGGTACCGTGAATCGACCGTCAATCACTCGGGCCCTGTACACGGCACAGTTTCGGATATTGCGGGACCAGTAACTTCCATTTGAATCGGGAGTCAGATATTCCAGTGCGCCTTTCATGGCGATGGCATGGGTGGAAATCAGGATATTCCGCTCTGCCGCTTCCTCCCGGATCTCCTCCAGAAATGTTCCCAGCCTGCCCACGACATCGGCCAGCGGTTCCATCCCGGTGGGAGCCGGATGATTGACAAAATCCTGAAAGAATTCCAGCACTTCCGGAGCCGGATGTTTCAGATTCATCCCTTCATACGGACCATAATCCATCTCAATCAGCCGGTCATCGATCAACACCGGGATGAAAGCTCCGGAAACATCCGATGCTGCCGGCGCCATCGATACGTCGATCACCAGCTGCGCGGTCTTAACGGCCCGATCCAATGGGCTCGTGTACACTTTGTCAATCCGGATTCCATGGTCCCGGAACCAGCATCCCGTCTGCTCCGCCTGCCGGATCCCCATCTCATTGAGGGGCAGATCGGTTCTGCCCTGCAGTGCAAACGCCTGATTCATCTGCGTCTGCCCATGTCGGATAATATAGATCATCGCATTCTCCTTCTGAAGTGCTGACCTTACAGATCGCTCTGCGTGCCTGTCTTTATCGCTGCCGGCAGCAATCCGGCAAATACGTCTCTGATCTGCTGCCTGGATTCTTCCCTGGTCAGACCGAACTGCGCCGCGTGACAACGGACCGTCTCCTTCAGCGTATCAGAGATCAGCTGGAATCGATTGTCCCGGGAACCGGCATGGTCTTCCCCTTGGTCTGGAGAACCATCCCGCGAGTCCGGACAGTCCTCCCGGGAATCCCGACAAATATTGCCGGCGGATCCGGCGGAGGTTTTCACCTTCCGGCCATGTTGTTCATACGCCCAGAGTACTGCGCCAATCCCATCGGTTTCCGTCAGAAGCCTGTCGGCGGGTACCCTTGACAGCAGCAGATGATTTTCGGAGAATGAAGTGTCCGGGCCTAAGGTAAACCGGCAGTTAAGCTGCAGATAGCTTTCCAGATCCTTTTCGGTTCCGGAATACCAGTGGACCAGCACCGGCTCCGGAAAATCCCGGATCATCTCCGCGATCTGCGCTTCGCAGTCCTTGGTATGAAGGACCACCGGTTTCTTCAGGTCCGCTGCGATCTGCAGCTGCACCTCAAAAATTTCTCTCTGAATGGAAAGCGGCACATCGCACCAAAGCTGATCCATACCGATTTCCCCGATCAGGGGACTTTGCCGGTAAAGTTCCATCCAGTCCTGCGGATGAAATTGATCTGCATACCAGGGATGAATCCCAAATGTCACCCAAACGCCCGGAACCGCCGTATCGCAGGACTTCGCCGGCGGCACATCCTCCCGGAAATTCACAGCCGTTTTATCTGAGGACACGGTTCCCGGCAGATCCTTCCGTTCCCGGAAATGATCCGGCAAAGATGTCAGGACCTCGGTGACATACTGCCACTCAACCGGAGTTCCGGTGCTGAAGCAGGTACAGATCCTGCTCCGCCTGCGGAAGGAAATCTCCTGCCGGACCAGTTCCGGATCCTCATAACTGCAGACATGGGCGTGGGCATCGATCAGAACTGCCGGGGGTTTCTGACCATCTGACACCGCCCGGCCGTACCCCGAAGTGTTGCCATCTGACACCGCCCGGCTGTGCCCCACAGTTTTGCCATCCGGCGTCATCCAGCTGTACCCTGCGGCTTCACCCGGCTTCATCTGTGCTCTCCCTGTCGCTGATAATATGATGGATCTGGCTGCGCAGCCGGCTCTGCCGGAACAGCCACTCCCGGTCCCGGTTCTGTTCTTCGATCACCACTTCATCCCGGATCCCCTCGCCGGCCCTTCCCAGCACCAGGATCCGGTCCGACAGATAAACCGCCTCGTCGGTATCATGGGTGACCAGAAGAATTGTCTTGTGCAGGCCAGCACACAGATCGTGCAGCCAGTCCTGCATTTCCCCGCGGGTTATGACATCCAGCGCGCCAAAGGGCTCATCCAGAAGATAAATATCCGCCTCGCACAGGGCGGTTCTCAGAAATGCCGCCCGTTGCCGCATCCCGCCGGAGAGCTCATTCGGATATTTCTGCTCGCAGCCCCCGAGACCGAATCTGTCCATCAGCTCCAAGGCTTTTGGGATCACTTCTTTTTTCTTATGGTGGATCTCCCCGTAGAGGCAGATATTATCCAAGATCGTTCTCCAGTTCAGGAGCAGATCATTCTGCGGCATATAGGCAAAATGCGCTGAAATCCCGGTAATCTTCTGATCTTCCACAAAAATATCCCCGGTATATCCGCTCCGGATCCCGGACAGCAGATTCAGAAGCGTGGATTTTCCGCAGCCGGAGGGCCCCAGCAGGCTGATGAATTCTCCCTCTCTGACTGAGAAGGAGATATCCTTCAGCACCACCGGAAGGTCCTTTCCATATGAAAAATTAAGATGATCCACCTGAAGCTTCATTTCATCCCGTTCCTTCAATCAATCACCCATCCGCAGCAATTCATCAGTCCAGAAATTCATTGGTAAAGCACCGGTCTGCAGGTACTGCCTCTTCCAGAACTCCGTATTCCACCATAAAATCTGTATAGTTTTCCCAGACCTCTTCCTTCATGACGCCCCACTGCTGCGCATCTTCAATATATTTCCCTGCGAGGATCTGCTGGGACTCCTTCAGCATATCCAGGTCATAGTCCGGTGCATATTTATGAAGGATCTCTGCTGCTCCGTCCGGATCCGCGATGCAGTCCTGATACCCCCTTTCCGTTGCCCGCAGAAAAGCCTTCACCATTTCCGGATCATTTTCCAGAGTCTGTACATTGGCAACAATGATCGGGGTATAATAATCCAGCCGCTCGTCCAGTTCATTGCAGGGAACATAGTGCAAAGAAACTCCGGCCCGTTCCGCGATCACGCAGTCCCAGGCTTCAAAAAACCACATAATATCGCAGGCTCTTCCCAGGGACTCGAATCCCAGTCCGTCCGCGATGACCTGGGTCAGTTTGTCCGGATCGACTCCGGCCTGCTCCATGACGGCACGGATTACAGCGTTTTCTCCCGGTCCGCCCCATCCGGCGTAGGTTTTGCCTTCCCAGTCCGCAGGCGTCTCGATCCCGCTGTCTGCCAGGGTGACAAATCCGGAGGTATTGTGCTGGATCAGGGTTGCAATGGTCTTGATGGGAAGCGGATCAGACGCCGCCAGAGCCAGGGTTACATCCTCCTGATAAGCGATACCGAAGGTTCCGACGCCATTGGCGATCAGGGAATTAGTGGCTCCTTCCGTCGGTTCGATGATCTCGACATCCAGACCCTCTTCGGCATAGTAGCCCTTCTCCAGAGCCAGGTACATCCCTGTGTGATTCGTGTTGGGAACATAGTCCAGGATGACCGTCACCTTTTTCAGTTCTTCCTCTTCCGCTGCATGAACCATCACCGTTCCTGCCAGCAAAGAGACTGCAAGTGCCAATACAGTTACTGCGATTGTGAATGTTTTCTTCATTATGACTCCTTCCTTACTGTTACAAGGTTTTTGCGAAGACTTCTGCGTTTTTTTGGGTTCAATCCGGCCCCGGAGGGCAGAACCAGCCGCCCGCAGAGTTTGACCAGACCATTCATCAAAAGGCTCAGGATGATGATCACAACGACACTGGCAAACACCTTATCCAGGAGATAGTTGTTCTTGGCCCGGATCAGATAGTATCCCAGTCCGCTGCCGGATGCGATCCATTCTCCGACCACAGCGCCGGAAATGCTGTAGGTAGCAGCCACCTTCAGTCCGGAGATCAGAGAGATAAATGCCGACGGCAGTTTCACGATCCGGTACAGCTGCAGCTTATTTCCCCCGTACGTCCGGATCAGATTGATGTAGCTTTCATCCATCTGGGTCAGTCCGTCGCTGAAGCTGACAACAATCGGAAAAAAGCACATCAGTACGACGGTCAGGATCTTGGGACCCCATCCGAATCCCATATAAATGATCAGAAGCGGAGCAAGCACAATGACCGGAATGGTCTGGGTCACCACGAGAATCGGATAAATACTCCGTTTGAATCCGGGGAACATATCCATAAGGATCCCGACGACCACCGCCACCGCAAAAGAAATAGCCATCCCGATCAGGGCTTCCAGAACCGTCACCGAGGAATGATACAGAAGGGTGGAAATGTCATTGATCAGGGCTTTCAGGATCACAGATGGAGAGGGCAGCAGATACACGGGCAGCTGAAACGCCCGTACGATAATCTCCCATATAACCAGCAATCCCACGATAACGATCACCGGTGATAATTTTGACAGTACCTTCTTCATCCCATGAAAACAGCCGTCATGCACGGCCAGCGCATAACGGCTTCATTTGAGCAAAATCGACTTCCTACGCCGGCATTATCCGGATCAGGTTCAGGGTCCCACACTTCGTGTGATCTCAGCCGGCCCAGCCAGCACCCCTGCCTTTCAATATGAACTTCGGAATTATTCTAATCTGATTGTACTTTCGTGTCAAGCATCCGCCGGGAAGATTTCTTTTCCGGATCTTCCGGATTTCCCAGAAGATTCTTTCCGCCGGCCGTCTTCCGGAAGGTCTCTTTTCGTCAGCCGCCTTCAGGAGGATCTCTTTTTCCCCTCCAGGAAAGGCCTTGCGACATGAACATTAAAGAATTCGATCAGGGGGCCCATGAAAAACGCGGTAATGATCGTTCCGACCCCGACAACCGTGAACACCTTTGAAATCGAGTATCCGCCCAGCAGACACAGACCCGCGCCGATCAGGACACAGACCAGATCCGTCATGATCCGGCAATAGCGGAACTTTACTTTGCTCTGCCGCTCCGAGATCACCAGCGCTACCGCATCATACGTGGAAACGCCCAGATTAGCGGTAAAGTAAAATGCAGAAGACAGGCACATCAATACCACTCCCGCCAGCAGCAGCACATAGCGTCCCAGAAGGCTGGCCTCCGGGATTATCCTGGTCAGAATATTCAGACTGAAATCCGCCACATAACCGATCAGAAACAGATTGATCACTGTGGCAATTCCGATTTTCTTCCGGTCAAAGATCAGCGCGAAGATCAGCAGCAGCACATTTGCGATCACATACAGGGTTCCGAAATTGATCGGAATCACCACATTCAGGCCGCTCATCAGGGACTGAAACGGATCCACCCCCAGCTCCGCTCTTTTGAAAATGCCTACGCTGAGCCCACAGACCAGGACACCGATCACACTCATCAATACACGTTTCCAGCTGATTTCAAAATGCATCTTACTTCCTCCCATCATGAAATCCTCTTCATTCCTCGGTCCGGTATCTCATCTAACGGTCCAGCACCTCGACAAGTTCAATGTGAAAATTCAGTTCTTTTCCGGCCATTTCATGATTGGCGTCAAAGGTGATCGTGGTGTCATCCTTGTCGGTGACTTTTACCGGGAACGGCTGCCCGTACATATTCTGCAGATAAACCTGTTCTCCCACCGACAGATTTTCCGATCCGGGCATCCGGCTGATCTCCACAGTCAGGATCGCCTGCGGATCCGGCTCACCGTATGCTTCCGACGGCATCAGATGGATATCCACAGCCTCTCCGACTTCCATTCCGGCAACTGCCGCGTCGAATCCTCTGATCATCATGCCGGCGCCGCACACGAATTCCAGCGGTTCGCCCCGGTCATAGGAAGAGTCAAACTGGGTTCCGTCATTGAAGGTTCCCCGATAATGGGTCCGGCAGGTCCGGCCAACATTTTTTCCTTTGATTGCAGGCTGAGACCCGCCGCAGGATTCTGCGCCTTCACACGTCCCGCAGGTATGGTCTGCGCCGGAATGACCTTCGCCGTGATGGTCGCAGTTCGCCCCGGTATTTTCCAGCCTGCCCTGCAGATATGCTTCCACCGCTTCATCTGCGCTGCCCTGCGCTCCGGCACACAACTCGATCCCTCTGTCCCGCAGCGCAGCCACAGCACCTCCTCCGATCCCGCCGCAGATCAGCACATCAATGCCCTGACTGTCCAGCATTCCTGCCAGCGCCCCGTGACCGCTGCCATTGGAGCCGATCACTTCCGAAGAGACTACCCTGCCGTCTTCTATCTCATAAATCTTAAACGATTCCGTGTGTCCGAAATGCTGAAAAACATTTCCATTTTCATAAGTAACTGCAATTCTCATATCCTGTTCTCCGTCACTGTTTAATTTTTTACAATATATCATAATTGAACCCGGATTTATATGCTCTTTCACGCATTGCTGCATTTTTTCGGCAAGCCGGAGAGGCTCGAATTCTTGAATATTGACAAGCGACTTTCCGGCGTTTATTATGAAACCATTGAAAACAAAGGATCATCTCAGACTTCACCGGACGGTTCCAGGATACGGGCTGCCAGGATGAGGGATTATTTGTGTGAAAGGAGCGCAAACATGGGTATCAACGAAGATCAGAACAAAGAAGAAGTAAAGAGCGGTATTTCGGACACGATCCAGAACATTCTGGACAAAACCGATATTGATGAGAAGGTTGTCGACGCAGCCAAGGGCCTGAAGGACAAAGTGCAGGACGTGCTGGACAAAACCGACATTGATGAGAAGGTCGCCGATGCAGCTAAAGGCCTGAAGGACAAAGTACAGGGCGTACTGGACAAGACTGACATTGATGACAAGATTGTTGACGGTGCAAAGAGTGTGCTCGGCAAGATCGGTTCTGTTTTCTCCGGAAAGGATGAATAATCTGCCGCTGCAGATAATGTTTCCGGCAACAGTGAATGAACCTGCGCTGCCTGTGGATTCCTCCTTGTAAACGCTTTACTTTTTGAGTTTCTTGGATTATATTCTAGGTAACATTATATAGGAGGTTTTCATAATGAGCACAGAAAAGAACGAGATTACTGTTGAAATCACGAATTTCCCCTGCCCGGTATGCGGGACTCATCTGGAGATTCACAGTAAAAAGATGTATTATTGCCCGAACTGCAAACATGCAGAACCGGTCAACGATGACGATGAACTGGACTTCTCCGCAATTAAGAAATAACAGTCAGTGACAGCTGCTGTCAGGGGGTTTACAGAAAACAGATCATTATCACAGATACCAATCGAGCAGGGAGGATGAAACCGCCCTGCTCGATTATTATAATTCGTTAGTTTCCACAATTCTCAGAATTCAGGAACCCGGATCCGGACAAAGGTTTCCGGGTCATTTTCCGGATCGGCATACCCGTATCCAAACTGATAATCCAGCCCTTCTTCGTATGTCCATCCGAAAACCCAGGTTGACCAGTTCGGAGAGCGGAAGAAGATCGGATCATAAACCAGTCCGTCGATCTCCACCCAGGCGTGATCCCCATTTTCCGTCATGCACCAGACAACGTCATCCGAATACCCGCACAGTGCGGCAAGGAAGCCAAACATCGCGGCATAACCGTGGCAATCGCTTTCTTCCAGCGTCAGCATGTCATCCACATAGACCAGGGGCCAGTCCAGGGCTGTATAAAACGGGATCCGGGTCTCCTTATACTCATAAATATGACGATCCGCGATATAATAGAAACAGCTCTCCAGTTTCTCATAGGGAGTCATTTCCTCGTCTGTAATGGAATCAAAGATCTCATGAAGCTGATCCGCGGTTTCCTCATCGACCTGATACCACCAGTCCGTATAGAACGGAATCCGGTCGTCCGGATCTTCATCCGGCTCCTCCAGGTCGTCCCCGCCATCCGTATTCTCCGGGTCAGCCCCGTCAGCCGTATTTTCCGGGTCGTTCCCGTCAATCACATCTTCCGGAGCGTCCCATGCAGACCATCCGGAATCTCCGCCGACCGCAATCCCGGAGAAATCCTCCAGCATTTTCATTGTATCCGGTCCTGCGACGCCGTCGGCCAGAAGACCGTAATCCTCCTGAAATGCGATCAGCGCCTCCATCGTATCCTCGCCGAATACCCCATCTGGCTCGCCGTCATAATATCCCAGGGCGGAAAGACCTTCCTGCAGTGCCTCAACACTGTCGCCCGCATCACGAAGACTCAGGGAAAATACATTTTCCTCCCAGTCTTCCGTCTCCTGCGCAAATACCGTCATGCCAAAACACAGACAGACGATCAGAAGGATCGGCGCCAGTTTATACAATGCTGTTTGTATCATTTTGTAATTCTTCATTTCTCAGACAGCCCCTGCATCTTACGTAAAACTTTTTTTATTTTAACCAAAACGCAGGGAAATGCAAGACTGTATTTATGCAGCCGGTATTTATCCCAGAAGCTGTGCGGGATTATCCCGGTATATCTTTTTCATTAGCCCCTCGTCCAGCGCAGAATCCAGCTGACCGTCCGCCTCATTGATCGCATCCGCAGAATCCGCGGGAAGTACTCTGGTCAGGATTGCGAACCGGTCGGACAGGATCGGCAGATAAGCCCCGGCATGCGGAACAATGAATTTCAGATTCGGATAACGGTGTACAATGCCATGCAGGATCAGATTGGCCACGGCCCTCGTCGTATCAAAGAAAAACTCCATGATCGGAAACGGCCAGGCTTCCCAGATAAAGGCCTCCTGCATTCGTCGGCATACAGAAAAATCTGATGGACAGCTTTTCCCTGCAATTGCGGATCTACCGGATCGATGCTTCGATCTCCGGCAGGGGAAGGGACGCGAACACGCCGATCCGGTCCGGGCATCTTGTTTATGATACCTGCAGATGGCATTTTGCTGCAGAATCCTTTTACACATCAAGATAATATCTTGGCTTTCCCACACTCTTGCGTCCATATTCCACCGCTTCCACCGGACAGCAGCAGATGCAGGCCATACAGTGGGTGCAGCGGTTCTGCCACACCGGTCTTCCGCCCTCGGTTTTAATATTATTCAGAGGGCAAAGCTCCCCGCATTTGCCGCACCCGACACATTGATCGGTCGCCCGGAATGCATCCGCCTTCACAAACAGGGAATAAAACACCGGATTAATCATGCGGCTTTTTATCCGGTCTATGGAGGTGGCTTTTTCTTCCGGGAGCATCCGCCCGGCAGCGATTGCTTCCGCCGCCGTCTCGATCCGGGGCTGCGCATTCTGAATGATTTTCCGTGCGGTGGAAGGTTTCGGAACTGCAAACATGGCAATGTAGTTTTCCGGCATCACGATCTGTGCGGTTCCCATATACTCCCAATGCTTTTCTTCGCACAATTTCCGGTTGTATCCGGCGGCATTTCCGATCTCATCTCCACAGGTCATCACGAACCAGGCCTTTGCAGCACCGGTAAAATGCGTATCCCGGATCCATTGTTCCACGACCTTCGGGATCCGCCAGGCATAGGTCGGAACCACAAACACGACCTCTGCTCCCGCGTCGATACTCCCGGTATCCTGCCGTTTTATCTTCTCATTGATGTCAATCAGTTCTCTGCCGGAAATCTCCGCGATCCTCCTGGCTGTATACCTGCTGTTTCCGGTCCCGGTAAAATAGAATATCATGGCTTCTCCCTTTCCTGTTTTGTTCATCATATCATATTTCGCCCGGAATCCCATGAAATTCTTTCGGCTCCCCTCCAGGATCTGCACAAAAATGTCGATTACGGTTGACTGACAGACCGTATGGCTGCACAAAAACGCCTGTTACGGTTGAAACACTGCATAAAAATAGCGATTACGGTTGAAGACAGTCAAACGTAACCGCAAAAAATGTGTTGCAGTTCTGGCATCATGCACCAATTGTACCAGGTGGCAGACGCTATCCCTTATGGCACAAAAGAGAACCCGGATCAGTTCTTCTGCGCCTCCGCCAGTTTGTCCAGCTTGGTGTTGCGAAAATACAAACAGATGTCGATGCTTACCATAATAATATTGATCGCATAGATGATCAGGACATATGTTATATTATGGGAGACGAATTTGCCGATGACGCCGACAACATACCCCACCCAAATGAAAATTTCGAAAAAGAGGCTCTTGCCCTTCGCCGTCCTGGACCGATAGGATTTTAAAACAGAGGTCGGCCAGGAAAGGCCGAAGCAGATCAGCATGATCAGTTCAAATACTTGTCCCATAATGTACACTCCTTCTGGTTATTTG